>JBBSAX010000240.1:0-7586 GCA_038251885.1 Pyrinomonadales bacterium | reverse complement strand
TAATCAATCGAAGTTGTCGTGCCGTCTTTGAGGCGAATCAGCATAAAACCGCCGCCGCCCAGATTTCCGGCTTCAGGATAAACAACTGCGAGTGCTAAACCGACGGCGATTGCGGCATCAACCGCATTTCCGCCTTTTTGCATAACTTCCACTCCGATTTTCGAGGCTAATTCGTGTTGCGAAGCGACCATCGCGTGCTTTCCGCGCACCGGATCGCCCCACGCCGCAAATATTTTTGAATTTTCGGGAATAGTTATGCAAAATAAAGCTATTACAACAATGAAAGCAAAGAATCTTTTTGTTTTTTTCATAAGCGTAAGTTGAATCTAAAATTTATTTGTAGGCGAATAGGATATAAATTATCTTCCTAAAACTGCAAGTCGTCTTAGATTTAAAAGTAATGCTCGAAGACGAAAACAGCCGATATTGTGAAAATAAATCTTGGCAAATCGCTAAAAAAGTAGTAAAGTTTGAGCATATTTTACGCAATAGTTTATTAATTTTTCAACCAATAACTATCAAACTTTAGAACTTTTTTCGTTTCTCAGGAGTAAAAAAAATATTATGAATAAGGTAATAACATTTTTCATTATTACTATGTTGTTTTTGACTTTGAATCTTGCTGTCCTCGCGCAAAAACAAACGCGAACACAGATTGCAAAAAATGACAAAAGTGTTTCCACCGAGTTTTCCTCGACTGAAGCATTTTCAGACGGTAACGGTGTTTGGTTCAAATGGCAGATGATGACTGAGTTCAAAAATTTGGGTTTCAATGTTTATCGGATTAACGGCAACACCCAAGAACAGGTGAACGAGAATTTCATCGGCGGCGGTTTTCTGCAAAATAGTGAAGAAACTATTTTAGACGGAACCTACACATTTTTTGACCCGAAGGGAAGTTTGGAATCTGTTTATGTAATTGAAACACTTTCCTTAAACGGTCAAAAAACGACTTCAAATCTTATAAGCGTCTATTATACCGATAATTTATTGGAAGTTTCAGGTCTTACTTCGGATCAATTGGTCAATATTTCTAAAAATAAAGAATATAAAATTGAAAAAAATGATCTTTCATTGAATAAGGAATTACAATCTGAGATTGGTGAAAATGCCCTTGCTCCTGATTTAAACAGACAAAGATTTATTGCTGCCCAACCGGGTGTCAAACTAGGTGTAAAAAAACAGGGAATTTATCGCGTTAGTCGAACCGAACTGCAAAATGGCGGATTTAATGTAAATGCACCCGTAGAAAATTGGCAGCTTTATAAAAACGGTAATGAACAATCAATCACTATCGGGGCAAACGGAGATTTTATAGAATTTTACGGTGAGGGAATTGACACGGTTGAATCTGCCACGCAAATTTATTATTTGATTAACGGAACCGAAGCCGGTAAAAGAATTAACTCGATTATTCGCCGTCCAATCAGTGGTAATGTCGTTTCAAATGGTTATAGTCAATCATTTTATAAAGCAGACCGCTTACAATACATCACTCAAATACGTAACGGCGATGCAAGTAACTTTTTTGGCACAGTTATAACCACAACAAACGGCGATGTTAATTTTAATTTAGATGGTATTGACAGAACTTTTACCGGAGCGGTTTTAACCGTTAGAGTTCAAGGTCTGACGCTGACTCCGCATAATGTAAATGTCGTATTCAACGGTGTTGCTCTTCAACCATTATCAGGAAATAATTATGATTTGATGACCAGAACGTATCAAATTCCGACTTCGTTGTTGATCGAAGGAAGTAATAAAGTTGCATTTAGAACCCCTTCAAATCCATCTGATATAAACTTGGTGGAATCAATTAAGGTTGATTATGAAAGAAATTACATAGCAAGACAAAATACTCTGTCTTTTTATGCAAAACCTAATAAAAGGTTTGAAGTTAAAGGATTTTCAAACTCAAACCTGAGAGTTTTTGATATGACATATCCTGACTCACCGACGATTGTTACAAACTTACAGATAACACAGGAAAATGGAAGTTTTGGTGTCAGTATTCCGGCGAACCGCCCCAAAGCAATGTTTGCAGTTGCCGACTCGGCAGTTTTGCCGGTTGATACTATTGAACAAAGCACCCCTTCGACATTAGCAAACGCTAATCATAATGCAGGTTTACTTATTATTAGTCATAAAAATTGGTTAACCGAAGCAGAGGCGTGGGCAAATTATCGTAGAAACGATGGTTTTTCCGTTGAAGTGGTTCGCGTTGATGACATTTTTGATGAATTTAATTATGGAATATTAAGCGCAAATTCTGTTCGATCATTTTTACAATTTGCCAAAAATAACTGGCAAACCCCGCCGAATTATGTGCTAATTATTGGTGATGCAAGTTATGATCCGAGAGGTTATACAGGAGTAGCCGACAGTAATTTTGTCCCGACCAAATTTTTTGACACTTATTACGAAGAAACCGGAAGCGACGAGGCTTTAGCGGATTTTGACGACGATGGTTTGTCAGAAATAGCAATTGGCAGAATACCTGCTCAGAACGGTGCGTTCGTTACACAAATGCTCGGTAAAGTAACTATTTTTGAACAAACGGCAGGACAGGCTTTTTCCAGAGGCGTACTTTTTGCCAATGATGAACCAAACGGATATGATTTTACCGGAATGAGTCAAAGGTTGGCACTTGAATTACCAACCGGAACACCAATGGTTATGGTTAATCGTGTAAGTCCGAATGCTCGACCGGACCTTTTAGCTCAATTGAATATGGGCAGATATTTGGTAAATTATTCGGGACACGGTGCGCCTTCACTTTGGGCAGCCACGAGTTTTTATTCTTCTGCGGACGTGCCTTCGATGGCGAACGGAACAAATTATTCAATTTTTACGATGCTGACTTGCTTAAATGGCTATTTTATAACTCCATTTAGTGATAGCATTGCCGAATTAATGTTAAAAGCTCCGAATGGTGGTGCTGTTTCTGCTTGGGCTTCGTCCGGAAAAACAACGCCTGATGTTCAGGAAATTCTCGCCAGACGTTTTTATCAAAAGATTTCTCAGGGAAATATTTTGAGAATGGGTGATTTAATTAAAGATGCCAAGCAAAATGTGATTGGCGGAAGAGATGTTCGACTGTCATGGACTTTACTCGGTGATCCGACACTTAAAGTTCATTAAACATTAATTCAAGCAACCATAAAAAGGGAGCTTTTTAGCTCCCTTTTTTACTTTATTGAGGTTGAATCCGCAAAATATAACTGCAAATATTTATCGGTAATCCGGGCGTTACAGAAACTCTCTGTCCCGTGGGAAGTTCATTGTTATTAATCATTGCGGGATTTCTTCCGACATTTACCAGCCAGAATTGATTGTTTGCATCACGCATCAGATTTACGTGATGACGGCTGATTTCCGGGTCGCCGACAAGTGTAATTTCAACCGGCTTTGACCGCGAACCGCGTCCGATTCGGACTTCGTTTTGATAAATCGGGACAACATTTTGCCGGACACCATCGCGCCAAATCTCCAATCGAAACAATTCTTGATTACGCTTATTAACGTGCGTCATCTCTTCGTTTTCTTCATTTTGAAACGGCGTAACCTGGGGAACATTGATATTTTGCGATGTCGGCGGAATTTGATTTGATGTTGACTGCTGATTCGTCATTGATGCTTGTTGGTTGACAAAATTCGGAGTTTGCAAATTTGGAGTTTGCGGCGGCATAAAAGTCGGCGGTTGAGGAATCGGTTGATGCGGTGGTTTTGGTTGTTGGACAGGCTTCGGTCGGGCTAAAACTCCGGTTTTATTGCTTGAATCTTCATCCCAACTATGCTGCACGCGAACTTCGCCTTGTTCCAGAGTTCCGTCAACGCGAAGTTCGATGACAAAGGATTTAGTTTCGAGTTTTCGCTTTCCGGCAATTTCTTTGGCTCTTTCCGCGAGTATGTGATAAAGCCCTTGTTCAAGACCGCGACGTTTTATTCCCTGCCAATCCTTATCGTCATTTTCGCTCAGGAAAATCATATATTCGGTCGGAATTATGGTCGTTCCCTGCGGCAACGGCACGAGTTCGCGTTGCATTACTTCTTCGACGGCGCGGGCGATTTTGACAATAAATTCCTCCGCTTGACTGCGCGGTTTGACCTGAGCATTACGTGCGGCTTCTTCCAAAACCAATTCGGCGGTTTCGCCGTCAATCCAACGTCTGACTTTATCTAAAACACTCACTAATTTCTCCTTTTTATTAAATAAGTCTAATTTTTATCAATATATTTTCCGAAAACCCAACCGCGTTTTACATTTGGTTGCTCATTCATAACTCTCCCTTGTTCGACTACATCAATTTCATACCAATTATCTTTTTCGCTGACAATTTTTACAGTAGATTTAGCGGTAACAACACCGATTATATTATCATCATTTGCCGAAGTCGGAGATGAGCGAACATTAACATCGGTATTTGCGATGCCCTTAACACTTTGATATGTATTTTTGCTGGCTGTAAGGTTGCGAATATAATACTGCGTGGCAAAAAGCGCACCGGCAAATAAAAAAATGAGAATGGCAAAAACGGCGAAAGTGCGAATAAAATTGCGTGTTTTCTTAGGTTGAACCGCAGGTGTTTCCGGCTGATTTTGCGAAGAATCAAAAATTATTTCATTCGGTTGCGGACTTGGCGATTCAATGGTTGAGTCCGCACCTAATTTGACAACATTTGAAGGTATTTCGCTCGGAGTAAGATCGAGTTTTGTTTTTAATTCGCGCGAAGTATTAAATTTAGCTTCTTCCGGCGCAAACGGATAAAATCCGTCGGCAACGTGCGGTCGGGGAATTGCGTAAAGCGAAGAAGTTGAAATTTGGGCGACAAGTTTGCCGGAATCTTCTTCGGTAAAGCGTTTTAATCTCGATAAATCCTGCCAGAATTCATTGACGTTCTGATGCCGTTTGGCGGAATCCGCTTGTGTCGCTTTTTGCAAAATCTCAACCAAATCTTTTGCCCAGAATTCGTGCCGCATCGCAAAGGGAAGTTCGCTAATCGGTTGATTAGCGAAAAATCTCGGAGATTCGCACGTAATTAAAACATACGCAGTTTTTGCCAGCGAATAAATATCGGCAGCAGGCGTAAGTTTCGGCGAAACAAGCGTTCCTGTTTGACCGGAAAGCATCGGACTGTGTTCGGGCGGTGCGTAAATATTTGTGCCGACTCTTGTAATTGGTGAATCCGATTGAGAAATTCTGGCAACACCGAAATCGGCAATTTTTACGGTTTGTCTGTCTTCCGTTAATAAAAGATTTTGCGGTTTGATGTCGCGGTGAATTATTCCGTTTTTGTGAGCAAAACCTAACCCGGCACAGACTTGTTCGATATAAAAAAGTGCCTGTTTTAAGGTTAATTTTTTGTCGCGGCAAGCCTTTGCAAGGTCTCCGCCCGGAAGATATTCAAGAGCAAGATAATGAAAAACAGTTCCGCGTAAATCTTTGGCTGTTCCGTGTCCGATGCGGCTGATCACATTTGGATGACGAACGCGGTCGAGAGCGATTGCTTCATTTTGAAAATTTTCAACTAAAGTGCGTTCTAAATCCAAATCCAAATCGTTTTGCAGAAAGACGTTGAGTGCTTTAATGACAACTTGAGAATGCGGCGATTGCGGCGCAGCCAGAACATCACGCGCCACGTAGATTTCAGCATAACTTCCGCGCCCAAGATGCGTATGAACATCGTAGCGTCCGTCGAGTCTCGTATTTTCCAGCGAGAGATATTTCATCGTAATCCGGTTGGAGAGTTGCTATTAAAAAAATATCACAAATCAGCAATCTATACGATATTATAATTTTAAAGTTCGGGGAACGAAAGTTTTTATCGGTAAAAAAATGAAAAAGCGCGAGGTTTTTAGTTTCGCGCTTTTTTTCTATTTTGCAATTAGTTTATTCATTTACTCTTTGGAATCCGGTAAATGTTAATGAATAAATATAAGGTGTTCCGGGTGGCAGACGATTCGGATCGAGAAATGTAGTATCGAAAGTCCAGTCGCGGATCGGTGGATTATAAACCGCGTTGCAGCATTTCCAGAAACCGTTGTTATTACGAGAAGTAAATAAATTCACAAGCGAACCGGCGTAATTAAGGCGAACATTCGACCATCGCTCCAAATAGCGTTTGAAATTGTGAATACCGCCGTTTAATTGTCCGAATTGACTCGGATTATATGTATTACCCGTGTTTCCAGTAATCCCGTCGCCGGTCAACATCGCAAAACGGACTTGAGTTGCCGACGCAAGACGATTTCCTTGGTCAAATGGAAAAGTGAAACTTTTCGAATCATCCCAAGCATTCGACAGAATCGTTACGGAATCGGAAGCTATGGCTGCCGGAATATGGGTTGAAGTGCCTTGCGGCTGATAATTAGCAGACGGAGCAGGTTGTGAACCTCCGGGAAGTGTTACTCCCGTTGCATTGTAATTTCCTAAAACATAAACACCGTTTTCAGCTGCAACTGTGAATCCGCGAGTCGAATTTGGGGTAGCTACATTGTAAATTCCCGGTAATGTTGTCCCATTTATTAAACGAACACCGCGTCTGTAATAACCGTGGTCGGATGTGGCAGCCTGACTTTTATCAATATTGACGTTGTAATCCGGGGCTTCCCACAGGGCTGAAGGATAAAGTTTTTTCTGAAGCGCATTATCTGCATTAACATCTTCGTTATACTGAAGAGTATTATCAGGAAAAACGTCTTCCATATCATAGTCGCCGTCAAAATCAGCATCGCCGCGACGGTCGGAAATAGATAAAACCCAACCTTTATTTGACGGAACATCGGAACTTACTAACGATTGATTGACACCTTTGTTGGTTGCGTAAGTTGTGGTTGTCGGTAATAGATTATCAAAATCGCCATTTAAGAACTTTCTCAGATTAGCGACATCAATATCTACCATACTCATTACACCCGCGCTCGGAACTTGGTTTGCATTAATTGCACCTGTGTAAGCAGTTGTGTCATTCGGAATACCTTCGCGGGTATCGAACATTTCAATCGGAATCGGGACAATAGTATTAGTATAAAGCCCGGAAGAAGTATATCTAACTGATTTTAAATGATAATTATTTTCTTCTGTTATTGAAGAATCGGTAATTGGTTGCGGAGCGGAAAAACCATTGGTTGCAACTCCGCAATAGTTAATGCTGGTTGTTGGTGTAAGAACACAACCGTTTGTCGGATTAATTCCGATATTTGAACCGATTCCTGTATATCTGATTACTAAATTATGTGAATTGCTTCCGATAGTTTTGCTAGAAAGTAAAAAACTGGCATTTCCCGGAGTAGTGTTTGAATTTGGTATTGCAACTCCCGGAATTGTAAATCGTTGTAATTTGATGATTGAACGAATGTCATCGTTATCTTTGTTTGTTACATCAGTCGGGTTCGAGCCGCTATAATCTATGATTTCAAAACCATTGGTGCTGTTGACTCTGATCGGAGCGCGTTCGGTAACACCGAGACTTAGAAAATCTTCCGTAATATCGGTCGGTAAAGGAACACCATTATTATAATCAAAATTAACCAGCTCAACTTTAATCCACATTTGTTTGCCGGTATTAGCAAATCTTGTTCCGTTC
>JBBSAX010000239.1:0-7599 GCA_038251885.1 Pyrinomonadales bacterium | reverse complement strand
TCACTACAACAACTCATATTAATTTTCTCCTTCAATCCAAAAAGTATTGTTGAAATTCCCAAAAAACAGTTTTAACCGGAGCGAAAGCGCATTATGCGGGAATGCGGAAATTAACCATCATATTTCCGTCCTCGTGTTCCAAATTGTGGCAATGAAACAAAAATAGTTGCTCGCCCGGAAACGCCTGTCGGAAATCAACCGCAATCCGCACCGTTTCGCCGGGGAAAACCATGACCGTATCTTTCCAACCGAGATCGGTGACGACGCGCCCGCCGCTCGCGGTGGCGAGCGGACGTAGTGCCGCCGGACTGTTGCTTCGCCCAAGCACCTGAAACGAAAATCCGTGTAGGTGCATCGGGTGAATCATACTACTGGTGGAGTTTTCGATGTCCCACACTTCGACCGACCGCTTAACTTCAAACGCGGCGGCATCGCTTCGGTAACTCTGTCCGTTAATCAGCCATTGCATCATTTGCAACGAAAGCGTGATGCGGCGCGGACTCAAACCGGATGTTTCAAGCGGCGCAAGTGTCGAAAGACGGGCAGGGATTTCGCGGGTGCCTTGTGTGCCTTTCACCGCCACCAGTTTCAAAAGGTTGAACTCTTTCCCGTTGGCAAGCCGCGTGTTACTTCCGCCCATCATTCCGCCGCCCATTCCGCCCATTCCGCCATCCTGCTCCATCGGATCGAAGGCGAGACTTTTAATAAAAACTGTTTCGCCTTCACGCAACTGACTCGCGTCGAACAATATATCGAGCCGTTCGGCGGGCGCGAGGAATACTTCCTTCGCCGGATACGGTTTATCGAGCAGTCCGCCGTCGGTGCCGATTGCCTGATAATTCAATTGCTCACTGCCGCGCATAATGGCGAGCTTATAGATGCGTGAAGTCGAGCCGTTCAAACAACGGAAGCGATAGATGCGCGGTCCGGTTTCCAGAAACGGATTGGCTGTCAGATTAACCAGCACGATGTCGCCGATGTAGCCCATCATTCTTTCCATTTGACTAGGCTGATAGACGAGTTCGCCATTAGCGTTAAACTTCTTATCTTGAATCAACAAAGGAATATCGGTTTCGCCGAATTTGAGATCGAGTGAGCGAGCGAGATTCAGTTCGTCATCATCCTCGACGATAAAAAAACCGGCGAGACCGCTGTAAGCCTGCTTCGCCGTCAATTTATCCGCGTGAGAGTGATACCAGTAAGTTCCGCCGCGATTTGGGACGGTGAAGGCGTATGGGAAATTTCGACCTGCCGCGATGCTGTCTTTGGGTTGTCCGTCCATATTCGCCGGTATATGCAAGCCGTGCCAGTGAATGATGGTCGGCTCGTTCAATTCGTTTTGGAGCGTCGCGTTGAAACGGTTGCCGCTTTTGATGCGAAAAATCGGATTTTGATAACTCTTGCCCGCGTCATTGGTGTCGTAAACCAAAAATGGCGATGACTTACCGCCGAGAATTGGAAACGTCTTTGCTTGTGCCTTAAGTGTCAGCGGTGAATCGGTAACGTTCAAGACACCGAAAGGTCCGTCGCCTCCGGGAATAAACAGCGGATTGGTGAAATTCTCCGCCCGCACCGGATCAAACGGATAACCCGCGAACGAATTATCGTTAGTGTTGATAATATCCGGTCGCGCTTGCATTTGTCCGTTACTGCACGCGCTCTGTAACAGTCCTGCTCCCGCAGAGGTCAATGCTGCCGTGCCAACCAACGCAGTTCGGATGAAAGTTCGACGCTTCATATTTTAATTACCTTATCTTCTTTCAAGTCATTGATTCCAACCGTTTTCAACGGCAACGAGTGTGTTTTCGATTCAAATCTGCTCGATAACTCTTTGCAAACGCTCGTTGACTTCCGTCGCCACTTCATTCATTGCGGAGTTTTCGCCGACCACCGAAAGCATCGTTTTCGCGTCAACCGCCGCGACTACCGATTTAGTTTTATCGTCCGCTTCATACACAATGACGTTGCACGGCAGAAGCAGTCCGATATTGATGTCCTCTTGAAGCGTTTTGTAAGCCAGTGGCGGATTACACGCGCCTAAGATTACATAGCGGCGAAAATCCACGCCGAGTTTTTCCTTTAGTTTTTCATCCAGCCGAATCTCGGAAAGAACGCCGAAACCTTCTAATTTCAAGGCTTCGCGGGTGCGTTCCGTTGCTTCGTCGAATGCTGCGTCAACCGTTCGGCTAAAACCATACTCTTTTTTTTCAACTTGTTGTGCTTTCATCTTTTTACCTCCAAATTTGCTAAATTAAATCCGGTCATTTTTTAGGTCGGTTACTTCTTCCGCCCGAAGATCATCCAACCGAGCAGGATACCGAGACCGAGCATCAGTAAAGTCGGAATCCACGTCCAACCGAATCCGCCGATTCGTCCCTGTCCCATCATCCCGCCGTTCATCATTGTCCCGCCGCCAAAGATCAGAAAAAGCAAGACGACGATAACAAATGCAATAATTAAAGGTGTTTTATTCGATTCGTTCATAATATTAATCTCCTGTGTGTTCATAACAATTTTTGCTTGCCTATTTTTATGATTGGAAATTTTTATTGTCGCGGTTTCAATCCTTGGTCAAAAGGTTATAAACCGTTGCTAAAAGCCAAGCGAAAATTCCCGCTGATATACTCCAAACAATAAGTCCCCAAATAAAGCCGAACGGAGTAAGCACGAAGCCGGACTTGCTCAAATCCATATGAACCATATTGCCGGTCGTGTTCATCATTGAACCCGGCATCATCCAAACCATAAATGAACAGATGACCCACACGGCAGCGATGGTAATTGCACTTGCCAATGCTAAATTTAACGCATTGATTTTCATAATTTTTACCTTCTTTTAGAATTACATCTTCATTTTGTCGGGCATTTTCATCTTTTCAAACTGCATCACAAGTGCGGCAGAGTGCATTTCAACTTCCTGTGCATTTGGCGAATTTGCCTGCAACGCCTTTTCAAGAGCCATTATATGAACCATCACAGCGGCTTTTTCTGAGTTCATTTTCTCCATCATCGGCTTCATCATTTCCATCATCGCCGCGTCCGGTTTGCCCATTTTGCTCATATGCAATTTATGGATTTCATCCATCTTTTCCATACTCCGTTTTAGTTCGGCAAAAGTATTGCGGGCGAGGTCAACATCTTCAATCTTTCCGTCCGATGACATATCCCAAAGCACTTTGGTAAAACTCAAACCATTTTCCCGATACACCATCATTAATTTGTGATGCGGACTTTTCATCATATCTGCCATCATATCCGGCATTTTCATATCGCTCGGCATTTTGTTTTGTCCGAAAACAATGTTTGAACACAAAGCGATAAATAAAACTGTAAAACTTAAAACTAAAATTCGATTTTTCATAATTTTTCTCCTGCTTAATTTACACGACAATAGGCAGAAACTTAACAGATTCTCGGCTCTATTTCGCGTATTTCTTCAGTTTTAATTGTATAAGTTTAGAAAAAGGTCGTCTGTGCGTTCGCACGCTTATATAACTGTAAACTGAATCTGATATGATTCTACAACCTATCACTTAGTGTCAGGTCAAGCAGGCTTTTTCACTTCTGCGACCGATTCGATTAAATGACAGACAGAATCGCCGTTCGGCATTGAATTACCCATTTGTTCCCAGTCAGTTAAGGCAGTTTCCATTTTATTTTGCAGTAGTTGAAGTTCTTTGATTTTTCGCCGATTTTGTTCAATATGTTTTTCGATAATCACCCGCACCATGGGACAAGTCGAATTTCCACGTTTGGCTTCCGCTAAAATGTCTGAGATTTCGTGAAGTGTAAAGCCGATAGACTTTGCCACCACAATAAAATGCAGGCGCGTTTGGTCGGAAAATTGATAAATTTTGTAACCGTTGCGCGGATGACGCGAAGGTTTTAAAAGTCCGATTTTCGTATAGTGCCGGACGGTATAAATCGGCACATCGGTTTTTCTCGCCAGAACGCTTGCTGTTAACATAATTTTTAGTTTCCGAAACAATTTTTCTTTTACTTACCTTTTTAGTGCCATATCCGAATGCCCATAACGAAGCGAAGTTGCCCGGCACTTTCGCCGTCTTGACGCACGAGATCAGCCGCGAACTCACCGATGAAATCAGAAATCCTCTCAAGCGTCTGCCGTGAAAAAGCAACCTATTTTTCCGGCGAAAGCGACGGACTAGGCTGACGGCGCGGCGCACTCGAATGCCAGTGGACGATCTGCCATTGTCCTTTTTTGTTTTTCTCTAAAACGGCGGTGGCAAGTCCCGCGCCGTCGAAATGTTTGCCGTCCGCGTCGCCGGAAATCGTATAATTCATAGTCGCATACGCCAAATTTCCCGAAACTTTTGTTTTCATATCTGAAAAAGCATATTTTGTGTTTTTAAACTCTTTCATTTCCGGCGCGAGATGATTGTTGCGGTAATCGAGCCAGCCGTAATTGGCGTGTCCGCTTTCAAAGACCGTTACGCTCTCGCTGTTCGACCAAATTTTATCCATAATCGCTAAGTCGTTTTTTTCAAATGCCGACGCATTTTGCCGCAAAACATCAGCAACGGCTTTTTCGTCACTCGTTTGTGCCGACACATTTATATAAAAATTCAAACCGACAATCATCAAGGATAACGATAGACCGAATGCCGCCAACGAAACTTTTTTCAAATTCAACTTTTTTCTCATAATTTTCTCCTCAGATTAATAAAATCAATGCGCTTTCAATTTCAACTTCAGCCAGATCGCTAAAGGCACGAGCATCGTCAACTGCATAAACGGCAAAAGTCCCGTGCCGAGAACCGGCAGAACCGGCATTTTGTCGTCATACAACCAGAGATCGAACGTAAAAGCTATCTGCTCGAAAAATACTGCGCTCGATGCGCCAAGAACAGCGGCGAGAAGATAAAATTTCCAATTAACGACCGCCATAATTTTGTGCAGAATCCAAAAAATCGCAATTGTTACTATGCCGTCAATAACTGCCGCAAATGTGCAAAACAAAAGCATTTTGCCGCCGCTTACGCCGCTCATATCAAAAGCAAAGGTTTGAGAAATTTCCCAAATCCAGTTCAGCGAGAAGGCAACGGCGAACAAAACGCCGTAAATAATAAATGAGATTTTTGATTTCCCGTTCAGCATTTTCTCAAATCATACTCAAGTTAAATTTTCAGAAAATGGCGGAACGTCGGTTTCAACCATCGTTTCTTCACCGAACATATTTGTAGCACCGGATTTTTCGGCATCGCGTTCACGGATGATGTTCTCCGCCGCGTGTCTGCCGAATTTGTAAAACACGGCGGGCGTAACGATTTGGTCGAGCAGAGTTGACGTTAAAATTCCGCCCAAGACTACAACCGCGAGCGGATGCAAAATCTCTTTTCCGGGCGCACCGGCGGCGATTGCCAGCGGGACGAGCGATAATCCGGCGGTCAGTGCGGTCATTAGCACCGGGACAAGTCTTTCCAATGAGCCGCGAATTACCATTTCTTCGGTGAAATCTTCGCCTTCTTCTCTAATTAAATGCAAATAATGAGAGAGCATCATAATTCCGTTGCGCGACGTGATGCCGACGAGCGAGATAAAACCGACCAGCGTCGCAATCGAAAACACGCCACCGGTCAAGAGCAGCGCGGCAATCGCGCCGATCAGGGCGAGCGGGATATTTATCATCACCTGAAGCGCGGAATGCCAATCGCCGAGGGCTTTGAGTAAGATGAAAAAGATGGCGATCAGCGAAAAAATCGTAAGTAGAGAAAGCGTTCTCGTCGCGGCTTGCTGCGCTTCAAATTGTCCGCCGTATTCGAGAAAATAGCCTGGCGGCAGATCAACCTGCGCGGCAACTCGCTGGCGCATATCGGCGACGACCGAGCCGAGATCGCGTCCCGCCGTATTTGCCTGAATGACGATTCTGCGCTGCGTGTTTTCGCGTAAAACTTGATTCGGTCCGGGCAAATTTTCGATTGAAGCGACTGCCGAAACCGGAATTTGCGTTCCCTGCGGCGTGTCAATCGTGACGTTTTTCAAAGCGTCGAGATTATTTCTCGCTTCGTCTGCAAAACGCAACACGACATCGAAACGTCTTTGACCTTCGACTGCTTCGGAAACTTTTTTGCCGTTCAGCGCAATTTCGAGCGTTTCAGTGATTTCTCCGGCGTTCAACCCGTATTGCGCGGCGCGGGCGCGGTCAACATTAAAGCGGATTTGCGGAATCAAGACCTGTTTTTCGATCAAAACGTCGGTCGCGCCGGGAACGGCGGCGATGACGTTGCGAATTTCTTCGGCTTTCGAGCGCAGAGTTGCCAGATCGTCGCCGAAAAGTTTGACGGCTATTTGGGCGCGAACGCCCGATTGCAGATGGTCAATGCGGTGCGAGATGGGCTGTCCGACGTTGGTCGAAACGCCCGGAATAACGGCGAGTTTTTCGCGGATGTCTTCGAGAATCACTTCGCGTTCGCGTGCATTCTCTTTTTTTAAGTCAACGTCAATTTCCGTGTAATGAACGCCTTCGGCGTGTTCGTCCATCTCGGCGCGTCCGGTTCTGCGTCCCGTGGAAATTACTTCAGGCACTTCTAAAAGAAGTTTTTCGGCGATTTGCCCGATGCGGTCGCTCTCGGCAAGCGATGTTCCGGGCTGCGCCTGAATATTTATCGTCAGCGTTCCTTCGTTAAATTCGGGCAAAAACGCTGTGCCGACAAACGGCAGTGTCGAAATGGCGATCAAAAACAACGCGCTCGCGCCGCCGATGACGAGCCACGGATGGCGAATCGTGCGGCGCAAAATTTTCTCGTCCCATTTTTTTAAGAAACGCACTAAAAAGCCGTCTTTTTCCTCGTGCATCGCCTTCATCTTCGGCAAAAGATACGACGCAAGCACGGGCGTTACGGTCAAAGAAACAAACAGCGACGCGACGAGCGCGGTAATATAAGCCAAACCCAAAGGCGCGAGCAATCTGCCTTCGACACCTGAAAGCGCGAAAAGCGGAATAAAAACGAGCGCGACGATGATCGTCGCATAGACGATTGACGAGCGAATTTCGAGCGATGCGTGATAAATAACTTCGAGCGGCGGGCGCGGTCTTTCGAGCGTACGATTTTCCCGCAAACGTCTGAAAATATTCTCGATGTCCACAATCGCGTCGTCCACGAGTTCGCCGATGGCGACCGCCATTCCGCCCAGAGTCATCGTGTTAATCGAAATATCAAAGGCTTTGAAAATCAGAAATGTCACGACGAACGACAGCGGAATCGCCGTCAAAGTGATAAACGTCGTGCGGAAATTCAGCAAGAATAAAAACAAAACGATGACGACGAGAATCGCGCCGTCGCGCAGGGCTTCGATGACGTTTGAAATGGACGTATCAATAAAATTCGCCTGCCGGAAAAGATTGGCGTTGATCTCGATGTCTTCGGGCAAATTCGCTTGTAATTCATTGAGCGCGGTGTCAATTTTCGTCGTCAATTCGAGCGTCGAAGTTCCGGGCTGTTTCTGAATTGACATAATCACGGCGGGCGTTCCGTTTGAACCGGCATCGCCGCGTTTGATCTTCGCGCCGAATTCGATATTCGCCACATCGCCGACCTTGATCGCCGTGTTGTTGCGATAAGCGACGACCGTGTTTTT
>JBBSAX010000238.1:0-7665 GCA_038251885.1 Pyrinomonadales bacterium | reverse complement strand
GGTCTATACTGGAAGCGATAGCTTCGATCATTGAAGTTATCGGCAACAAAAGTGTGTTGAATAGTGTTTGATTCACACTTAAATATCTCTTTTTTCACACTTTTGTTGTAGCCGCAATTTCTATACCGCTCAGTAATGAATCAAAAATGACTTTTGCTTTTTCATTTGCCATCTATTTTGATTGCTTTTCCCGCCAAACTTTTTCGCGCAAATCGTCAATAAAGACATTTAAATCATCTTCGCTCATTCCGCTTTCTTCAAAATCTTGACGAACCGGCGCAAGAATTTCATCAAGTGAAGGTTTAAAGGCTTTTATCTTCAAGGTTTCGACAACAAAATATTGAAAATCTTTTCCATCAGCCGCTGCTTTTTTACGCAATTCCGTTTCAACTTCCAACGGCAAATCTATCGTAATAGGATTCATAACTTTTTACCTCAAACGAATTATAGCAAAGTTGCTGATTTTGCTGAAAAGTTTGTCAATTCAAGTGCCGCTTGCAAAGTTTTGAGTCCCGCGTTAATGCGGCTTTCCTCTGATTAAAATTGACTTTGTGTTAAACAAAAGCCGTCTAAAGACGGGACTCAAAACTCTTATTCATCCGCCGCGATTAAATTTGTCACTTTTGTTTAGTGAAATAATGATTCCGTTTGTTTAATCAGTAGGAACGCCGATAACTTCGATTTCTCCAATAAATAACCAATCACTTGTTTCTGAACTTCGAGTTTTCTTCAAGGTTATAGTTACACTTGACGCTGTTAGTGATCCCGATTGCTCAGTCCAAATGCCTGAATAAGGAGTGCCTCGGTTAGATCTAGTTGATCCAAATGATGTTTCTATAATATCTGGATTCCAAACATCAGCACGCGCTACTTTGCCCATGTTATAACGAATCTTACTTATATTATATGTTTTCTGTAGATCAATGGTTACATTAATAACCATCAATTCTCCATAATCCCGATTTAAATAACCGATACACGAATCATTAAGATCGCCAAGGGCTACATATTCTAGACTGCCGTCAGTAACATCTTCTGGCTTTGCGCCGTGATCATCATCTGCGCCATTTGTAGTTATTCGGACAGGCTTATTTAGAGCAACATTGAAAGCCTCATATTGTTTTTTAGTAGGTTGAGGTTGTTCTTTGGTTTGATTCTCTATTTTAGTTTGTTCACTTTTTATAGAAGTATTTATTGTGTTTTTATTTTGCGTTTCTGAAGCAACGTCTTTCGCTCTTGAATTAAACCAAACTAAACTTCCGACAATAATTACAATCGCCAACAATCCAGCAATAGCATAAACAAAATGCGGAGTGTTGCTTTTCTTTTCGGGTTGCGAATAAACAGGTTGCGGCGGCGTTGTGTTAATCGGCGATTGAACTGTATAAACGGATTTGTCGGGCTGAAAATTCGGGTCTGTTTCGTGTGGATTTCGTAAAGCCAGACGCATTTCGTTTGCTGATTTGTAGCGGATGTTTTTATCTTTGGCGAGTGCGCGGGCGATGACGTTTTGCAGATTTTGCGGAACTTCGCGCGGCAGAGGTTCAGGATTACGCATCAGAATTGCGCCGACCAGCGATGTAATATCTTCCTCTCGATAAGGCAAATGTCCCGCCAACAGTTGGTAAAAAATCACGCCGACTGACCAAATATCCGTTTGCTCGTTGCGCTTTCCGTCAAACGCTTCGGGTGCCATATACGAAGGCGTTCCCATTATGTTGCTCGATTGGCTGGTTGATTTAAAAACACGCGAGATGCCGAAATCCGCCAGACGCGGCGTGTTTCCCTGAAATAGAATGTTGGCGGGTTTCAAATCGCGGTGAATGATATTGCGCGAATGCAGATGTTCGAGACCTGAAAGAATTCCCGCGACGATTTCAACCGCCGATTCGATTGTCGGAGTTTTACCGTGATTTTTCAAAAATGCGTCCAAAGAACCGTCGGGCGCGTATTCGCTGGCGATGATAATTTGCTCGTCGTAAATGTTCGCTTCGATGATCGGCAAAACATTCGGATGACCGCTGGCGCGAACCCACAAATCGGCTTCATTTTTAACGCTTTCAATGCTGATGTCTTCGTCAAGCGGAATTTTTATCGCGGCAGTCGTCGTCGTAATCTGTGTTCGTCTTTCCGCTAGCCAAACAACGCCAAACGCACCTTTTCCAAGTTTGCTGATAAGCGTATAAGGTCCGATTTCATCGCCCGAACGTAACATAAAATAAGCTCCTTTTATGGATTAATTTTAACACAAACATTCTTTTCTTCCGTAAAAAATCTCAATGCTTCGAAACCGCCTTCGCGTCCGACACCTGAATTTTTCATTCCGCCGAACGGCGTTCGCAGATCGCGCAAAAGCCAACAGTTTATCCAGATGATTCCGCTTTCGAGTTTTTCGGCGAGGCGGTGAGCGCGGGAAAGATTTTCCGTCCAGACGGTTGCCGACAAACCGTATTCGACCGAGTTGGCGTAATTTAAAACTTCGTCTTCCGTATCAAACGGCGTGATCGTCACGACCGGACCGAAAATTTCCTCTTGATTCGTGCGGCAGTCGTGCGCGAGATTTTCGATAATTGTCGGCTCGATAAAATAGCCGTCCGTGCATCTGCCTTCGAGTTTTACTTGATTTCCGCCAAGCAAAATATTTCCGCCTTCTTCTTTGGCGAGTTCGATATATGAAAGAATTTTTTCCATATGCGGACGTGAAACCACTGCGCCAATGGTTGTTTCCGTTTCGAGCGGATCGCCGATCTTTAATTTTTTAACTCTTTCGACAAAATCGCCGCAGAAATTTTCGTAAAGCGGGCGTTCGACAAGAATCCGCGAACCGCAGAGGCAGATTTGTCCTTGATTGGCGAATGAAGAGCGCACGGTTGTCGCCAGCATTTCTTCATAATCGCAGTCGGCGAAAATGATGTTCGGATTTTTGCCGCCGAGTTCTAAGGAAAGTTTTTTAAATTTCGGCGCGGCTTCACGGGCGATCCATTCGCCCGTTCGTGTGCCGCCGGTAAATGAAATCGCTCTGACATTTTTATTTTGAACAATTGCCGCGCCCGTTTTTGTGCCAAGTCCGTGAACGATATTTAAAACTCCGTCCGGCAAACCGGCTTCGATGCAGAGTTTTGAAAGCAAATAAGCGGTCATCGGCGTAATTTCCGAAGGTTTCGCCACGACGCAACAACCTGCCGAAAGCGCGGGCGCAATTTTCCAGGTAAATAAATAAAGCGGTAAGTTCCACGGCGAAATACAACCGACCACGCCGAGCGGTTGGCGCAGAGTGTAATTTATTGCTTGTCCGACCATTTCGTGCGCTTCCGAAGAAAAGTGCATTGCGGCGGTCGCGTAGAATTTGAAATTGGAAACCGCTCGCGGAATATCAACCATTTTTGCCAGACTTTTCGGTTTTCCATTGTCAATGCTTTCGGCTTCGGCTAATGAATCCAAATCACGTTCAATCAAAGCGGAAACTCGCATTAAAATATCGTGTCGTTCTTCGGCAGACATTTTCGACCAAACCGGAAACGCATTTTTCGCCGCTTCGACCGCTTTGTTGACATCTTTTTCGTCCGAATCTGGAATCAAAGAATAGACTTCGCCCGTCGCCGGATTGAAATTATCGAGATAATTTCCCGACTCTGGTTTTACTAATCGTCCGTTTGTATAATTTTCTATTTTTTGCATTGTTTTTTTCGACTATATTACTTTATTGCAAAAAAAATGTAACGCTAACATCTTGCCAACGGGACGGACAGTGATATTGTTTTTGACGCAAATTTTATTTGTATTTCCATCCGAAAAAGTTATAATTCCGACACTAAATAAACTTTATGCAGAACATTTCAACAAAAATTTTTAGATTAAAATACAGTTTGATTCTACTTGCTGTTTTTTCTATCGGAATCAATCAAACATTCGCGCAGAAAAAACCCGATCCAACTCCGAATTTTACTGAGTTTATTCAATCAAAGTTAGAAAAAACCTATAAAATTAAACTTTCGCAAATCTGTCCGATTGAAACGAGTGCGGCGGCAAAGCGCGTTTTTGCGGATTACGGCGCGATTTTTGTTTCAAACAACGGCGGAAAACTGCCCGCAAAATGTATTTTTGAAGACGAAACGCAGGTTACGACTTTTCAAAACGGCGCAAATCCGCAGACGGAAAACATCGGCGAAACGGAAATAACTCTGCAAAAAGCGGCAATGGAAGCATTGATCGAAGCGCGAAAAGATGCGACAAAAAAAGGTTTGAATATAAGCCCTCGCGGTGGTTCGATTGCCGGCAGCCGTTCATTCGACGACACTTACAGACTTTGGAATTCGAGATTCTTTCCCGCACTTGAGTATTGGACGAAACGCGGGAAAATCTCGCGCTCCGATGCCGATAAAGCAAAAAAACTGCTGATTTCCGAACAAGTCGCTCAGGTTTTGGAATGGGAAAGCGAAGGTTTTTATTTCAGCACCGCGTTTGATAAATCCATACTTTATTCAGTCGCCGCGCCGGGAGCATCGCAGCATATTTTTATGTTGGCTTTGGATGTGCAACAATTTGGTGATAAAAGAGTAAGAGAAATTCTTGCGACGCACGGCTGGTTTCAAACCGTGCAGAGTGATCTACCGCATTTTACATACATCGGCGTTGCAGAAAGCGAATTGCCGTCTTTGGGTTTAAAAACCGTTACCGTTAGTGGTCATAAATTTTGGATACCGAATGTTTAGGTCGGAACGCGAACTTTAGTTCGCCGGTAATATTGCGTAAGACCGTATGCTGCGCGTTCCGATTTAATTTGATTAAATTTTTGACCGGCGAACTGAAGTTCGCGTTCCGTTTGTCAATTTGATTTTGGAGAAAATTATGCATTGCCCCTATTGCAATACAGTTAATGATGACGAAAATTCTTTTTGTGTGAGTTGCGGCAAGACGATTCCGCAAGATTATAAAACGCTCCCGAATGCTTTGCCTCCGACGCAAATTTATACGCCAACCACTTTAAATGAACCTGATTCAGTCCAAACTGCATATCCACCGAAACCTACATTTAATCAAAACATTCCGAACTTTAATCAGCCGATTCCATATCAGGAAACACCGCAAAAAAGCAGTAAAATCTTGCTTATTGTCGTTCTCGGATTTGGAATTTTGATAGTTTTAGGTGCAATCGGCGCAGGCGGTTTTTATTTTTGGCAACAGCAACAACAGCAAACGCAAACAGCCGAAGTTCTGCCCGATCATCTCGGAATGTTTGTGCAAAATAAAGACAAAACTGCGGTTAATGAAATCAAACAAAAAGACGTTACGAATACTTTAGAAGAAAAAGAAAATCTTTTGAAGGATGATTCACTTCCGGTTTGGGAAGAAAATGCAAATGTGATTTTATATTCCGATGCTAAAGAAGTTCCGATTACAGATTTGAAACTCGTTCAACTCGATACAATCGAAGACGATGGAAATCTCAAACAAATTGATTTTCAAGCCGCGCCAATTGAAGGAAAACCGGAAATGAAACGGCTTCGCGTGCCAAACGGAATTGCTAAAGGAAAATATGCTTTTGCCTTGTTCAATGGCTTTCTAAATGAAGGAAATCATAAATTCTGGGCGTTTCAAGTCAAAGATTCAAAAAAATCCGACAACAATGATATTGCAAAATCTACAACAATTTCCGTTAAAGATTTGAAGGATTCAAAAAAATCTGACGATAAAAAATCTGATGATAAAGAAAAAATAACAGATTCGGATGAAACGGCGAAAAAAGAATCACTACCACCACCACCGCCCAAAAAAGACACAAAAGTTCCGCCGCCTTCGGGCGCACGAGTCGCTTACAGCAACGGCAGCGATGTGCTTCTTAGAGGAACACCGAGTTTAATGGGTAAAAAAATTGGAAAACTTTCGCGCGGTCAACGAATTTATATAATTTATTATTCAGAAAATTATGATGAATGGCGCGGAACGACCGCAAATTGGGCATATATTCAAACCGAAAGCGGCGGACGCGGTTGGGTTTTTTCGCCGTTTGTTTACTATTAAAAATCAAGAGAAACAATAAAAATGAAAAGCAAAAACTTACTTCTGATCGCTATTTTTTGTGCAATATTTTCCGCGTGCTGGTCGCCTAAAAAGAGCGATTCATCATCAACTTCGAGCAGTAAATCTCCGACTCCTGAAAGCACCAAAAAAGACACTAACTCCGACACGAAAACGGATGAAAAAACGAATAAAGATTCTGACAAGAAAATGGATGATTCAACCAAAACCGAAGTAAAAAGCGTTGGTTTTACAGCAAATCTGCCGAGCGGTTTTACGCCGCCGACTGATGCCGTCGGACAAAAAATGTTGAAGGAATACGGAGCGATGTTTGTTGCCAAAAACGGCGTAGTTCCGCCGCCGAAAGTCGTTTTTAATAACGAATCGGAAGTCTCGAGTTGGCAATCCGGCATTTCAAAATCGAGCGAATCAATCGGTGGCGCAACTATCGAACTGCAAACTCCGGCGGTGAAGGCTTTGAAAGAGGCGATTGCCGACGCAAAACAAAACGGCGCGAACATATCGCCAAACGGCGGTTCGGATGCGGCGCGAAGAAATTACGCGGGTACGGTAACAAACTGGAAAAGCCGCGTTGATCCGGGAATGATTCATTGGGTTAGTAAGGGAAAAATCACGCAAGCCGAAGCAAATCGAATAAAGGCTCTGCCGATTCCCGAACAGATTTCCGAAATTTTCAAACTCGAATCGCAAGGCATATTTTTTGCCAAAGATTTGTCTAAATCAATCATTTATTCCGTCGCGCCGCCCGGAACTTCGCAACATATTTCGATGCTCGCGTTTGACGTAAAAGAACACGCAAATTCAAAAGTGCGAGATATTATGGCAAAACACGGCTGGTTTCAAACCGTCGTTTCCGATCTGCCGCATTTTACATATTTAGGCGTTTCCGAATCCGAATTGCCGAAATTAGGATTGAAAAAAGTTTCCGACGGCGGACGAACTTATTGGATACCGGAATAACTTAAAGCGAAACTTTAAGATTTTTTGATTATTTTCTTAATTAACAATTAAATCACTTATTTTTTCTGTGTTTTTTTATTAATTTAGTGGTATTATTTTGGCAAAATCAAGTAAAAATAATTTATTTGATTTCAACAAATTTCCAAAATTAATGAGAAAGATAAAGGGATAAAATTATGGCAGGAAAATTTGAGGTTAAGAAATCTAAAAACGGTAAAGTTCACTTCAGCTTAAAGGCAAGCAACGGACAAGTTATTTTGGCAAGCGAATTGTACGAATCAAAAGCGGCTTGTCAAAATGGCATCGAATCAATTAAGAAAAACGCGGGTGAAGAAAAGCGTTATGAACGCAAGGAAAATAAGAACGGCGAACCGTATTTTATTTTGAAAGCCGGAAACGGTCAGGAAATCGGCAGAAGTGAATATTATTCGGGCAAAGCGGCGATGGAAAACGGCATTAAATCCGTAATGAAAAACGCACCTGATGCGTCAATCGTTGATGCGACCGAAGCATAAAAAATTTAAAGTTATACCAAGTTGCGTAAATAGGATGATGTAGAAAACGAGATGCGAGGCGGAAACGCGACTGCAAAGGAGCGTGTTCAATAACACTAACAGCACGCTCCTTTGCAGTCGCGTTTCCGCCATTTTAATCATTCTTTTCACG
>JBBSAX010000237.1:0-7689 GCA_038251885.1 Pyrinomonadales bacterium | reverse complement strand
TTTTGTGCGCGATATTATTTTCATTTAATTTTTCGCTCGCAAACTGCATATTTTCGCTTCGGACAAGTTGATCTTTTCCCCCGTGAATAAACAAAGTCGGCGGTGTGTTCGGCAAAATGTGAGTAGTCGGGGATGCAAGAATAAATCGTTCACGAATTTCTTCGGATTCGTGCGGATTTCCGCCGAGAAATGCGGCGAGTGTTTTCGGTCCGTTGATTATGAATTCGTTTGCCGGATTATCGAAAGCCCAAAGCAAATCAACGGGTGCGTAGAATGAAACAACGGCACGAACCTGTTCGTTTTGTCCGTCTGCCGGACAACTCGGCGGAAGTTTTGAATTATCGGCGGAATATGCGGCGAGAAGCGCAAGATGCGCCCCGGCGGAACGTCCGAAAAGGGCGATTCGGTCGGGAGAAATACTAAATTTTTTCGACATTTCCTTTATATAAAGAACGGCGCATTTTACGTCAGCGGTTGCGCTCAGATAATTCGGTTGTGGCGCAAGTCGGTAATCAATGTCGAAAACTGCGAATCCGTTTTCGGTGAGCCATTTGTTCCAGTTTGGAAAATCGTTCCGGTTTCCGGCGTTCCATGAACCGCCGTGAATAACAACGATCGCCGCGCCGTTATTTTCGTTTTTCACACTCGGCGGATAAAAATCAAACTGCAAATCTTTTCCGTCAACATTGGCAAAAGTATGCGTTGTAAAATCTGCGACGGAAGATTTATCGCTGTTTAATCCGCCGAAATATTTTGTAATCGAGAGCGAAACATTTTGCTCATTTGCTAATCTTAAAACACTAAGCAAGGGATAAAGCGAAATGATAAGAGATGCAAATGCAAAAATTAGTGAAAAAATCCAAAGTTTGCCGCCGCCGCCAAAAATTGGAACACAAATGCTGAGAATAATTGCGATCAAAGAAAATATGCCGATCCACAAACTCCATTCACTCGCGGCTACCGAAAAAAGCCAGACGAAATAAGCAGGCGCGGGAATTATTATCCAAATCGCCACAATAAATGCGGTCAGACTCAAAATTAGAGATATAATTTTTAACATTAAATTTACGTGATTTCTGATTCAAAGTTTTAATTATCAACTTAAATCAATAAAACTTAAACATTAAAGTTGATTTTTCTTTGAACAATGAAAATCTAAAATTGAAAATCAACAATCAAAATATAATTACACTTTTTTCATATTTGATATAAGATTATGAAAAATCTTTGGAACACTTTGGAAATTTATTTAAGCAGATAAAAACTGACTTAAAAATTAACCACCTTTTCCGGTGGAAGGAAAAATAAAATGAGTAGTGAACAAGTCAATGATCTTGAAACGAAGTTTATGGAAGAAGTCAGAGGTTTTGGTTCTTTAGCGGTAAATATCATCAGCGATTCGGCTGACAAATCGGACGAAGGGACATTTCTCGGATATGATATTCGCCCAGAAGATATTGAAGCCTTGTATTTTGAAGCAATCGGAACGCCGCGTTGGGAAAGCATCAAGGCGGACAGCGTTGCCGAACAAATGAAGATTTATGAGGAATCAATGGAAAAAATAATGGCGGAATATCCGTTGATTAAACGGGTTATGGACACTGATATAAATGTAGAATACAAATCGAATGAAGTTTCGGAACTGCATAAAGAATGCGAAAAAGTATTAAAAACTACCAATAATGAGAAGGCAGTTTGGGCGTTACAGAAATTTTTACTTGCTTGCAACAAGGCTTCCGAACGTCAGATGGGTGTGCTTTTGTTTCCCAATTAATTCAAAAAAAACAAAATTCTAAAAAAGTCTGTATTGTCCGGTTTTTACTTCAATCAGGACTTTTTCGATGTTTTGCGGTTTCTGCGTTTCCATTCGCCGGATTACGTCTTCTTTTTCCTCACGCGAAAAATGCGCCCAAATTTCGTAAAATCGGCGGTTTTGTTTGATGTGATAGATTATTTCGTTTGCAGTCATCGGAATTAAAAATTTCAGCTTTAGCATTGTAATTTTTCCATATTTTATCGGCAATGTGAAACTCCCTATATTTGAGTTGGCAGGTTGGCGATTCGATAATAATTTGTGTAATAATTTCTCTGTTCAAATTTACAAAATGACGGACGGAACGCGAACTTTAGTCCGCTACTCACTTGCGAACTAAAGTTCGCGTCCCATCCATAAAATTATCTATGACGGAAAATACCACGAAATCTTCTCGGCTCAAGCCTTCGCTTGATTGGTTATTGATTTTTGTTCCGATTGCGATTGCGATGAGATTTATTCCCGCATTAAATAATCCGACGTGGCTTTTTATCGTGTCGTGTATTGCGATTATTCCGCTCGCGGGTTGGATGGGCAAAGCGACGGAACATCTGGCGGAACATCTCGGTCAAGGTGTCGGCGGACTTCTTAATGCGACATTCGGCAACGCGGCAGAACTTATCATTGCGCTTTTTGCGCTGTCGAAGGGTTTGCAAGGCGTTGTCAAAGCCTCGATCACGGGTTCGATTATCGGAAATATGTTGCTCGTTTTGGGGGTTTCGCTGATTTTCGGCGGCGCAAAATTTAAGACGCAGAAGTTTGAACGAACAGGTGCGAGTGCCTTAGCGACGGCTTTGACTCTGGCGGCGATTGCGCTTTTGATTCCGAGTGTTTTTCATATTGTTGCCGCAAATGTGCCGGTCGCACAAGGCGGTTGGACACCTTTAAAAGAGCAGAATCTTTCGCTCGCAATTGCGGTCGTATTGTTTCTGACATATCTCGGAACGCTTTATTTTTCGCTCGTTACGCATAAAGATTTGTTCGTCGGCGAAGTTATGCACGGCGCGACGAGCAAAGTCGGACACGAAGAAACCGAAAGCGGCGAAACTTGGTCAAAACAGCGTTCGGCAATAACACTTTTAATTGCGACTGCCTTTGTCGCGTTAATTTCTGAATTCTTGGTCGGTGCGGTCGAAGCGGCGCGTGGTGCGCTCGGTTTTACGGAAGTTTTCGTCGGCGTGATCGTCGTTGCAATCATTGGAAACGCGGCAGAACATTCGTCGGCGGTTTTAATGGCGATGCGAAATAAAATGGATTTAACGCTCGGCATCGCGCTCGGCTCATCTTTGCAAATCGCACTTTTTGTCGCGCCGATTTTGATTTTTGCTTCATATTTCTTCGGCAAACCGATGAATCTGGAATTTTCAATTCCCGAAGTCGTCGCGGTGATGGCTTCGATTCTGATCGTCGAACAAATCTGTTCCGACGGCGAAAGCAATTGGGTTGAAGGCTTACAACTTTTGTCGGTTTACGCGATTTTGGGAATTCTATTTTTCTTTCTGCCTGATACTCATCAAGTCGCGCCGGAAACAATCAACGGAGTAAATGCCGCGCATTAAAATATTCCGAAATTTGACAATAAAGCGTTACATTTCAATTCTAATTTTGAAATGTAACGCTTTATTAGTGGAGATTTAATTAATTATCCGAATCGCTGTCTGTTTTGGTTTCACTATCCGAATCGGCGTTTGGTGCTGCCGGCGCGGGTGCGCTTGCTTCGACAGTTATTTTTGCCGTTTTACTGTCTTTCTTTTCGCCGTTTTCGTTTATCATATCCGCGTTGAGCGTATAAGTTCCGCCGGGAAATCCGGGCGCAACAGTAATATTAAAAGTGGCAACTCCATCGCCGTCCATATCAACCGAAACATCCGAACCTTTTAATGTTTCTCCTTTTGTTAAGCCTTTGACATCATCGGCGACAAGGTAATATTTAACCTTCACTTTGCCCGGATTATTGGCGATATTTGCTTGGGCATAAAGAGTTTCGCCTGACTTGAATGTGGACGATTTCTGTTTGCCGTCTTTGTCTTTCGACGTTTCCAAACTGCTCATATTGGCAGTGCTCAAACTACAACCCTGCATCAATAAAATACAGAGCATAAATAAACTTACAACTGAAGTTAATTTTAAATTTTTCATTTTTTCTTGTTTAATTTTAGTTTAGATTTCTGAAGGGGAACGAATTTGTCGAAACCCTGCCGAGATTTTACTAACAGTTAAAAAATTAAGCAAAACTAAATGCCTCAAATTGCAGTGAATTTGTAAATTTTTTAAGAATATCGAGTAAAGAAAAGAAACGCACGAAATTGAAAATCGCTAATTCCGGTTAAATTTTCGCCGATTCCATTCTAATTTCGGAAACGGAGAATAAGAAAAAGCTCAAACATTGGACAATTAATTTACTCGGTCATCAAAGATGAAAAAAAAATAGCACTTCGCCGCTTGGTGTGAATCGCAAGGGTGTTTAATAAAAAAAATTTTAACGCTGAAAGTATCAAATAATTATAGAGAGATATTGCTCACTTTCAGCGAGCGGTTGAAAAATTTGAAGCTAATCTAGCAATCTTGCTAGGCGGTGAAGCGGTGTTGTCTGCCGCCTTTAGCGACTTTTCTGGCGTTCAATCATATTTTTACATTTGTTTGCTAAAAAAAGTCTTGCTAAAATATTCGACGATCTGCAAGTAAATAATATTAAAATTTTAGAGGTGTGAATGAGGAAATCTGTTTTTTCGATTATTTCTTTGGCGTTGTTTTTTCTTTTGACAAACGCGATCTTTGCTCAACAGCCGACTGCGACTTTGACGGGCGTTGTTAGCGATCCGAATGGGGCAATAATTCCGGGTGCGATTATTACTGCAACAAATAAAGCGACGAATCTTTCGCGCACAGCGACGACAAATGATGAAGGTGTTTATGTAATTTCAAGTCTTATCACAGGTAATTATGAGGTAAAAATCTCATACAACGGTTTCGAGAAAAGAGTTTATAATTCAGTTACCTTAAATGTCGGACAAACTGTGACAATTAATGCAGATTTACTGGTTGCAGGAGTGGAAATTGATGCTGGAATGATAGCTCCTGATATTCCGCTTGTTGATACGCAAACCTCAAAAGTTGATGCCGTAATTGACCAAAAAGAAATCCAAAATCTTCCGCTTAACGGTCGCAATTTTCTCGAACTCGCGCTTTTAACGCCGGGAAATTCGCCCGCGCCGAATTTTGATCCGACGAAAACTAATACGGTCGTCATTTCTTCCGCCGGACAATTGGGGCGCGGCGGGAATGTGATGATTGACGGCACGGATAATAACGACGATCTGGTCGGCGGCGCGTTGATAAATATTTCGCAGGACGCGGTTCAGGAATTTCAGGTGGCGACTAATCGGTTTTCGGCGGAATACGGGCGTTCGGCTTCGTCGGTGATAAATGTCGTGACGAAATCGGGAACAAATACGCTGCACGGTTCGGCTTCGTTTTTTGAACGGGATAAAAGCATTCAAGCATTGCCCGCGACGTTTGACCGAAACAATCCCGCGCCGCCGTTTGATCGTCAACAATATTCATTTACGCTCGGCGCACCGATTGTTAAAGACAAACTTTTTGCCTTCGGCGCGTTTGAATATCGCAATCAGGACGGCGCAACTTTGGTTGGAATCCGCGATGTTCCGACGCGCACGATCTCACGCGGTTTTGCCGTCGCGCCGCTCGACGATTATCTTTTCAACAGCCGCGTTGATTACATCGCAAACAGTGCAAATCGAATCAATTTTCGCTATTCATTTGAAGATGTCGCCGCGACCGACTCAAGCAAATTAGACCGCGCCATCGGTTCGGCTTCTTATCTGCAAAATCTCGCAAACCGTTTTCATTCGTTTCAGACGAGCTGGACGAGCGTTCTTTCATCGAAAATAGTTAATGATTTCAGCTTCAGCGTCAATAATTTCGACAACACGACCGATCCGGTTGCGACCGGAATTCAATATACTTTTCCATCAATTTTGGACGGCTCTTCTTTTAGAGTTCCGCAAGGCACGAAGCAAAATCGCTTGCAGTTTGCTGATTCTCTAACGACGATTTTGGGAAATCACACGCTTAAATTCGGCGGCGAATTTCAAAGAATTGATTCGAGCATTTCACTCGGCGTTTTCCGTCAGGGAAGAATCGAATTCGTGCAGGATTTTGCCAATTTCGACCGAAATAACGATGGACAAATAAACGACGACGATCTGCTTTTCGCCGTAACTTTGCGAAGCGGGTTGCCCGACAGAGATTTGAATTTGCCGAATGTTGACAATAATTATTTCGCATTTTTCGCGCAGGACGATTGGCGCGTTTCGCCGAATTTGACGTTCAATCTCGGCTTGCGCTACGAAATTGATACGAATGTTAAAAACAATTCAGGTTTTGATGGAATAAATCCGCTCGTTGCTTCGTTTTATCGCGGCGGCAGAAAACGCGATTTGAATAATTTCGCGCCGCGTGTCGGATTCAATTACGCGATTTTAAACGACAAATTGAGCTTTCACGGCGGTTACGGGATTTATTACGACCGCGTAACTTTGCAGTTAATCACGTTAGAGCGCGGACTCGACGGACGCGCTTTGCCCGTCGAAGTTCGCGCCGGAAACGCGCTGACCGCGCCGAACGGTGCGCCGATTTTTCTCGATCAAAACGGCAGATTTCTGCCATTCGCGCCGAGAGTTTCAAATCCGTTTTCGGGTTTCATTCTGCCCGGTGCGGGCGCGTCGGGAATCAACATTATTGACAATGATCTGCAAAATCCGTCGGTTCAGCAGACAAATCTCGGAGTTCAATTCGAGTTTGCCAAAAACTTCGTCTTACGCGCCGATTATCTGCATAATTTCGGCACGCATTTTATCATCGGACGCAATATCGGTGTGGTCAATAATCCGGTTGTCGGCGGACCTGACAGAGTTGTAAATTTAGAATCGAGCGTCGGTTTCAAATATGACGGACTGCTTTTGAGCGTAGAAAAACGACTTTCAAACCGCTTTGCCTTTCGTTCGAGTTACACGCTTTCCAAAGCGTTCAATTATGCCAATGACGATCAGATTCCGTTTTCAAACGGTCCGATTGATTCAAATAATTTACAACTCGAATACGGTCCGACACCGAACGATCAGCGGCATCGTTTTACATTTGCCGGAACGGTCGAAATGCCTTACCGAATTCGCTTTTCGCCGATTTTAACTCTCGCGTCAGGCGTTCCGATGGACATCATTTTGCCCGACGGTTCATCAAGAATTCCGCAATTGCAAAGAAATGCAGGCGGCAGACTTTTCAAAAACGCGGCTGAATTAAACACTTTTATCAATCAATTAAACGCAAACGGCGGCGTGAACGGAAACCTTTTGCCTCTCGCGCCTGCCAACGCGAGGTTCAACGACAATTTCAGTTCGCTCGATTTCCGTCTTTCTAAAACCTTTATATTCAAAGAAAGATTTCGACTCGAACCGATTGTGGAAGTTTTCAATGTCTTTAACACGACAAATATTCTCGGCGTTTCAAACACGAATTATTCCGGCTTCGGCAATGTTCTCGGCACACCGACGTTCGGACAGCCGATCACGACCGCCGGCGGAGTTTTCGGCTCAGGCGGACCGAGAGCATTTCAATTTGCGGGACGTTTTACCTTTTAATTTACAGGGATAACAGGGATTCACAGGGATATTTTAAATCTAAAAAGAATCCTTTTCATCCCTGTTATCCCTGTAAATCAAAATTAAATCCACTGCCTCTGGCAGTGGATCAGGATATCCGACAACAGGGCAACAGGAAAAAAAGAAATAAAATGTATCTCCCTAGAAGGTGACAACTTATAAGGAGATACAAATATGAGCAAGAGATTTAGAAAA
>JBBSAX010000236.1:0-7735 GCA_038251885.1 Pyrinomonadales bacterium | reverse complement strand
TCTTTTGACACGACTTTCGACGAATCTTTTATCAAAAAAGTTTACGAAAAGGCAAAACATCGCTCGCCGTTTTTGTATCAAACTCAGCCAATTATAGAAAAATGCCGCGCCGGACTTTATGAAAACACGCCCGATCATCACGCGATTCTGGGCGGATGTTCGGTTGAAGGTTTATATTTTGCCAACGGTTTTTCAGGACACGGCGTAATGCACTCGCCCGCGACGGGACGCGCTTTATCGGAAATTATTCTGGACGGGAAATCTTCGAGTTTGGATGTTTCGTGTCTCAGTTTTGAAAGATTTGCGAAAGGCGAACTTTTGCACGAAACTGCTTTTATATAAATTCAAATGAGTCTTTCAATCTCATACAACTTAGTTGGAGCAGGATGGGCGGAATGTTTAATTTCCATTAATGGAAATTCTACTGTTTTAACTGCTTCATATTTAGAAAATGCTTTAGGAAATTTGGCGGAAGCGATTTTGAGGATAGCGCAAGGCGAAAAATACTCTTACGCAATTTTTGCAGAAGAACCGGGTGAATACAGATGGAAGTTCTCAAAAGTGAATGATGCAGAAGTTTCTGTTGAGATTCTTGAGTTTGACGATTGGAAAGGCTTTCGACAATCCGACGATAAGGGCAAAATTATCTTGAAATTTGAATGCTCATTACTAACTCTAGTTCGACGAACAATTATTTGTTTGAGTGAGGTTTTAAACAAGCATGGTTTAGACGGCTATGCGGAAAAGTGGAAGATGCACGAGTTTCCATTAAAAGACTATAATAAATTGAGAGATATTCTATCTACACTAAAATAAAAAAATGAAAACAGCTTTAATACACAATTCGATTTATCTCAAACACGACACGGGCGTTGGGCATCCTGAAACGCCGAAGCGTTATGAATTGATAATGAACACGCTGAAGAGCGATGAGAGTTTTTGGAATTCTCTGCATCAGATCGAAGCGGGACAGGTTTCAAAAGGAATAATTTTGGCGAGTCATACGAAAAAGCATTATGAAACGGTTGAAAATGCTTTTTCGAGTGGAACTGAATACCTTGATGCCGACACGGTTGTTTCGATGCACTCGTTTGACGCTTCGGTTTATGCGGCGGGCGGCGCGTGCAATGCGGTTGATGCGGTGATGTCGGGCGCGGCGAAAAACGCTTTTGTCGCGGTTCGCCCGCCGGGACATCACGCGACGGGCGAGAACGCGATGGGGTTTTGTCTTTTTAACAATGTCGCAATCGCGGCGCGTTACGCGCAAAATCGCTACAAGGAAATCGAACGCGTCGCCATTATTGATTGGGACGTTCATCACGGCAACGGCACGCAGGGAATCTTCTTTGACGATCCGACGGTTCACTTTTTCTCGATTCACCAATATCCGTGGTATCCCGGATCGGGAAGTTGGGGCGAAACGGGTTTCGGTCGCGGCAAAGGTTACACTTTCAATCTTCCGGTCAAAGCGAAAACGCTTGCCAATGTTCAGAAAAGAATGTTTGAAAACGCGATCAACGACATTCGCAAAAACTTTAAGCCTGATTTTATCTTCATTTCCGCAGGTTTTGACGCTCATTCGACCGATCCGCTGGGACAATTAAAACTGGAAGACGAAGATTTTATTTCGATGACAAAAACCGTCAAACAATGGGCAAATGAAGTCTGCAACGGACGAATAGTTTCGTGTCTGGAAGGCGGTTATAACTTGAAAACTCTCGGCGAAACAGTGAAAGCACACGTTAAAGCATTACAAGCTAAATAAAAAAAATATATATAAATCGTTTTGCTACTCAATTATATTTATATGTTAAAATTTTATTTAAAAGAGTTACAACCAAATAAAACGGAGGAACATTATGCCGGAAGTTGAAATTCCCTGTGTGCAATGCAAAGAAAACTTTATATTTACTGAAAAGGAACAGGAAACATTTTACCAGCGAAATATGCCTTCGCCGCAGAGATGTACAAAATGCCGTTCCAAAAAACGGGTTAATACAAGTGATTCTTCAGAGAAATTTGAAATTGTCTGCGATAATTGCGGCAGACACGACCGCGTTCCGTTTCAACCGAAGGTCGGACGCTCGGTTTTGTGCAAGGAATGTCATCAGGCGAGCAAATCGCGCATTCGCGCCGTGTAATTTTCAGTTTATGAATTGTAATTCTTGCGGAAGCTCCAACGTCATCGAGGGAACGATTATTGAAAGCAGCGGAGGCGGAAATGCCTCACTGTTTGTTTCAAAAGATAAGCCGCTCTACAAAAAAATCTTCGGTATGGGCGGAAACAAAATTTTGTCGTTTGCCTGTGTTCACTGCGGAAACTTGCAACTTATGGTCGAGTTCAGTGAAAAAGACAAAGCGCGTTATATTGAATTTGAAGGAAAACAACCGAGTTTGCTGGAAAGAATTAATGATGAATCCGAAACATCCAAATAAAATTTATGTCGTTTGAAACAGTAAAATACGAATTGGAAGAGAATGTCGCGTATATCACTTTCGCGCGACCGGAAGCGTTGAATGCTTTGTCTTTGCAATTGACCAAAGACCTGCGCGGCGCGATTGAAAAAGCAATTGAAGAAAAAGCGCGATGCGTCGTTATTTCAGGCGAAGGTCGCGCATTTTGTTCGGGCGGCGATCTGCGCGAAATGCAGTCAATGTGGCAGAAGGAAGGCAGAATTGAAGCATTTTTAGAAGAACCTTTGAAAGCTCTGCATGATGTAATTTTGCTGATTCGTGAAACTCCGATTCCTTTTTTGGCGGCAGTCAACGGCGTTTGCGCCGGTGCGGGAACAAATTTTGCACTCGCCTGTGACTTGATACTTGCTGCCGAAGACGCGAGTTTTAATGTAGCGTTTGTGAGAATCGGTCTTTCGCCGGATTGCGGCGGAAGTTTCTTTCTGCCACGCGCCATCGGCGAAAAAATCGCGGCGGAAATGTTTATGTTAGGTGAAACTATTTCAGCAGATAGAGCAAAGAAATTAGGGATGATAAATCGAGTCGTGCCAAATGAATTTATCCGACAGGAAACAAAGACTCTGGCACAAAAACTCGCGCTTGCTCCGACCGGTTCAATCGGACGAATAAAGAAAATGCTTAATGCGACCTTTTCAAATGATTTATCTTCACAACTCGAACTTGAACACGAAATGCAGATCGAATCCGGCAAATCAAATGATTTCAAAGAAGGTGTTATGGCATTTTTTGAAAAACGCTCGCCTGATTTTACCGGAAAATAAGAAAATCAAGAAATGTTTCTTGAAAATCCACTTATCTCGTTCAGAGTTAGGCATTTAGGCGTAACTCTGAACTTTTCCTGAATGAGATAGTGTTAAATTCCCAGAAAATTATCTTTGTGAAACCGAAGTGTATTTGAAAACGAACTTTCTATAAAAGAATTATAAAATTAATTAGATGAATTTAGAGAAAACTGTAAACAAAGAAAATTTACTATTAAAAGGTTTTGAAGAATGCAAAATCATAACAAAAAAATATGGAACGAGTTATTTTTTTGCAACACAGTTTTTTCCGAAAGAGACCAGAAAAGCGATCTATGCGATTTACGCGTTTGCCAGAATTCCCGACGAAATGGTTGACGATCCGAACGCCAAAGATAAAAAGTCAGTTCTCGAAAAATTAAATAAATGGCGTTCCGATTGGATAGAAGCGATGGAAAATGGTGGAAGCATTGATCCGATTTTAGCAGCCATTGTTGATACTTTTGAAAAATACGAAATTCCGATTGCCGACGGCGAAGCCTTTCTAAAATCTATGTTTATGGACGAGGAAAAATCGGAATATGAAAATTATGCTGAACTCGAAGAATATATGTATGGTTCGGCGGGCGTAATTGGACTGATGGTAACGCGAATCGTCGGATATTCTTCCGACGCGGCTTTTCAATATGCCTTGAAACTCGGATATGCTTTTCAATTGACGAATTTTTTAAGAGATATTCGTGAAGACAGCGAAAGTCTGGGGCGTGTTTATATGCCTTTGGACGAACTTGGGAAATTTAACCTTGTTAAAAAAGATATTTTAGACCATAAAATTGATGAAACATTTATTGATTTTATGAAATTTCAAATTTCGCGTAATAAACAGATATATCGCGAAGCATTACCCGGAATTCCTCTTTTACATTGGAGAGGAAGACTTGCGGTGCGAATTTCGTATGTTTTGTACAAAGCGATTTTAACCGAGATCGAACGAGCAAATTACAATGTTTTTCTCGGTCGCGTGCGAACCAATTTCAAACAGAAAGTTTTTCTTTCATTTAAAGCATTAGTTGGGATTTATGAATAAAAAAGTAGTCATCATAGGCGCGGGAATCGGCGGCTTGGGAACAGCGTGTCTTTTTGCGAAAAAAGGTTATGAAGTCACCGTGTTGGAAAAAAACGCCAATTTCGGCGGACGTGCGAATATTTTTGAGGCGAACGGTTTTCGTTTTGATATGGGACCTTCGTGGTATCTCGCACCGGATATTTTTGAACATTTTTTCAAACTCACGGGCGAAAAAGTTTCTGATTATCTGGATTTGGTAAAACTCCAGCCTTCATATCGAATTTTTTTCAGTTATGACCAAGAAAATGTTGATATAAATTCAAATATCGAACGCGATGCCGCAACATTTGAAGCAATTGAAAAAGGTGCGGGCGAAAAATTAAAAGCGTATTTGAAGCAATCCGAATATCAATATGAAATTGCGACGCAGCATTTTATGTTCAAAAATTACGACACGATTTTTGATTTTTTTAACAAGCGCGTAATGACCGAAGGACAAAAACTCTCCGTTTTTTCGAGAATGCACAATTTTGTTTCCAAATTTTTCAAGGACGAAAAACTCCGGCAAATAATGGAATACACGATGGTTTTTTTGGGAACTTCGCCTTATGAAGCTCCCGCACTTTACAATTTGATGAGCCATATGGATTTTAATCAAGGCGTTTTTTATCCGAAAGGCGGATTTTATGAATTGATCAAAGCATTACAATCTATTGCGGAAAAAAACGGCGCATATTTAAGATCTGAAGCAGAAGTTAGCGAAATAAGAGTAGAAAACAAACAGGTAACAGGAGTAAGGCTTGCGTCAGGCGAGTTTTTTCCGGCTGATATTGTCATTTCAAACGCTGATATGTGGTTTACGGAAACTCATTTGCTACAAAAGAAAAATCAGAGTTTGAAGGAAAGATACTGGAACAAGCGGGTTCTCGCGCCGTCAGCTTTCATTATGTATCTTGGCATCAAAGAAAAACTGCCGAGTTTGATACATCATAATTTACTATTTTCCAAAGACTGGCGAAAAAATTTCGATGATATTTACAAAAATCCGCAATTGCCGGATAAACCTTCGCTTTATGTTTGTGCGCCGAGTGTAACCGATGACACTGTTGCGCCGGAAGACAAGGAAAATATCTTTGTTTTAGTTCCGATTGCTTCCGATCTGAAAATTTCCGAAGAAGAGAAAGAAAAATATGCCGACGAGATTTTGGATTTAATGGAAAGAAAAATGGGACTCGAAAATCTGCGGCAAAAGATTGAATACAAACGCATTTACACGGTTGACGATTTTGCTTTCGATTACAACAGCTTTAAAGGCTCGGCTTTAGGATTAGCGCATACTTTGAGGCAAACGGCGATATTTCGCCCCAAAAATTACTCCAAAAAAGTTAAAGGGCTTTTCTATGTCGGTGCCGCAACAAACCCCGGAATCGGAACGCAAATTTGTTTGATAAGTGCCGAACTCGTTTATAAACGTATTCACGGAATCAAAACTGCCTCGCCGCTCGAATCGCTTTAGATAGCAGGACAGACGGCAATACATTCGATTAAGTAAAAAATTTGGCGTAGGCGATAAACCAAAACAACAAAAATCCGGCGGAGGCATTAATCAATGGAAAAAATTTATAAACCGTAAACATTTTGTCTCTTTTCTTTAATTGAAATGAAAGTAAAATCATCAAGGCGTAAATAAAAGCTAAAACAAAACTTAAAAAACCGAGATATTGATACACTGAAAAAGCAGAAATTAAATAGAAGAACAAACACAAAATAAGCGTAGAATTCGCGCCTAATCGAGTTGCCACAGTTTTAATTTTTGCTTCGCGGTCTGCTTCGATATCGGGAATTGCCGAGTAAGCGTGCATCGCAAATGTCCAGATTCCGGCGGCAATAAAAATCAAAAAAGGCGGATTTGCGCCGGAAATTAATTGATAACCGAACACTCCCGGAAAAACATAAAGAATATTAAATGCAGAATCGAGAAATGGTTTGGTTTTTGCACGGATCGGCGGAGCAGAATAAAAGATCGAGAAAAACAAAAATCCGACAAGCGCGGGCAATGCTTCGATTGCAAAAATAAATGCGGCGATTATAAAAGGTAAATTGAATAAAATAATGTAGAACAGCAGATTTTTATGCTGGTTCGGATTAACTAATAATTCGTAATTTTGCTTTTTATAATTTAATTTGTCGGTCTCATAATCAAAAATGTCATTGATGCCGTAAATCAAGAGATTAGCCGGAAAAATAAAAAAGACACTAAAAATCAAAGCCTTTGTTGATAAAAGATCGGAACGATAAACAGAAGCCGCAATAATCCCGATTAGATAAGGTCCGAAAACATAAAACCAGAAACGCGGACGGCTGACTTTGAACAGAAACCGGAAGTCGAACATAAACGAATTATAACCCAAATGAAAAAAAATCATTACATCATATTTTTCATTATCACAGCATTTTTGACTATCGGCGCATTTTTTATGGTCAATGTCGAAATGCCGCCGTGGGCATACGTTGTTTCAGGTCTAAATATCGTATTGTTTGCCGCGCCTGCGATGTGGGCGACAATCAAATGGCTCGGTTGGAAAAATGGTTTGATTTTATTATTTCTGTTAGGAATTTATGCAACATTGATCGAAACTTTTGCAATAACTACGGGTTTTCCTTACGGAAATTTTATATATTCCGATTTGCTCGGATTTCGTTTGTTTAATCTCGTTCCTTGGACGGTCGCGTTTGCCTGGACACCTTTAATGCTTGCAGCATATACCATTACCGCGCGATTTGATTTTAAACTTTGGCTGCGAATAGTAATGATTGCGGTATTTCTTTTGATGTTTGATATGGTTCTCGATCCGGGTGCGGTTTATATGAAGTTTTGGACGTATTCGGGCGGTGGATTTTTTTACGGCGTTCCTTTAAGCAATTTTGCCGGCTGGATTTTATCGGGTTTGATCGGTGCGGGAATTATAGAATTTTTAATTGGAAAATTTAACCCGATTTTGCCTCCACCCGCGCAAATGGTCTTAAGCACGTTATTCATCCTGATTTTCTGGACAATGATTGCTCTTTGGGCGGGGCTTTTAATAGCTTTTTTTATTGGAACCGGAATAATAATTTTTCTATCGGGTTTTTACATAAATTTTCAAAATAAAAATTTCGGGTAAAGTATTTTGCGATAATTTATAAAAAGATTAAAATAATTTTGGCAACAGTCCGTTAGGTAATTAAGCCTGACGGCTTTTTTGATTTTGGTCATTCGACCTTTGTTGTTTGCTTATTTAAAGTGAGTTCGACATAAGAAATTTAGATTTAGTCGGTGAAACCGACGTTATATTTGTAGCCCACAGCGCAAGCTGTCGGGAAAACATAGTATAAAATCATCGAGCCATTGAAAATGGCGGCATAAATTGTATGTCGCGGTTTTCAACCGCTTCGATCTTTCAACGAATTATTT
>JBBSAX010000235.1:0-7784 GCA_038251885.1 Pyrinomonadales bacterium | reverse complement strand
ATAAATTTCCAAAGAAAACTATTGACAAGAAATTATGAAAAAAATTTTACTTTTATCGTTTTTGTTTCTATTTTCATTGATCGCAAACGCGCAAGATTCCGAATTGACCTTGGAAAAAGGAGTTTCAGCGCATAAAGAAATTGACGCGATCTATAAAACATTCAGCGAGGCATATCGCACGTTGGATGTTGAAAAGGTTGCGAATCTTTACAGCGAAAACGCCGCTTATTTGCCGCCGGATAATGATATTTTGCAAGGTCGCGCAGAGATTCGCCCGACGTTTCAATCGTTTTTCGATTATGTCAAAAACGAACGTCAGACAATGACGATTTCGTTTCAGATATTTCAGCGCAAAGTTGATAAAAATCTGGCGTATGATGTCGGGATTTATACGATTCGTCAATACAAGGATAAAAAAGAAGTCGGCATTGGACAGGGCAAATTCGTTGTCGTCGCGGTCAAAGATAAAGACGGGAAATGGCGTTTTCAGGTTGACGTTTATAATCAGTTAAAACAGCCCGCGAAAAATTGATCATTTAATATCTGATCTAAAAAGTCTTTATTTTATCGAAAGCTGTAGGTTTTCCAATAAAATAAAGACTTTTTCGCAATAATCTGATAAAGTAAGGGTGAACTTTTCCCATCGCATTAGTCAGAAACATTTACTATCAGGAGGTGAATATATGAAAAAAGCAATTTGCGGTTTTCTAATGTTTTTTACCTTCGTTACAGTTTGTTTTGCCCAGCAAAATGATGCAAACACTGATAAAAAAAACGGAGGCAATATAATTCTTAAAGCCGGAACAAAGCTTTCGGCGCAGCTTCAACAGACTTTAGACGTTGAAAAAACGCAAAGTGGTGATGATTTTGTTCTGACATTGACCGAAGATGTAGCAGGAAACGGAGTTAATTTTAGCAAGGGAACTGAACTATTAGGCAGAGTTGTCAGAGTAAAATCAGTCAGCAGCGACAATAATATATCGGAAATTAGTATATCTTTTGATTTTTTGAAAAATGGCGACGATTATTTGAAGTTTAAGGCAAGCGTAATTTCTGTTGCACCGGAAGGTGCTAAACCGGAAATGCATTTTGAGGCATCGCCTGTTTTCAAAGGCGCAACCGTTATTTCGATCAAAGGGAAAAATTTACAGCTTGAACAGGGATTGGTCTTTAACCTGAAACTAAACATAGATTTATTAAAACCATAGCCGATTTAAAAACGGAAATGATGAGAAAAGTAAGGATCGGGATATATCTCGATCCTTTTTTGCTGTAAAATACCTCTTGAAAACAATTTAACAAAAATGCTCTATCGTGAACTCCTATCAAATGAACTCCACAATCAACGCGAAGATTTCGTGCGCTTTGCCGAAACTCAAAGCACGGATTTAACTGCATATTTACAGACTTTACAGGAAATATGCGAACTTTCGAGCGCGGAAGTTTCAAAGAAAATTTCAAAGAGCGAAAACGTCGGCGCGATTCCTTCCGAAGAATTGGATGATCGAAATTCTTTTTCGTTTTCATTTGAAGAAAGCTGGCAAAATCACGAACAGGCGCGAAGTTGGGCGTGGGAAACTCTAAAAAATCGGACGACTTTTGCGGCGGACGCGAGTCAGATTTTGCCGGGACGCGACATAAGTTTGCCGGTCGCGGCGATTCAGGTCGGTTGGTTTGAAAATCCGCACGACGAAACTCAAAGTTATGAGAAAAACGCAAAATTTACGATTTTGTCGCCAAAGGAACTACTTGAAAATCAGGACGAACCGATGAATCCCGAAACGCGCGTCGGTGAAATGCGTTTTCACGCCGAAGTTGACCGGGTTGCAGAATTTTTGAAAAAGAAAAAAGGCTGGCAGGAACGCGGCGAACGTCTTCCGCTCGCTTTTTTTGACGGAACTTTGCTTGTTTCATTTTCTTTACCTCAAACTACTTTGCAAATAAGTTTCGTCCAAAAAATGCTCGAACTCGTTTATCTTTCACGCGAAACAAAAGTTCCGGTCGTCGGTTATATTGACCGCAGTTTTTCGCGCGATCTGCTCAATTTGCTCGATGCGTTCGATCAAAAAACAACTTCCGAAAGTCAGACGCTCTACGATGCAACTATTCTGCACGCGGAAACTTATAATTTCCAGCAAGTGCTACAAAAATGGGGCGACCGAAGCGTCTTTTGTTATTCAAAACGCAAAGGTTTGAGCGCGTTTATTGAGCAAAAAACGCAGAGATCGCTCGTCGGTTTTACGTATTTACAAACGACGAGCGACGGCTCGCCCGCAAGAGTTGATGTTCCGTCGTGGATTTATGAAGAAGGTTTTTTAGATGAAGTTTTGGACATAATTCGCGCCGAATGCGTCATCGGTTTAGGTTATCCATACGCGCTCGAAACAGCGGACGCAACGGCAGTCATTACCGTCCGCGACAGAGAAATTTTTCTTGGGGCTTTACAAGAGTTTGCAAATCGTGAAAAACTAAACTTCAGCGTTTCGCGTAAAAGTACCAGCAAAGGACGACGGAGATAATGACAAACGGAAAACGGAAAATGAAAAATGAAAATCGGAATTCAAACGACGAAAGATTTTCCGCTTTTAATTTTTCTTTTTCCGTTTGTCCCGCCTGCGGCACGGAATCGCGGCGCGGAAATGCGAAATTTTGTTTTACTTGCGGAAAACTGCTTAAAGAAGATTATCAACCGCTCGACACTCTGCGGTCTTCCTATCGTTTACAGGGAAAAACTTTTCTTGCCGAAAACGCTCCACCGCGCGAAGACATTACCGATCTTTTTGCGCGAAACGAAAACGATGTTTCACAAACTGCTTGGGCGTGCTGTGTTTATTCGATGGTGCCTTATTTGGGAATTTTGTTTATTCCTTTAACGCTGATCTTAGGAAGTTTCGGTTTTGCCGTTTCATATCGCCAACCTCATTTAGGCGGCAGAAAACTCGCACTCATCAGCGTAAGTTTGAGTTTCGGAATTCTTATGATTCAAATATTTCTCTGGTGGCTTCTTTATATTATTCCTGAACTCGGAGGCGGAATCTAATCGGAATTAGTGAAGAAATAACGCTTAACTCAAGATACTCACAAATTTGATTTACACTCAAAAAATTCTTATTTCAAAAAATATCTGACTTTTTGTTAAAATTCTGATATAAAATTGAGTGCTTTATCCCAATTTCATTAAAATATTATTTGTTTATGCTATTCCTTACACAATCCGCCGCTGTTTTCGGAATTGACGCGCTAATTGTTGATATTGAAGTCAATTTGCAACCCGTAAAAGGCGAAGCAGACACTTCGCCGCCCGTGATCATCGTCGGTTTGCCCGATACCGCCGTGCGCGAATCGAAGGAAAGAATCCGCGCGGCGATCACGAACAGTTCTTATTTTTTTCCGTTTCATAAAACGACGATAAATCTTGCACCGGCGGACGTTCGCAAAGCAGGCGCGAGTTTTGATCTGCCGATTGCGCTCGGAATTCTCGGTGCGAACGGCGATCTGGGAAATTTCGAATCGCTGGAAAATACTCTGAGCATCGGCGAATTATCCCTTGATGGGCGCGTTCGTCCCGTGCGCGGTGCGCTTTCAATTTCATTGCAGGCGCGTGAAAACGGCATTACAAACATCTTGATTCCCGAAGAAAATGCGCCGGAAGCCGCAGTCATCGAAGGAATAAATGTTTTCCCCGTTCGTGATCTGCGCGATGCGGTCGGAATCGCGCAGGATTTGCAAAACGGCAAAGAGCCGCGCATTTCACCTCTGAAATTGAAAATGTCCGATATGAAAGAGGCAGAAAACAAATATCGCGTTGATTTTGCCGAAGTTCGCGGACAGCAAAGCGCAAAACGCGCACTTGAAGTGGCAAGTGCTGGCGGACATAATATTCTGTTAATCGGACCGCCGGGATCGGGAAAAACGATGTTGGCGAAAAGAGTTCCGACGATTCTGCCGCCGCTCGAATTTGAAGAATCGCTCGAAATCACAAAAATTCATTCAGTCGCAGGTTTGACTGGAAAATCAGGACTTGTTACGCAAAGACAATTTCGTTCGCCGCATCATACGATCTCAAACGCCGGACTTATCGGCGGCGGAACTTTCCCGCGTCCGGGCGAAGTTTCACTGGCTCACAATGGAGTTTTGTTTCTTGATGAATTACCCGAATTTGACCGAAGCGTTCTGGAAGTCTTGCGCCAACCACTCGAAGATAAACAGGTTACGATCAGCCGCGCAGCGATGTCTTTAACTTTTCCGGCAGATTTTACAATGGTCGCTTCGATGAATCCCTGCCCGTGCGGTTATTTTGGAAGTCAGCGCGAATGCAAATGTTCGCCGATTCAAATTCAAAGATACGTTGGCAAAATTTCAGGTCCGCTAATTGATAGAATTGATATTCACATAGACGTTCCGGCGGTAAATTTCAATGAATTGCGCGGGCGCGGCGTTCCCGAAGGCGATAAGTCCGAAGTTATTCGGGAACGTGTAATAAAGGCACGCGAAATTCAGCTTTTAAGATTTAAAGGAAGCGGAGTTTTTTCAAACTCTGGAATGTCGCCGACGCAGATTCGCCAATTCTGTGCTCTCGATACCGAAAGCGAAACTCTACTCGAACGAGCAATGCTCAGACAAGGACTTTCCGCCCGCGCTCACGATAGAATTTTAAAGGTTTCTCGGACAATCGCCGATTTGTCAGGAAGTGAAAATGTTCAACCTCAACACATTAGCGAAGCAATAAATTACCGCTCGCTCGATAGAAATTATTGGACGTAGCAGATTCGTGGAAATTATTTTTATTTGTTATATCCAATGATTTAATTTTGCTTCATTCATTAATTCATTAGAATTTTTAGGAATGCCCCAAAACCAAAAGTATTCTTTGGGATAATTTCCGTAGATACATATATTTGTTTCTTGTAAAACCGATTTTAACCTTTTATCCGTGCTTCTAATCCGATTTTCTAAAGGCAAAATATTCTTACTTTTTTGTTCAATAGCTTCTTGAATAAACAAACGGCAAGCTAAATCGTTAGTATATTCGTAAATAATTTCTTCGTAGCCTTCGCAAATATAATTTACAATGGTTTCATAGTCAGTTACCAATTTTTCTTCATTTACAGGTTCTCTAAATTTGAAATTCATAACTTATCTTAGTGATTTAAATTTCATATTGAAAATTTTAGCAAATTCGCGGAAGTTGTTCGCCGAGTTGCATATCAACAACGCGCGTTCCGCCGATTCCAGTTTTGGCAACGACCATTCCGGGATGTGCTTCGACGACTTCGCCGATGATCGCGGATTTCTTGCCGAATTCATTTTTCTGCATCGCTTCGAGGAGTTCGTCGGCTTTTTCACGCGCAACTATTGCCAGCAATTTTCCTTCATTCGCAACGTAAAACGGATCAAGTCCCAAAAATTCACACGCCGAACGCACAAGACTCGGAACTGGAACTTTGCTTTCGACTAAAGCGATTCCGACATTCGAGGCTTTAGCGATTTCGTTCAAAGCCGAAGCGATTCCCCCGCGTGTCGGATCGCGCAGAACACGGATTTCTTTTGTAACTTCGAGCATTTCTTCGACGAGAAAATTCAGATTCGCACAATCGGATTCAATCGGTGCATCAAAGTCTAAGCCTTCGCGTTCACTCATAATTGCTACGCCGTGCAGACCGATTTCGCCCGAAATGATGACGACATCGCCCGGTTGTGCAAGATTCGGAGCGAGATTTACATCTTTTGGAATCACACCGATTCCCGAAGTGTTGATAAAAAGCCCGTCGCCTTTACCTTTGTCCACGACTTTCGTATCGCCCGTGACGATTTTAACACCCGCGAGTTTTGCCTGTTCGCCCATCGTCTGGACGATTCTGCCCAAAGATTCGACTTCAAAACCTTCTTCGATAATAAATCCGCAACTAAGAAAAAGCGGTTTCGCACCAGCCATTGCGACATCGTTGACTGTTCCGTTGACCGCCAAATTCCCGATATTCCCGCCGCGAAAAAACAGCGGTTGAACGACAAACGAATCTGTCGAATAAGAAAGTCGTCCACCGTCTTTCAAATATTCTAAAATATCCAAAGAAGCCGAATCGCTCAATTTATCAAGCGTTTCATTAGAAAAAGCCGGCAGAAAAAGATTCTCGACCAGTTCATTCGACAGTTTTCCACCGCCGCCGTGGGCGAGAACGATCCTCGGATAATCACGAAGCGGCAGAGGGCAAACCCAACTAATGAAATCTAATTCGTTCATAATGAATTATGATAAATCAAACTAACAATTAACTTTGTTTTCGATCTCTTTCATTTATTCTAGAAGTCAAATTTCTAAGTTTTTTGATTAGTTTTTCATTTGGTAAAAATTTATTTTACCTTTACTCATCCTTTAATTCTTCAATAACTGAAATAGTATCAGCAAACAGGAAACTTATAAACTAAAAACTGTTTTACTGTCGAGAATAAAAATAGTTTTTGGACTAGACTGCAAGTATGCTCTAAAAATATAAATTATTCACGAAAACTTTACCTTATTTGCTGACTTTGCCATAAATATGTTTGATCTTTGGGTTTTGCTCAAAAAGTGAAGGATTTAGAAAGTTTTCCCGAGCAGTTCAGTGGTAGATTCGCTGAGAGTTTGAAGGTTGAACAAGTTTTTATTTGCCGGAAATAATAACGGCTATGAATTTTGAAACGAAAAGATTCCATTTTTTTAGTCTATTCAAAAGTTTTTGAAACTGCGGTTCGTTTCTTAAATTATCAAGACGCGGATCAACTTCAAGCAGAACAAATCCGTTATCAACTTTGGCTTCCGCTGTTTCGAGCCATTTTAGTGCTTTTTCACGTTCGCCGAGCGCATTGTAGGCAAGGGCGATTTCGTAGGAAAATGTCGAAGGTGAATTTTTTACAATCGGTTGTTCAACGGATTTATCCAATTTTTCCGCGATTTCTTTTTTATCCCCGTTCAATGATTCGACTTGCGCGATGATCATATACCAACCCGGATCGTCAATTTCGCCCCCGCTGAAGGTCAGTTCGTTTTGAAGTGCGAAACGGGCGGATTGATAATCGTTTTTCATCTGATACGACCAACGCAAAACGCGGTAAGCCGGAATGAAATCCTTATTTATCGCTAAAACTTTTTCGCATTCGGCAATCGCTTTATCATATTGCTTGTTATTAAAATAAGCCATTGCCAGCGCGGTTTTGACGATGAGCGAACTCGGATCGAGTTGTTCGGAGGTTTTTATTTCGGCGATGGCATCAACCGGACGATTCATCGCAATAAGCAGCAGACCGAACCAATGATGCGCTTGCGAATATGAAGGTTTACTCGCTCTTTCAAAAAGAGAGCTGTCAAAGTGCCTGTAGTGCTTACTAAAGCACTAATGACTGACAAACCTAAGATAACATTCCATTCCATATTAAATAATTGACTCTAGTTCGCACTTTCATCCATACATTAGATTAGCCGCATAACGATTGAGATGACGTGGGGCGAAACCGAATTCACGCAACTCCGAGTTTAACGAACAACGCGATAAGAAAGTCGCTGTTTCGCCCTCACGTCCATTGGTAGGATGAAAGACAGGCTTTTTGTCCGGTCTCATCCAACTTGCTGTTTGACAATCAAGCATCTTGAATGACCTTCTTAAACAATAGGAGGTTTTCTGCGATGCAACAATCATTTTATGTCGGCTTGGATTTGGGTTCAAGTCAATGTTATCAAACAATTATTGATGCTGACGGTTCTCTTTGCCGTTCGCGTTCGATTCCGACGAGCGAACAGCAGTTGCGCT
>JBBSAX010000234.1:0-7840 GCA_038251885.1 Pyrinomonadales bacterium | reverse complement strand
AATAGTTTGCTGATATGGATGAAAATCAATTCCGATGTATAATGTCATAGTTGATTCCATCGGGATTGTTAAATTGTCAAAACTGAGTTTACCAAAACTCAACTCAATTACGACTGGAATCAACTTCATAACATCACAGATTGACATAAGATATTTTTTTACCAAATCATTTTCTTTATCTGCGTTTATCTGTGAAAATCTGTGGCTAAATTTCTTGTATTATTGATCTATTGACAAAGACTTCTCATCCGCGCCAAGCGGCGCAGTGAGCGTGGTAATTGTTCCATCTGCACGATTTGAAACTATTTCGAGCGTTCCGTCAAGTCCGTTTGCCCGCGCCTTCATATTTAAGATTCCGTGTCCGTCGGGACTGTCCTCGGATGCATCAAAACCCGCGCCGTTGTCGCGTAGACGCAAATGTATTTTGGAATTTTCAACGCTTAATTCGATAATAACTTTAGTGCATTTCGCGTGTTTGACGATGTTGTTGACGGCTTCTTTGAAAATCAGAAAAACTTCGCGCCTGAGATTCGCGCCGAGCGCGAATTCTTCTTCTAAATCAGGCGCGTCAAATGTGAATTCAATGTTTCGCGCCGTGAAAACGTCGGACGCAAAGCGGCGCATTTTGCCGGAAAGTTCGCTCAAAAAATCTTTGTTCGGGTTAATCGCCCAAACGATGTCGCTCATCGCGTCAACGAGTTCGCGCGACGAATTGCCAATTAAAGTCAGCGGTTCGGAAACAATATTCCCGTTTTGTTTCCGAATGTCGCGCTGCAAAACTTCGCTCCAGATCGAAATCTGCGTCAAAGATGAGCCGATGTCGTCGTGCAGATCGGCGGCGATTCTCCGACGCACCTGTTCGAGTTCCCGCAGGCGTTCGCTTCTTGCATTTTCGACGATTTCGTCGGCGCGTTTGCGGTCGGTTACGTCTTCCATCACGAGAATCACTTCGAGCAGTTCGCCTGTGTCATTTTTGACCGGATAAGCGAATGACTGAATCCAGTGCGGCGCGGCGGTTTCTTCAACTTTTACGCCCGCTCCGTTCGTCTGCGGATTGTATGCAGACGGCGGCAGTGTCACGGTTTCGCCGGAAAAAACGCGGCGCAATTTCGCGGCAACACCCGTTTTGATAATTTGTTCGTCCGCCATAAAATCCCAGTTTTTTATTTGCTCGAAACGAATTCCCCAAAAATTTTCATACGCCCGATTGACGGCGCGAATCGAACCGTCCGGCGCAAAAATTACGATACCGAGCGGCGATTGCTCATTCATCTGGCGGAAACGATTTTCGGAAACGCTCAACTTTCCGAAGGCACTTTTTAACGCCCGCAAACGCGCCGCCCGCGTGCGTTCGATGGTTAAAATTACGACGACTACAAACAACGCCGCGAGCAGCAAAAACCACCAACGCCGCCAAAACGGAGCGGCGATTTTAAACGAAACCGTCGCCGGATTTTCGCTTGCCACGCCGTCGGCATTGACGGCGCGAACATAGAATTTATAATCGCCGGATGCAAGATTAAAATTCACGGATTTCGCGTCTTCCGGCGCGTGCCAATCTTCGTCGCCCAATTTATATTGATAACGAATGCGGTCGCCCGCGTTAAAACCGAGCGCGAAAAAATCAATCCGAATTTGATGCTGATCGGAATTTAAATCTAGATTTTCAACTAAATCCGCGCCGAGTTCGGAAATCGGCTGAATGATTCCATTGACGCTGATCGCGCCGATAAAAACAGGCGAGGGTTTAAGTATTTGCTCGGCTTGCGGAACGAATTTAACTGGCGTGTTTTGCGAAATAAACCACAACGCGCTTGTTTTATCGCGGACACAATACTGCACGACGCTGCCCGGCAAACCATCCGATTGCATAAATAATTTGATGTTTCCGGTCGGCGGATCAATCCGATTTACGCCGCGTCCCGTGCCGACGTAAATATGCCCAAAATCATCTTCGACAAGGCAATTCGCCTGATTACTCGACATACCTTCCGCCGTCGAAATGTTTGTAAATGTCGGGATTTCATTCGTCGGATTATCAACGCGAAAAATTCCGCGACTCGCCGTGGCAATCCACAAACGCCCTGTTTTGTCCGACAAAAAAGCGTTCGTCGTGCCAACGGAAATGCCGTCTTCGTCATTGAAAAACTTGAACTTGCCGTTTCGGTAACGCGCCAATCCGCCCGCGAAAAATCCGAGCCAGACATTTTTGTCTGTGTCTTCTCCGAAAGCGACCGCGCCGTTTGAATTGGGCAATCCATCAGCGGCTGTAAAACGATGAATCGTTCCGGTTTTGCTGTCCAAAAGTTGCAATCCGATGTCGGAAACTAAAAGCGAAATCCAAATATCTTCGCGCGAATCCTGAAAGATATTAAAAACTTGATCGCCGTATAAACCGTCGGCGGTCGTGTAAATTTTCTGCGGTGCGGTTTTCGCCAAATCATTAAAATTTTTCGTTTTCGAATAACGCCGCAAACCGTCAATCGCCGGAATCCACCATTCTTCGCGGGAAGATTGAAAATCGAGATAATTTTTGCCCCAATTTCTGATTGTCAAACCGGACGGCTGAACGGTTTCAAATTTTTCGCCGTTAAATAACGTCAGATTTTGTTTGCCGTCGGTGAAAAATATATCTCCGCTCGCGTCAACGCTCATCGAAGAGATATTTCCAATCGGCACGCCGTCACTTTGGTCATATTTTACAAAGCCGCTGAGCGCGACCTTCCAAGTTCCTTGCTGTTCCGTTCCGAGCCACAAATTGCCGCCCGCGTCTTCGGCTAAAGATGAAAACGCACCGTCCTCAACGATGCGAAAAATCGTGCTGTTTTCAGTTTGCAGAATTTCGTACAAATGAGTACTGATTATCGCAAAAATTCGCCCATCCGCGATTTGTATAATGTCCAGAATCGGATTTTCTTCGGGCAGACCGTCGGACTTGTGGAATGTTTTCGTGATCTGCGCGGTTTTCCCTTCCAGCGAAACTGTGAAAACGCGCAAACCCGACTTTAATCCGCTGCTGCCGACCCAAACTTTCCCGCTTTTATCAATCAGAAGTGAGCCGCCGCCGTCTTGCCAGAAGTTTTCGATTTTACCTTCGGGGGACAGACGGTAAATTCCCGAACTCGCCAAAATCCAAAGGAAACCCGCGCTGTCGAATTTGAGAGTTGCAAAAACAGTATCGGCAAACCATTGCTCCGACTTGATTTGCGAAAATTTCAATTCATTATTTATAAATTCAACGCGAAATAATCCTCTCGCCGTTCCCGCAAAAATTCGTCCGCTTTGATCTTCGGTCAAACTTATAAAAGGTTTCTGCATTTTTTCGATGTTTGAATCGGGAGTTTGAAACGCGCGAAACATCGGCGGATCATTGGAAGTTTGTTCAAGGCTCGATGTTAATATATTCCAGTGAAAAGCCTTGCCATTCGGATTAAAAACGACCAATCCATTATTGGTCGCCACCAGAAATTCACCGTTTCTCGTTTCCAAAAAATCGTTGACGTTGCGATGAGGCAAGCCTTCGTTCTGCCCGTAATTCTTAAATTCAAAACCGTCAAACCGCGACAACCCTTCGCTTGTGCAAAACCACAAAAAACCGCGCGAATCCCTGACGATTTTGTTCACCGTATCATTCGCCAAACCGTCGGCGGTTGTATAGGCGCGAACCGGCAAACGTCCGGCGCGAACAAATGCGGCAAAGGTAAGCGTGATAATTAAAATCCAAACGAGAATTATTGTTTTTCTTTTCATCGGCAAAACCGAAAAAACGCGGGTTACGCTTAAATATACCACCGATTCGATAAACGGCTTAATTCTAGTTGTCAGCGACGAAATTGATGTCGTCGGTATCATCGAAAATCGAACGCACGAGCGTCGGTTGAGCGAATGTAAATCGTTTGGCTTTAACCGTAAAAATATACGTTTCGCCGACTGCCACATTATCGAATCGGAAAAAGCCGAAACTGCTCGACTGAATCGTGCGCGTTTCACCGTTCGCGCCCGTCATACTGATAAAAACATTATTGATGCCGCGCCCGGCGGCGGTTTTTACACTTCCGCTGACCGTAACTTCGGCGGCGGTTGGCGCGAATGGCGCGGCTGTCCAAAATCCGGGCTGAAATTTGAACGGCGAATTTTGCTGAACAGTTCCGGCGGCGGATTGTCCGATTGTGCCTTCGACGGTGTAATTGCCGCTCGAACTTGTCGCACCTCCGCCTGCGATAACTGATTTTTCAATCGTGTATTTGCCGCCCGAAGCGATTTGGGCGTTGGAAAGTGTCGAAAATACTGCCGAACAAAAACATATTGCAAGCAATAGATACATAATTTTAAAGTTATTCATATTTTTAATTTATTTCGATAAAGCGACGGCAAATCCCGTTATCAGAAAACCGATCCCCAAAATCGCCATCGTTATTACCAAAACTTTGTTGCGTCTGCCGAAAACGATTTGCCAAATTCCGGCGGCGGTCGCGTTCAGGCTGATTAAAATCACCAGCCCGACGACAAAGACGATAAAAGCCGTTTGGTTCGGAGTGCCGTGATAAGCGGATTTTCCGGTTTGTGGGGCATTCAGCATCCAGACGGCGAGCCAGCCGATAAATGCGAGTAGCGCGATTCCAGTCACGACGAGCAAACCGCCGGTTAGTCTGATTCGATTGACCGACTGCAAAGATTCTCCGCAAACCGGACAAATCACTTCCGCTGTTTCGCGGACGTTTTTGCATTTCGGACAAGTTCGGCGAACCGCTTTCGTCGGCGCATCGGTTAAAGTTTGAGTTGAATTATTCATAATTTTACCTGCTGAATTTGCCGCACGGTGGGGCAAATGTAAATTTTATTTTTGGCAAACGGCGGCGTTCGGATTCGACGCGCAGACTAGTTTTTTCAGCGCGTCAATCGTTTCCTGCTGTTGTTTTAGTTTTTCGGCTTGCTGGTTAATCTGCAATTGTTGAGCATTTATTCGTTTAGTCTGTGTTTCCAGTTGAGCGTTTGGCACTTCCGTCGAACCCGTCAGATTATCATTCGAGGTTGAAAAAGGGCATCTTGATAAAAAACCGTTGCCGTTGATACAGAGTAAGTGGTTGCCGGTATTAGTTGCTTGCTGTACTGTCGTCATTTTCAATGAGCCGCCTGTTATAACCAATTGCGCCGCCGTTACTTGACTGGCAAACATATTACTGCTGACGTTCAGACTGCCGGGAATTTTGACGAATTCCTGACTCGTGCCTAAGACAATCGTATTATCGCTGTCAACCACTGCTCCCGCACCGATGGCGGTTGAGTTATTAACCAGTCCGCTTGCACCCGGAAATAGCCGGACACTCGCTTGATAGCCGATAGTCGTGTTGAAATCGCCCAAAACGTTGGAAGTTCCGGTGCCGATATTTGTGTTATTGTTGCCGGTTGAATCCGCAGCATTGCCGATAACCGTGTTGCCGCTTCCTTGCGAATCGGAATTTTTGCCGACAATCGTATTTTGACTTCCGGTCGCATTTCCGCCGGTTCCGATAACAACATTTTCGCTTCCCGAAGTTGTCGTGCCTGAACCGAATAACGAATTTGCCGAACCGTTCGTCGTGGAATTTCCCGCCGAATTGCCGACAAATGTGTTTTGACTTCCGCCCGTATTAGCCGAACCTGCCAAACTGCCGAAAAATGAATTCGAGTTGCCGGTGGTGACGGTTCCGGCTTGATAACCGAAAAACGAATTGTCGTTGACGGTTGATGCTCTGCCCGTTTGAAAACCGAAAAAAGAATTTCGCGTTCCCGTGCTGTTGACCAATCCCGATTCGTAACCGAAAAATGAATTCGCGTTCGCCGTCGTGTTTGAAAGTCCTGCGTTGCTGCCGAAAAATGAATTGAGCGAGCCGGAAGTATTAAATAATCCCGCGTCTTTGCCGACAAACGAATTGTTGCCGCCACTCGTTGTCGTCGTGCCGGAATTGCTGCCGATAAAAGTGTTCGACTGACTGAAACTGTTCGCCGCCGCACCGGTTTTGTAGCCGATAAAAGTGCTGTCGCTGCCGAGCAGCGCAAAGTTTGAATTTTGTCCGGCAACGACGCTCGTTTGATTCGGCGTGCCGAAAACCGCAACATTGCCGATTCGGAAATTGGTCGTCGAATTAACGATATTTGCCGACAAAATTCCGCCCAAAGTTCCATTTCCGCTGACGTTAAAATTAGAAGTCGGTTGCAAAACGGTTGAATTGTTGATAAAACTGCCGCCGCCCGAAACGCACGTTGAAATTTGATTCGAGGCATTTTGGCACAAAGAAGTTGTTCCTGCCGCACCGAGCGTCAAAACCTTGAAAGTTCCGGGAACTTCGGTCGAGATCGAAGCCGTGCCGAGAACGATCGTATTGCTCGTCGAAACCGTTGCACCCGCACCGATTGCCGTCGCAAAATTAAGATTGTTCGCCGTCACATTCGCATTGTAACCGAGCATCGTGTTGTTGCTGCCGGTCGTGTTGCTCACTCCGGCTTGATAGCCGAAAAACGAATTACTGTCAGATAAAGTGTTTGCCCCTGAACTGTAACCGAAAAATGCGTTGTTATTGCCGTTGACATTAAATCTTCCCGCATCAAGCCCGAAAAACGAATTGCTTGCACCGCCGATATTGGCAAAACCGCTCGAACGTCCGAAAAATGAATTATTGTTTGCCTGATTGTTTCGTCCCGAATCGGTTCCGACAAACGCATTATTTACGCCGTTGGTATTCGCATTTCCCGAAAAGTTCCCGACAAATGTGTTTGAATTTCCACCCGTATTTGCAGTTCCCGCATTCACGCCCGCGAAAAGATTCACTGAACCTTGAACGCTCAAAACGCGATTGCCGCCGATGTTGTATTGCGTCGCGGCGTTAAATGCGTCCGCCGTTCCCGTGCCGGAAATATTAAAATTGGCGGTCGGCTGGACGGCGGCGTTTTGATTCTGAACATAGTTCGCGCTGCCCGCCAGAGGATTACGGTCGTCAGCGAGCCGCAAGTCGGTGTTCTGCGTGTAATTGCCCGCCGGAAGACCGCCGAGATTAGTCGAATTAGATGCGTTCAAAGCGTTTATCGAATTCAAACTCTGAATCGCATACGGCGCGGAAGTAAATTTCTGGCGCGGAGTCAAAACCGTAAATGGATTCGCGCCGCCCGCCGGACGCGCCGCGATTTCCAGAAAAACATCCGCGCCGCGAAACGTCTGTGCACCGTAATCGAGCGTCACGGTGAAAATACCGTTGACGACTTGGACGGTCGGCATTGTTATCGTCGAATCAAACTGATTGCCGCCCAAAACCGCATCGAAGGCTTTGAACTCCATCTCATAAGTTCCGTTCGTCGGTTGTGCCACGGTCGAATCAGTAAATCTGCCTTGATAAGTAAATTGTGTCGTTTGTGCATTGCTAATCGCCGGAACGCACAGCGCGATAATTGCCAGAACTAAAAACTTAATTCGTATAATTTGTCTTTTCATATTTTTTTCTCCACTGCGAATCAAACCTTACGGCGAATCGAATCGGAAATCACTACTTGTGCAGGTAGGTTAATTTTTATGGTTGGAACAATGACTGGACTTCAGTTTGCTGAAGGCTATGAGGAGAGAGGCGCGGAATCGGCTATTAAAATAGTTTCCACTGAATTTAGGAGTTATGATTGAATGTGAAATGCAGAAACACGCACGAAGTAACTGTGTCTTTTACAAAACAGTTAAGCACCCCAACAGGAATAGATTAGATTATTTTGACAATCAAAGGCAGAAACGCGAGTGCAAACGAGCGTGTCAACCCCCGAACTTTTGGCACGCTCCCTCGCGGTCGCGTTTCTGCCTTTTGTCAAGATAACCTTACTT
>JBBSAX010000233.1:0-7845 GCA_038251885.1 Pyrinomonadales bacterium | reverse complement strand
TTGTCGCGGAATTTGTATAATTGCTGTAATACTTTTCCTTTTAGCAATTTTTTCCGGTAAAGGAAAAGGCGGTGGACGCGGCGGCAGAGGCGGTGGCGACGGCGGTGGCGGCATTGCAAGCGGTTTGCTTTGGGCGATTCTGGCAGGCGTGACAAGTAGCGGAGGTTCTTCGGGCGGTTCTTCGAGCGGCTGGAGCAGCGGCGGTTCTGACGGCGGTTGGGGTGGATTCGGCGGCGGCGGTGATTTCGGCGGCGGCGGCGCAGGCGGAGATTGGTAGATTTCGTCTTTAGTCATTGGTCATTTGTCCGTTGTATTTGCAAATGAAAAGTTTGAAATATAACAAAGGACTAAGGACAAATGACAAATGACTAATTTATGAAAGAACAATTTAATTTATTCGTTGAAGATTTGCGTGAAACGCACGGCGATAATCTCGTTTCCGTAATACTTTACGGTTCAGCGGCGGCAGGTGATTTTGTGCCGAAAAAATCGGATTATAATTTGCTGATTGCGCTAAATTCAATTACGCCAAAGGATTTGCGAAAGGCTCACGCATGTATGCGCGAGTGGCAGAAAATGGGACATCCCGTTCCGGTTTATTTTACCGTTTCCGAGCTGCAAAATGCGGCAGATGTCTTTCCGATTGAATTTCATTTTATGGAACGCGCAAGAAAAGTTTTGTATGGAACAGATGTTTTACTAAACATCAAAATTTCTGATGAATTTCTGCGGCATCAGACCGAATATGAACTTAGAAGCAAACTTATAAGGCTTCGCCGCGCTTATATTCCGGCTTCGACTTCGGTTGAAGGTTTGATAAATCTGATGGCAGAGAGTTTGAGTAGTTTTGCGGCGATTTTCCGCGCAGTTTTACTGCTTAACGGCAAAACACCGCCGGTTACGAAACACGAAATTGTCGCGCTGACCGTTCAGGAATTAAAAATCAACGGTAATTCGTTTGAAAAAATCTTTAATATTCGTGAAAATAATTTTGAAAAACCGTTAAGCGACGTTTCGGCAAATGAATTATTTACAGAATATATGGAACAGATCGAAAACGTAATTGCGTCGGTTGATAAAATTGGAAAATCGTAAATTGTTAATAGTTAATGGTTAATCGTTAAGAAAAAATACGATTAACGATTAGCGATTAACGCTAAAAAAATTAACTTTTTATGAGGAGAAGGAAAATGAAAAGAGTTTTATTATTAACATTAACATTATTTTTCGCTTTTGGCTTAAGTGGTTGCAGTTACAATAGTTTAACGGCAGAACAGCAAAAGGTGAAAGGATCGTGGGCAGACGTGGAAGCACAACTTCAACGCCGACTCGATCTTGTTCCGAATATGATAAAAACCGCGCAAATGCTCGGCGTTCAGGAACAGGAAGTTTTCGGACAAATTTCCGAAGCACGTTCAAGACTTTTGAACGCCCAACAAGCTGCGCCTGCGGAAGCGAAAACAGCCGAACAGCGCGAAGCCGTGATCGAAGCGGCAAACAGTTTTGGCGGAACGGTCGGAAGACTTTTGAGTTTGCAGGAAAGTTATCCGCAATTAAAATCAAGCGAAGCATTTATGAAAGTTCAGGACGAACTTTCCGGCACGGAAAACCGCATTGCGACAAAGCGCGAAGATTATAACAAAGTTGTAACTTCTTATAACACGATGCGAAATCAATTTCCGGCGGTAATCACGGCAAGTTTGTTCGGATTTGCAGAAGAACCATTTTTCAAAGCGCAACCCGGCTCGGAAAATGCACCGGATGTCGGTGATCCGAATTCAATGCGAAAAAACGCGAATCAATAAACTAAAATCCCAGAGAATTGCACATCGAGCAATGATCGCAAGGCTTGCCCGTCGGTTCATACGGGCAAGCTTTTTCATTTTGCAGATTAGAAATTATTTCGTCCGCAAGTTCTTCCAAATTCGTAAATTTTTGCTGGCTGGAATGGCTTGGTTTTGGTCTTTGATCTTTGGTCTTTGGATTTTGTGAAGCGATGGTTTGTGTTTCGATTTTATCCAGTCTTTGATTGATTTTTTCGAGACTTTCGCGCAAAAAATTGTCGTCGCTTCCCTTTTGATTTTCATTAAGAAGGAGCGCGATTTTTTCTGCTAAATTTTGTGTGCCATTATTTGACATAAAATTCAAACAAGATAAACAGGATATTCAAGATAAATTTTCAAATTAAAATCTTGTAAATCCTGTAAATCCCTGTTAATTATTTTTCGTCCGGTAATAAATCAACATAATCAACCACGCCGATAATTGCGGAATCAATTGCCGCGCCGGGAGTTCCGGTCGAAGCAGTCGAAGCTCCCCAACCTTCGCGGAGAATTAGAACGATGTCGCCTTCGCCCGAATCAACCGAATCGAGCGCGAGCAGAGTGTTTTCCGTATCTTCGCCTTCGGGCGTAATTTCGCGGCAAAGCATTATGCGTCCGCCTTCGTAACGCTGATTTTTCTGCGTCGAAACGACATTTCCGATGACTTTGGCTAAAAGCATTTTAATGGATAATGGATAGTTGATAATGGATAATGGCAAGAACTATTTTCCATTATTAACTATCCGTTGCTATAAACGTGCGCGTCTGAATCTACGATTCCGACAATCGTGCAATCGGTCGGCGTGGAATCGCGTTTGAACGGGAAGCTCGCTTCTTTTCCGCGACACCAAAAGACTAATTCGCCGATGCCTGCGCCAATTGCGTCTAAAGCTACAAGCGGCTTTCCTTTCGGTTCGAGATTTTCGTTTAGATTCTGCACGATCAGAATCTTACGCCCTTCAAGCGTTTCATTTTTTATCGTCGAAACGACATTTCCGATGACTCTGGCAAGTTGCATTAATTATTTTTCGGCGCGGGCGGCGCAGATGGTTTAACTTCGATTTTTTTGATGTCTTCCTCAATAATGCCTTTCATAATTCCGTCCATTTTCGGGAGCAGAAAAATTTGAGTTAAACGGATAGATTCAGCTGAAAACTCCGGGATTATGTTGTTAAACTTTTGACCGGTAGGAGAGTTATAAAAGGCTGCTAAATCTTTTAATTCCTCCGTAGTGAAAAATTTATCATAAAGCGGATAATAGAAATCCTTGATAAATATCGGGAAATCTATGGCTTGAACAAATCTCTCATTGAAGCGTTTATTAAAATCCGAGCTTTTTGCAATCAAGGTTTTCTTTATCTCTTCTTTTTGATTTGCCGATAAACCTTTTTCACCATCAAGAATACTATCAACAATGCTGGGATACATCGCATCCATTTGCCCAAAAATTGCGGACATTGTTTTCTTCATATTAGTTTCCGCTTTTGTAACAACAATTATTTCGTCAATAACCGCCTTTTTATCAGCCGAAATTTCTTGAGAAAATGCAGTAGAAGTTAATGCGATAAAAATTAGAGATAAATTTAAAATCAATTTTTTCATAAACTTTTTAATTTTCGACAACATCAATATTGTCAATAACCCCGACGATTGCCGCATCAACCGGACAATCCTTATTGCCTTCCGCGAGACGCGCCGATGAACCTGCAACGACCAAAACTTTCTCGTGGAAACCCGCGCCGACCGTATCAACCGCGACGACATAACCGCTCTGATCCGTTCCGTCGAGATTTACGGGTTTGACGATAAGAAATTTCTTTCCGTGCAGTCGTTCATCTTTTTGCGAGGCGACGACTGTTCCTAAAATTCTTCCAATTATCATTTTAAGTTCAAAGTTCAAAGTTCAAAGTTCAAAGTTCCTACTTGAAACCTGAAACTTTGAACTTTGAACTTATTTAATACCAATCGGCATTGCGTCATCAACGCTTGAATGCGGACGCGGAATTACGTGGACGGAAACGAGTTCGCCGACACGCCGCGCTGCTGCCGCACCTGCGTCCGTCGCCGCTTTGACCGCCGCAACGTCGCCTCGAACAATTGCGGTCACAAATCCCGCACCGATTTTTTCGTAGCCGACAAGCTGAACATTCGCCGCTTTCACCATCGCGTCAGCAGCTTCAATTGTCGCTATAAGTCCTTTTGTTTCAACCATTCCTAATGCTTCTTGCATTTAATTTTTCTCCTAAAGTGTGTTTCCTTAATAACTATTTTTCGCCGTCTAAATACCAACCGGCAGGTTGATATTGAAAATCTAGATACTTTTTAATATCGGCACTATTGTTCACTAATTCTTCAAACGAAGCCGAATCTCCCGATAATTGCTTTTGCCAAAATTTTTTGTCCACCGTTCCAATGATGAAATAGTCGTTACCGATAACTTCCGGCATCAAACTTTCAAATTTATAAGCAAGTTCGGCTTCCAATTCGTCTTGATGAATCACAATCAACTCGCACTTTGCACAATATCGGCAAGTTTTCCCAAGAGTTATCAATCCGCCTTCCTCAATATGAATCAAAAGAGCAAATTTACGCAAAAATGTCGGCTTATCGCATTTGATACATTTGCTTGCGCGGAAATCTTTATATTGATTAAGAATCAATGAATAACGCGGTTTTAGTTTGCCGAATTTTTTCGATTTCATTCTGAATCAAAAGTAATTCCCTGATAGATTTCATCAACGCTCAATTTGCATTCGAGCGATTCGAGTTTCAAAGTTTCGCCATCAACGTATTCGCTCTGAAACCAGAATTTTTCATTGTGTTTTGTGTAGAGCGTAACAATTTTCTGATCTTGTGAAATCAACAGATATTCGCGCAAACTTTCGATTGATTTATATGCTTTGAATTTCAATATGCGGTCAAATTTTTCGGTCGAAGCCGAAAGAATTTCGACAATCAACATCGGATTGACAAGCATTCTTTGATTTCCAAGATTTTCATAAATCGCCTTGCCGCACAATGCCGAAACGTCGCCATAACGATACGGCAGCATTGCCGGAACTTTGATTAAAACTTCGGAATTAAAAACTAAACAAGGCTTATTAATTAATTCTCTTTGCAACAAAAAACCGACACGATTGCCCAAAAGCGAATGTTCGGGACTACCGCCGCCCATTTCGATAATTTCGCCGTCAAAATATTCGTAGCGACCTTCGGCGTTGTAATCAAACTCCAGATATTCTTCCAGAGTCATTTGTTGGCTTGAAATTGGAATTGCTGACATAAACTTTTTTATCCGGCTTTTGCGGCTTGCGCGAGAAGTTCTATCAATTCTTCACGGCTCAACGAAATTTTTCCACCGTTCGAGTTTGTATTATTATGCGAATTTCCGTCAAGTTCGCAAGTTATATTCGCATCTTCCAAATATCCGCAAGATTGGCAACGCGCCGCTTCGGTCAAATATCCGGCTTTTTCCCTGATATTTATTAATTTTCCGATTGCTTCTTTCGGCAGATCGTTTGCGCCGCCGAGTGTTTTGGCGAGAGTTGCGATTTTTGCCGTGTGTTCCAGAGTTTCCAGACGATCAAACGCTTGCCACAAGTCTTCGCCATAAGCGACTGCACCGTGATTCGCCATCAAAAGCGCGTTGTGATAAGGCACAAAAGGTATCATCGAATCCGTCAATTCACTCGTCGAAGGCGTTCCGTAAGTTGTCAAAGGAACGCAACCCAAAGTCAAAATAACTTCCGACAAAATCGGCTGGTCAATCGGCAAACCGGCGACAGCAAAAGCAGTTCCATACGGCGGATGCGCGTGGCAAACGGCTTTGATGTCGGGACGCATTTTGTAAATCAAAAGGTGCATCGCCAATTCCGACGAAGCCTTTTTATCATTCAAAGCCTTGCCGTCCATATCGGTCAAAGCCAAACCGTCTTCGGTCATCCGACCTTTGCAAGTCATCGTCGGAGTCGCCAAAACCGTATTTTCATCAAGGCGAATACTCACATTCCCGTCCGACGAAACGACATAACTTCGCTCATAAAGTAACTTCCCGACCTCAACAATTAATTTTCGTGCTTGTGATTCTTCCATTAAAATTCGTAGCAGTTTTCTTTGTAAAGTAAATTTTTATAGTTCGATTCTAATTCAGGACTATTTTTACTAAATTGCTTTAAAGTTCCGTAAACTTTTATTTGAGTTTCAATTTCTTTAATTTCCTTTATGGTTGATTTTTTTTGTTTTTTTGAAATATTTTGATTTTCGGCAATCCATTTTTTCAACCCTGATTGCTTTTTTCTGAGTTCATTTATGTAATTTTTACACTCTGGAAGCTTTGGCGGATCAAATAATGAGACCGCTGTTTCGGTCTTGAAGTCTTTTTGTTTTGGGAAAGAATTTTCTTTTGAGTCCAAAACATAAAAGGAAGCGATAAAAATTCCAACTGCAAATGCCAAAATAAACGGAATTATTCTTTTCCAAAAGTTTTTACAACACATAAATTTACCTCACAAAAAAATTAACCACAGATTAGCATAAATGAAACTGCTTTGGAAAAATCCTTTGGCAAATTTCATTTTGGCTAATCTGTGGTTAGATATTTTCCAGAAAAATAGGAGATAAGCAAAAGGTTCAAAAGTTTTTAATTAACCATTCACAATTCACAATTCACCATTAATTATCGCATTCTCGCTGGCGGAATCGGGGCAAGCGGAATTGGCGGAACGTCTAAGTCCAAATTGTTTGATTCATAAATTTCGCTGATGTTTCTTTGGCTTTCCAGTCTGTTAATTTCTCTTTCGAGTCTGGAATTTTCCAGTTTCAGACGATAATTTTCGCGTTCCATTTTTCTGTGATATTCCTGATGCCTGTTCCAACTGCGTTTTTTGAAATTAAAACTCGGCGCGGCGACTGCGATAAACAGACTCGTGATAAATAATCCGACAACCATTGCCGCAAAAAACGGAACAACTCTTTTTACAAAACCTTTACAACACATAATTTTATTCCTCTCGTTTCTTTAATACTTTAATACTAACAAAAAATTCCGACTTTTGAGAATTTTTATTTACTTTTTTATTCGCCGTTTTGCCGAATTCGGTTTCACATCTTTTCCGTTTGTAACAATCGGTTGAGCCAAAAAATATGAAAGACTTTCGAGCGAAGTCGTTAAATCAATGGTTTTTAATTTAACGTCGCTTTTAGTTTTCAAAGGTGTCGGCGCAAAATTCATTACGGCTTTGATTCCTGCTTCCGCAACTTGTTCTAAAACATTTTGAGCAAATTGTGCCGGAACGGCGATCACGGCAACATCTATTTTATCTTTTTTCGCAACATCGGCAAAATCTTTTATGTCGAAAATTTCCACCTCTCCAACTTTTTGCCCGATCTTGCTTTTGTCAGCGTCAAATAGCGCGGCAACCGTAAAATTCGTCTGCGAAAATCCGTAATAATCCGTCAGAGCTGTTCCCAATCTTCCCGCGCCGATAATTGCTACGCAATGTTTATTATTGAGTCCGAGAATTTTCGTTAAATGATTGCGTAATTCGTTCACATAATAACCGACACCGCGCACTCCGAATTCGCCGAAATACGCTAAATCTTTGCGAATCTGCGCCGAATTAAGGTGAAAACGCTTCGCAAGTTTATCCGAAGAAACTGTTTTCGCGCCTTCCGCCGCGAGTTCGTTCAGACAGCGCAAATAGACGCTCATTCGATTTGTGGTTAATTCTGATATTTTATCTGCTTTCATTTCTGTTAGAGATTATAAACAAAAATTGCTGTAAGTGAAAAAGTTCTCAATCGAATTGATGGTGAAAAGGCTCTGCTTCGTTGCCCTTGAAGAAAAATTACTTTACAATTTATGTTTCAAGTGTGAAACATAATGATTGCATATTTATCAGGAAAAATTTTAGAAAAAGAAGCAAATACGGTGATTATAGATGTCGGCGGCATCGGTTACGAAGCGACTATTCCGCTTTCGACATTTTATGAACTCGGCGAAATCGGCGACGATGTTTCGCTT
>JBBSAX010000232.1:0-7858 GCA_038251885.1 Pyrinomonadales bacterium | reverse complement strand
TTTTGTATTGTGTGAGCTTTTTTAGATTTTATTTGAGTTTTTTATGTAATGTTTTGGGAGTTTTTGTCATATATAGTTGAAGCCTCATCTTAAACAGGCTAAACAAGTCATCAGTCAATTTTCGTCGGTTGCTAAATGATGACTTGAGGTTTCGGTTAACCCCTCGATTCCACCGCACTTTCACCCCAATTTTCTAATAGAGGTAAGTTTTTCCCCTGAAACTTACCTCGCTTTTTTTATAGGCTTGATTTCCTTAAATTTATCGCCAACCTTAAATAATAAATCGGCTTTTTCTTCATTAAAATGAAAAATAACCAGATTTGTCTGTTCTGTAAAATTTTCAAAGAAAATCGAATTTTTTAATTTGAGATTTTCAAAACTTGATTCAAAAGGAATCTCGACATATACAAAAACCTGATCGGACTTGATTTCCTTGCCAACCCATTTTAATTCTCTGACCGAATCTTTTTCATCCTTTAAAATAAAATTCTCATTCAAATAAGAAAGAAGGATTTTATCAATCTCCGGCGTTTTTTCAAGATCAATTGATTTTTGTTGTGCTTGTATTTCTAAAACAGGAACGAGATCGTGTGTGAAAAGCTGAATCGTAATTTCGATTATTTTATCTTTCGCGTTGTAATCCATTCGCGTCAAACTTGTATGAAAGGTATGAAAGCCGAATGAAAACACATTTGTTGACAAAGTTATCGAAATTATAAATAACCGAAATAAATTTTGATACTTCATAAAAATTTTACTGCAAAAGTTCAGAGTTACGAATTTATGCGTGAATTACCCCGATGTTCAGACAAGTTGCGATTCCACAATAAAGATACTTTGCAAGCGCACGTTTTTTTCACGGCTGAAGCCGTAACTCTCAACTGTTTTATGGAACTTTTGAACCGCTGAAAGTCGTCGTTCCCTGCGGCGCGGTTACATTTCCGCTGATTGAACTTCCCGAAACTTGCCCGACGAAAGTTAGTTCTATCGGCGAAGTGGATTTTAATGTCACAACTCCGTCTTTGATTGTTCCGCTGGAAATCGGGATCGAACCTTGCGGCGATTCAATCGTTCCGGTGATAGTGTCGCCGGATTGTGTCAGATTCATCGAAAATGACATAACTTGTCCGCCGGCATCAATTCCGATATTCCATTTTCCGGTTAAACTTGCGCTTGAACCGGAAGTCGGCGGTTTCGGTTGATTCGGAACAGGCTGAACATTTCCGCGCTGACCTGATTTGAAAATCTGAAAGCGCGTCGGAATAAATCTTCGCGGGAAAAAGTTGTTGCTCAAATCAGCATCGGCGGTTTCAAGATTCGGATCGAGAACGATTGCTTTTGCTTCTTTTTTAGTCACAATCAATTTTGAAACATTAGAATTATCAAAACGCCAGATTTCTGCCGGAATTCGTATTTCCTCGCTCGTGCCGTCCATATATTCGACTTTCAAAATCACGGGCATCACGAGTCCGCCGACATTTTTTAAGTCAACGACGTAAAAATAATTGCCGCTGTTCAAAATCGCTTTTTCGACATCATCAAGACTTGAAATGAATGATTGATAAGTTTGTCGTTCTAAATCACTGACTTTATATTGATCGAAATCGTTGTAAAAATCCCGCAAACTCGGATATTGATCAATGCGTTTCGGTAAAGGCGCGTTGCGTTGTTGAGAAAGCGTTTTCGGTTGAGAGTTGGCGCGTTTTCTCTGCAATTCCTTTTCAACATCGGGGTTTTGCGTATCAATTTGATAAAGACTGACATTTTCTATTGAAATATCAACGTGATCGGTCGTATAAAACCATCCGCGCCAAAACCAATCGAGATCAACCGCGCTGGCATCTTCCATTGTTCTGAAAAAATCCGCCGGTGTCGGACGTTTGAATTTCCAACGCTGGGCGTAAGTTTTAAAGGCGAAATCGAAAAGTTCGCGTCCCATCACGGTTTCGCGCAAAATGTTTAGAGCGGTTGCAGGCTTTGCATAAGCGTTATTGCCGAACTGTAAGAGCGAATCCGATTGCGTCATAATCGGCACTTGATTTTCACTTGTCATATAATCGGTAATATTCTGCGGTTCGCCGCGCCGTGAAGGATATTTTTCTTCCCATTCTTGCTCCGATAAATACTGTAAAAATGTATTCAACCCTTCATCCATCCAAGTCCAATCGCGCTCATCGGAATTGACGATCATCGGAAAATAATTATGTCCGACTTCGTGAATAATCACCGAAATCAAGCCGTATTTCGTTCCGGCTGAATAACTTCCGTCTGCATTCGGGCGCGGTCCGTTGAAACAGATCATCGGATATTCCATTCCGCCGACCGGACCGTTTATACTTTGTGCGACGGGATACGGATAGGCGAATGAATACCGCGAATAAATATTTAAAGTATGGATAATCGCTTGTGTTGAATATTTTCCCCAAAGTGGATTTCCTTCGTTCGGATAAAACGACATAGCCATAACTTTGTTGCCTTCCACAATATGACCTTGTGCGTCCCAGATAAATTTTCTCGACGATGCAAAGGCAAAATCGCGCACATCATCGGCTTTGAAAATCCACGTTTTCTTGCCCGTCGGTTTGCTCGATTCGTTCGTTTTGGCTTCTTCGGCGGTGATGATTTTCATCGGTTCTTTCACTGTTTCAGCCTGTTTTAAGCGGGCAATTTGCGTCGCTGTCAACACTTGTGCCGGATTTTGTAAAACACCTGTTGATGAAACGACGTGATCGTTCGGCGTAGTTATTCTAACTAAATAGTTACCGAATTCGAGCGTAAATTCGCCGCTTCCCAAAAATTGTTTGTGCTGCCAGCCGTAAACGTCGTAATACGCCGCCATTCGCGGAAACCATTGCGCCATTTCGTAAAGATAATTTCCATCACGCGGAAAATATTCGTAACCGGCGCGACCGCCGAAAATTCGTTGATTATTGATGGCATAATTCCACGAAACATTGAAAACAAAATTTTGTCCCGAAGCCAGCGGAGTCGGCAGATCAATTCGCATCATCGTATTGACGATTGTGTATTTTAGAGGAGCATTTTTTGAATCGGAAACATTTGTGATATTGACCTTTCCGTCATATTGTCTGGCGACGACTTGCTCTAGTTGGCTTAAAGGAACGCCTTTGTCAAAAGATGGAGCAGTTTGTGTTTTTTGTGTGTCGGAATCTTTGGCAAATAGATTTTGGTCAATTTGCAACCAGAGATAGGTCAATGAATCGGGAGAAAGATTTTGATAAGTAATAGTTTCCTTGCCGATAATTCGTTGATTTACATCATCGAGTTCGACATCAATTACATAATCGGCACGTTGTTGCCAGTATTTATGTCCCGGCGCACCGCTTGCCGTTCGATATTCATTGGGCGTTGGCAAAATTTCTTCCAACTGCCTGAATTTATCGCTCGGATTCGACTTCGATTGCCCGAAAACAAATCCGACACTTAATAAAACTATAATAAATAAACTAATGCGACGAAATATCACTATGATTTTCTCCTGATGAATTAAATTTTTGATTTCTTAAGGGAAAGTTACGTTTATACAATTTATAATCGTTTCGGCTTTTACGCAAACAGTGCGGCTATGTTCAAATAATTCCTTTAATTTGTATCAAGGGCTTTCCTAAAAAAATGTTTGATTAAGATTTTATCAATTGTATTCAACATCTGTTCTGTGAAAAATAATGTAAGTAAAAAAGGTTTTTTTTAGCCGGGAGCGCAGGTTGCCAACCTGCATCGTCGCGCCAGCGGCGAAATAGCGTTTGAAATCAAATAAATTTTATAGAAAGCACACCCTTTTTCGCGCTTTCGCGCTCATGCAGGTTGGCAACCTGCGCTCCCGGCGAACGGCTTTTATTTTTTACAGAACAGATATTGGAAGCCATTTTTTAATCCGCAACCTTTCGGATTTTTCTCACGTCTAAAAAATTGTTAGACTGTAATTGCAAACCTTTCTCCAGACAATTTTTTAATTATGAAAAAATTTATCTTTATCGCTTTTTTAATTTCAATTTTCGCGTTTAATTCATTTGCTCAAAACTATAATGATGCGGCACTTTCGCGTGTTACCGACGATGATAAAACGAGCCGCGATGCCAAAAGTGTTTTGCAAATTTTGCCCGTCGAAACGCATATTTATCGTGCTGATGTTTATATGGCAAATCGTCATTTTCCCGAAGCACGAGAACATTGGCAAAGAGTTTTGGAAAATTATCCCGACGATACAAATGTGCCGAAAACACTTTTCGGTATTGCGCGTTCTTTTATGTGGGAAAGAAATTATGAAAAAGCGGTTTTTTATTTTGATAAACTTTTCCGTGATTTTACAAACACGCCGGACGGCAGAAACGGTTTGAATTTCAAAGGTGCAAGCTATGTTCGTTGGGGAAAATACGCGGAAGCGGCGGAAACTTACAAACAATACGCGGTGATGTTTCCTTACGGCGAAAAGGTTGATTCAGCATATTTAAATGTCATTGACGCTCTGCGCGAAGTTGGGAAATACGACGAAGCAAATGAATGGGTTGATAAAACAGTTGGCAGATTTAAAGGAATGCCGGTTGAGGTCAATGCGCTTCATGCCAAATTGCGAATGGAGATTTTCCGTCAAAATTGGAAAACAGCGATTGAAACTTCCGACAAACTTTTGGAAATTGGAGATTTCAGTGATTCAATGGTGTGGACTGATGAGGTAAAATTCTTAAAAGCATTTTCCCTCGAAAAAGCCGGACAAACTTCCGAAGCGCGAATCGCTTATCTTTCGATTCCCGACGGTGCAACCTCATATTACGGCGGACTTGCCACCGAAAACCTCGATAAATTGGGATTGAATGATGTCGCCAAACAACGAAGCGCAAGTATTTCAAGCGGACTTTCTTCAAAATATCCGGTAATGTTCCGCGCTGAATTATTAAAATATTCAAAATCGAGAAACATTGATCCGCGTTTTGTTCTGGCAATTATGATGCAGGAAAGCAGTTTTCGCACCAAAGCCAAATCGCCCGCCGCCGCGCGTGGACTTTTGCAATTGGTTTTCGACACGGCTTTGAAATATAACAAAAAAGCCGGTTTCCCGAATATGCAGCCCGACGATTTATATAATCCGGCAACAAATATCGCCATCGGAAGCGTTTATATCGGCGAATTAAAAGACGAATTCGGCGGAATGTATGAAGCGATTGCGACAAGCTACAACGGCGGCGAAGACAATGCCGCACGCTGGCTCAACCGCTCAAACCCAAAATCACCGGGAATTTTCGCTTCCGAAGTCGGATTCAAGGAAACAAAAAATTACGTTTTCAAAGTAATGAGCAATTACCGCGTCTATCGTGAACTTTACACAGAAAATTTGCTTCGCAAATAAGTGAAAAATAAATTTAGATGGAGTTTTGAGATTGTTATTAAAAATGAAGAAAATGGTCGTTTGTGAGAAAAATTTCTAATTGGACATTACAAATAAAAAACAAATAAAAATTTAATCTTTCGACACATCTTAAAAGCCAATAAAAATCATTACTGAGCGGTATAGTTTTTGCTTTTGTAAAAACATATTGATTTCAGCCTGATTTATCAGGCTTTCCGCGCTTCGCGGCAGTTAGCCACGTCCATTGATGGCGTGGTAAAGTAATGCTAATAATTGACACAGGGCGTTTTAACGTCCTTCAAAAAGGCTTGAGCCGTTCTTCTTCAAAGCTAAAGCCGAATAATAAGGACGTTAAAACGCCCTAAAAATCTTAACCAATCGCCTGACCACGCCATCAATGGACGTGGCTAACTGCCGCGAAGCGCGGAAAGCCTGATAAATCAGGCTGAAAATCTAAAACAGGTCATATCAGTTAACATAACAATTTTCGTGCCGCTCAGTAATGAATAAAAATAGAACAAGTGTATTTTATAATTGGTCAAAACATTTAATTCTGTCTAATTCAAAGAAGTAAAATAAATGACCGTTTTTGACAGAATTAAGAGTTACAGCAAAAGCAACTGGCTTATGTAAATACTATTAAGCGGATATAAGTAGCAAATTTATAAATATGACAAACTCAGAAAGTGAAATAATTACGACAAAAACTTGGGCGAGATGGAATTTTGAGTATGCAATGAGTGATGTTCAAAATTTGTTGGACATTCACGATGATAAATCTGAAAAGAAGACAGGCACACCGGATAAATCACTTGAAGTATTAAAGAGAGCAGGAGTGTTTCTAGTGATTTCTGCTTGGGAAACATTTATTGAAGATACTCTCCGGGAGCAATTTACTACCCGGTTAAATGATGCAACAAGTCCCGACCAATTACTTTCTACATTTAATAGCGTTGCAGCAAATTGGCTTTTTTCTCCAGATGGAATTATTTTACCTAAGCCTACTGATCTAATAAATTGGACAGGAGACGGATGGAAAAATGTTATTCGTGAAAAACTTGAAGAAGATGTTTCATCGCTGAACACACCCAATAGTGGTAATGTGAAAACCTTGTTCAAGAGGTATTTCAATATAAAGATTGATGAAAGTTGGAAATGGAACAAAGTTGCTTCCGCTAGTGCTTGCACTAAACTTGATGCACTCATTAGATTACGTGGGAAAATTGCACATCGTTATAAAACTTTGGTTCCTGCAAAAGAAAATGGCGTTCGCCGCTTAGACTTAATCAATGCAAAAAATTTGATAGAGAAATTAGTTCAATGCACTGATAAGGCACTTGGTGTAAAACCCAGTCTAGAAACTCTACCTAAATAGAAACGCTAATAAAAACGTTCGTATTCTTTACCACTATTGGGCGATTACCAAGCGCATTATAAAATTCTTATTATGCGCTAACAAAAACAGAAGTTTTCTTTACTATTTGGAAGATTAAGATTTCAAGTATTTTTTCCGAAACTGATTTCACTCATCACCTAATACTTTTTTCATTCTTCCCAATCGCCCTGACCTTCGCGTTCGACGTGATAGCCGACATTTTCGAGATGGCGAAAAACGTCTTGACCGTGTTCTTCGTCGCGGACTTCGAGAAGCATCTCGATTCCGACGCGACCGAGCGGCGCGAGCCACATTGCGCGGCGATGAAAAACCTCGATGACGTTTGCGCCGGTTTCCGCAACTTGATTTAAAAGCCGCGCAAGCATTCCGGGGCGATCAAAAACCAGTAATTTCAAAAAGATATAACGACCTTGCCGAACTAGAACTTGTTCTAAAATCCGCGCAAGCAAATTCGCATCAATATTTCCGCCACATAAAACGGCGCAAACATTATCATCCGGCGAAACCTCAATTTTCTTTGCCAATAAAGCTGCAAGTCCCGCCGCGCCCGCCCCTTCGACGACAAGGCGATTATTTTGGACGCAGTGAAAAATTCCCCGTGCGATTTCTTCTTCCGAAACAGTAACGATTTCATCAACATATTCGCCGATAATTTCGAGAGTCTTTTCGCCCGGACGTTTTACCGCGATTCCGTCGGCAATTGTTGATTGAAATTTGATTTCGACGGGTTTTCCTTCAACTAACGAAGGTTTCATCGGCGCACAATTTTCTGCCTGAACACCGATCACACGAACATTTGTAAGCAAAGATTTTGCCGCAATCGCAATTCCCGAAATTATTCCGCCGCCGCCAATCGGCACGACAATCACGGTTGTTTCAGGCTTTTGCTCGACAATTTCTAAACCGATAGTTCCCTGTCCGGCGATAATTAAATCGTCGTCAAAAGCGTGAACGTAAATAAAACCTTCTTTTTCTTGCAGTTCTCTCGAATATGCGACGGCTTCATCAAAAGTTTCACCATGCAGAATGACTTCCGCACCCAAATTTTTTGTCGCAATAATTTTCGTCAAAGGCGCGTGTTTCGGCATTATAATCGT
>JBBSAX010000231.1:0-7931 GCA_038251885.1 Pyrinomonadales bacterium | reverse complement strand
TCTACCAATCGGGAAAGCCCTGTTGCACTGGTCTGCCCAAAACTTGAAATCAAATAGTCGGTGTATAAATCTAGTAAGTTTTCCACCTTTTTAAAATATCATTTCTTTTTGCTCATTTTCTACTTTTTGCGTAACATCAGTTAATGGTTCAAAAAGATGCTATTCAAATTCACTTTTTCGAGTTTAAAGAACTTGATCCCAAAGAAAACTACGGGCAAGTTTATATCCGAACTAATGACATAGATGCTTTGTATGAGTATTTTCAAGATAATCAGGTAAGTATTCACCCAAACGGAAGTTTGCAAACAAAGACTTGGGGACAAAAAGAGTTTTCAATTCTTGATCCCGACAATAATTTACTTACGTTCGGACAAAGCGTGTAAACATCCGCACCAAGTTTACCTGGCTGATAAATATCGAATTTGGCGTTTGGAACAGCGGAAAGGGCGAAGGAACTTAAAGTTAATCGGGAAAATCAATAACCAAAAATGTCCGCGAATACGCCAATTCGCAAAATATCGAAGAAGAAAAAGCGTTGGTGGTCGGAATGGCGGAAAAGGCGAAGGAATTTACTGCCACGGGAAGCAAAATTTATCAAGGCAATTTGCTCGAAGGGGCGAATAATCATTGTTAAATTTGATTAATAAAAATGGGACGATATTTTTTTAATGGGAGTCTGAAACGATGCCATCGAAAATAATTATTGTAAATTATGGAATGGGAAATCTGAATTCTGTCAAGAAAGTTTTGGACAGGTTGCAGATTGACGCTATAATTTCATCAAATCCCGAAGATATTATTAGCAGCCGAAAGATTATTTTGCCCGGAGTCGGGCATTTCGGGAAGGCGATGTTCAATTTGAAAAACTTGAATTTGACTGACGCTTTACACGAAGCGGTTTTGGTCAAAAAAATACCTGTTTTGGGCATTTGTCTCGGTATGCAATTGCTTGCCAAAAAAAGTGAAGAAGGCGATGCGGAGGGTTTGGGCTGGTTCGATGCGAAAGTTAAAAGATTCAGTATTTCCGATAAATTGAAATATAAAGTCCCGCATATCGGCTGGAATCGTGTCAATATAAAGAAGAATTCTCCGCTGATGAACGGCATTAACGAAGACTCGGAATTTTATTTTGTGCATTCATATCATCTCGATACGAACGATGAAACCGACATATTGAATGAAACGCGGTATGATTATGCCTTTACGTCGGCGATTGCAAAAGATAATATATTCGGTGTTCAATATCATCCCGAAAAAAGTCACGATGCCGGCGCAAGAATGCTCAAGAATTTTATTGATCTCTAATGTTTCGACCAAGAATTATACCTGTTTTACTCTTAAAAAATTCGGCTTTGGTCAAATCCGTTCAATTTAAAAATCACAAATATATCGGCGATCCGATCAATGCCGTCAGAATTTTTAATGAACTCAAAGCTGACGAATTGGTGTTTTTAGACATCGAAGCCTCGCAGCAAAATAAATTAATTTCTCTGGATTTCGTAAAAAATGTCGGTGAAGAAGCGAATATGCCTTTCGCGGTCGGCGGCGGCATTAAAACAATCGAAAATATCAGAAATATCATTAATGCCGGTGCGGAAAAAGTAATAATCAACACATTCGCGGCACAAAATCCCGATTTTATCAGAGAAGCGTCGGAAACTTTCGGTTCTTCAACTATTGTCGTCTGCATTGATGTCAAAAAGAAAATGTTCGGCGGGAAGAGAACGTGGATTTTAAGCGGCGGCAAACCGACAAAATATACGCCGCAAGAATTTTCGCGTCTGATGGAGCAAAAAGGCGCGGGCGAATTGATAATTCAATCTATCGAACAAGACGGAATGATGAGTGGATACGATCTCGGATTAATAAAATCCGTTTCGACGGCGGTGACGATTCCGGTCGTCGCACTCGGCGGCGCAGGAACGAAAGAAGATTTGATGACGGCATATAAAGACGGATTTGCCAACGCTTCGGCAGCCGGAAGTCTTTTTGTATATCAGGGCAAAAAACGCGGAGTCTTGATAAATTATCCCGATAAAAACGAATTGGTCTTTGAATAATTCGACGTTATCTTGCAGAATCAAGGTTCGACTCTGTAAAATTAAAGTTGAATAAAAAAAACCCTTTTTCACGAAAGCAAGAAAAATAGTAAAAAACCGTGCGAAATAATCGCAAATTCAACTATCCCGTTTATGATGATAAGAAGTTATCAAATATGCCGCCGGTGTGTAATGGATACAACCGACGCTGAAATAGTCTTCAATGAAAACGGCGACTGTAATCACTGCACGGAATTCCTGAACAAAAGAGCCAAATATCAATATCAAGGACGGGAAAGCACGGCGGCACTCGACCTGCTCGTCAAAGAAATAAAACGTGCCGGAAAAGGGAGGCAATACGATTGCATCAGCGGCATCAGCGGCGGAGTTGACAGTTGTTATATGGCTTATCTAGCCAAACAAAGAGGTTTACGCGTTTTGACGGTTCATCTCGATAACGGCTGGAATTCCGAAGAAGCCGTTCAAAATATTAAAAATGTCACCCGAAAACTGGAGATTGACTACGAAAGTTATGTGCTGGATTGGGAAGAATTCAAAGACATTCAACTCGCCTTCTTAAAAGCCTCGATTCCCGAAGCAGATACGCCTTTCGATATGGCAATTCTCGCTGCTTTACATTATTTTGCGGCAAAATATAGTGTCAAATATGTGCTTAATGGTGGAAATTTTTCTACCGAAGGAATTTTGCCCGCAACATGGCACTATAACGCGAAGGATATGAAGTATTTTAATCATATTCAAAAAACATTCGGGCAGAAAAAAATAAAAAGTTTTCCGACCTTCGGATTTAAAAAAGAGATGTATTATAAGTTGGTCAAAGGAATAAAAATCATCTATCCGCTTAATTACGTTCATTATGTCAAAGGAAATGTGATGAAATTGCTGACGGAAGAATTAGGCTGGAAAGACTACGGCGGAAAACATCACGAATCGAGATACACTAAATTTATTCAATCATATTATTTGTATGAAAAATTCGGCATTGATTATCGCCGTGCGACTCTTTCTTCACAGATTTGTATAGGCGACGTGAGCCGCGATGAAGCTCTCGAACAATTAAAAACCAAGCCGTATCTAGATTATAGAGTAGAACAACAAAAGCAATATATTTCAAAAAAATTACAGATTTCAAAGGAAGAATTCGAGGAGATTTTGAAACTCCCGGCAAAATGGTATTGGGATTATCCGAACGATCAAAAAAAATTGGGCGTAATTTACAATGCTTACCGAAAACTTTTCAAGAAGGAAAAATTAGGCAGTTTTTAATTTTTGAAAAGTGGATTTTGAAAATCCGCCGAAAAGAAATTTGATCCGTTATCTTTGCAGCATTTCGTTTTTACTTTAAGGCGGGGTTTTATGTTAATCTTTGTTTTTGTAATTTTATGAGTAATATTCAAATGGTTGACCTCAAAGGTCAATACGAAAAAATAAAAGACGAAATAGACCGCGCCGTGATCGAATGTCTTGAGTCAGCGGCTTTTATCAATGGTCCGAAGGTTAAGGAATTTCAGGCGAATCTTGAAAGTTATTTAAATGTAAAACACGTAATTCCCTGTGCGAACGGAACTGATGCGTTGCAAATTGCGTTGATGGCTTTGGATCTGAAAGTCGGCGACGAAGTTATCGTGCCGGCATTTACTTATGTCGCAACTGCTGAAGTCATTGCGCTTTTGAAATTAACGCCCGTGATGGTTGATGTTGATGCGGACACATTTAATACGACGGCGGAGATTATTGAAAAATCAATTACGCCGCGCACGAAAGCCATTGTTCCCGTGCATCTTTTCGGGCAATCTTGCGATATTGAGCCGATTATGGATTTGGCGCGAAAGCACAATTTGTTTGTCATTGAAGACAATGCTCAGGCAATCGGTGCGGATTACACATTTTCCGACGGAACGATGCGAAAAACCGGAACAGTCGGACATATCGGTACGACTTCGTTTTATCCGGCAAAAAATCTCGGTTGCTACGGCGACGGCGGTGCGATTTTTACAGACGATGATGAACTCGCCAAAAAGATGCGAACAATTGCCAATCACGGACAGAACGAAACTTATTATCACGATCTCGTCGGCGTAAATTCGCGGCTTGATTCTGTCCAAGCAGCAATTTTGAATATAAAATTAAATTATCTGGACGAATACGCCGCCGCGCGAAATAAAGCGGCAGATTTCTACGATCAGGCTTTTGCCGGAATCGAAGAACTGCAAACTCCCGTGCGCCAGCCGAATTCAACTCACGTTTTCCATCAATATACAATTCAAATAAAAAACGGAAGGCGCGATGAGTTTAAGAATTTCTTGGCGGAAAAAGGCATTCCGACGAGCGTTTTTTATCCCGTTCCGCTTTACAAACAAAAGGCATTTAAGGAATTCGTGCCGGAAAACTTTGAATTGACAAATACCGAGCGTTTGTGCAAATCTGTCGTTTCGCTGCCGATTCATACGGAAATGAATGAAGAAATACTTAACTTGATTACGGGCGTTATTAAAGAAGAATTTCCTTTTGCTTCCAAGATAAAAAATCTCTCCGCTTAAATTAGAAATATAGGAGTTACGCAGTTGAATTAAAAAGATTCGGAATAGATTATAGATGAAAGATGATAACTGATAGATTGGCTTGTCTTTATCTCGTATCTTTCATCTGTTATCTACAATCTATTCCGAAAGTTATGTCTTTTATTTTCAGTATTTATTTTTTAATTGCGTAACTTCTAAAATATTATAATGAAATCATTAGAAGGAAAAAGAATTCTTGTAACGGGCGGCACGGGTTCGCTCGGTCAAACATTGGTTCGCCGGATTTTGAGTAATGAAATGGGCAAACCCGAAAGCATTACGGTTTTTTCGCGGGACGAAGCCAAACAGCATTATATGCGGCTCGATTTTATGCATAAACGAGCAGCGACCGATGAAGTGATTTACGAAAATTCGCAGCAATTATTGAATTTTCGAATCGGCGATGTGCGCGATTATTCGGCATTTTGCGCCGCGCTTCGGGATGCCGACATCGTTTTTAACGCCGCCGCTCTGAAACAAGTTCCGACTTGCGAATACGCGCCGTTTGAAGCGGTTCAAACCAATATTTTCGGAGCGCAAAATCTTGTTCGGGCAATCCGGGAAAATAAACTTGACGTTGAGACCGTGATCGGCATTTCGACCGATAAAGCCTGCAAACCGATCAATGTTATGGGTTTGACCAAAGCCTTGCAAGAGCGTGTGCTTTTGGAAGCCAACCGCGACTGCCGAAAGACGAAATTCGTTTGCGTCAGATACGGCAATGTCATCGCTTCGCGCGGTTCGATTGTTCCGCTGTTTATCGAACAGATCAAAAACGGCGGACCTGTGACGATTACCCTAAAAGAAATGACGCGGTTTCTTTTAAGTCTGAATCGGGCGGTTGATACGGTTTTTGCCGCCGTCAATTTCGGCGAAGCGGGCGAAACATTTATTCCGCAAGTTCCATCGGCAAAAGTTACGGATATTGCACTCGCTTTGATGAATGGCAAAGATTTGGAAATGGTCTTTACCGGCATCAGACCGGGCGAGAAAATTCACGAAATAATGGTTTCGGAAGAAGAGATTTTTCGCACGAGCGAACGCAACGGCTATTATGTCATTCATTCGATCCTGCCCGAATTGCGCGGCGGCGATCAAGCCGATTTCCAGCCGGTTTTGGAAAACGAGTATTCGTCAAAAGACAAAAATGTATCGGTTGAAGAATTACGAGAACTTTTTGATTCGGCAAATGAGGAAATTTCGGGTTTTTTGAATAATTAGTTTATGTTGACATTTCAGTTTTATCAATTTCCACGAGTTTACGGTCTTTGAAAAATAAATTCGAGAAAAACACTTAAAGCCTTTTAGCTGGGAGCGCACGCATCTTGCGTGCTGAGTGCGATAGCACGAAAAGGCGTTTGCAACAAAGAAAGTTTTGAGTAAGCAGTGGTTTTCACGCCGTTTTTCAAACGACGTGGCACGCAGGGATGCGTGCGCTCCCGGCAAACAGACTTTTATTTTTTTGCCGGATTTATTTTCTTAAAGACAATCAGCCAGTGGCAATTCATAAAAGGACGACACAACCTAAATAATCACGTCAGCCTAACTTAACTATTTCTAAAAAGTAAATCCTGTGATAACCAACGAAAATTCTACCGATTCAAAAAGCAGTTCAAATGAAGTTCAAGAACCGGAAGTTTTAGTTTCGGGCGAACCTGAAAATGAACGCCGGAATGTGAGTTGGGATTTAACAAATGCTTTCGGTAATTATTTCGTTTTAATTGTTGCTCAGGCTTGTGTTGCTATTTTCTCATTTTCATCAATTTGGCTGCTTAATAAATACATCGGAACAGATGGTTACGGAACTATTGTCGCGGTAATCGCCGCTTCGCAAATTATCCAAGTTTTGATCGGTTGGACAACTATTTCGGTTTCCAAATTCGGCACGGAAGAGTTTGTTGCAACCGGCAATATTTCAAGACCTTTTTGGAACAGGACTTATTTTCTTGTTTTGAATTTGGTTTTGGTTTTGATTGCTTCCTTATTTTGGTTTGAACCTATTTCAAGATGGCTCAAAATTCAGATCGAGTTTTTCCCTTTTATAATCGCGCATATTATTGTGACGATCTTTTGGCTTCACATTCAGTTTGCGCTTCAAGGTTCGAAATTAATTCGGGTTCAGGGGATTTTGGTTGCGCTTGAAAAGTTCTTTATTTTTGCAGGTCTTTTGATTTTATGTTTGGGCGGTCAAATCAACTGGTTTTCGGCATTTTCGGCGTATATTTTTGCGCCGGGTTTGATGATTTTAGTCGGAATCTGGTTTTTGCGGAAATTGATTTTTCCGATCAGCAAATTGGAATTCGGCTACGTTAGAAAAATACTGGTCTTTTCCTTACCGCTTTTGCCCTATTCACTTATCGGTTACTTTTCGACAAGTTATCTGGATGTTTTCTTTATCTCACAATATCTTTCAAAAACCGATGTCGGTATTTATTCAATCGCCTATCAGGTCACCGGAGTTGTGATGCAAATTCCTGTTTTGGCAGGAAGTATTTTGCTGCCGATGTTCGTGACGATGCAATCAGGAAACAATAACGACCAAATAAATGTTTATTTTACCAAAATACTGCCGTCAATTTGTTTTTCGTGGACATTTGTTTGCGCTTTGATCGCAACTTTCGGCGGACTTGCCTTGCCTTTTATTTTCGGCGAAAAATTTTCAGAAATTCATATATTATTATGGATTATGATGGCTACGGCAGGTATATCAGGTCCAAGTTTGTGGGGTTACGGGGTAATGTCAAACGCAAAATCTTTGACTTATATCTCGACAATTTATGCAATTATCGTCGCCTCGTTAAATGTTTTATTCAATTATCTTCTGATTCCTCGTTTCGGACTGGTCGGTAGTGCATGGTCATCTGTCATTGCTACCTTTTTCGGCACATTGGCTTTTGTTATCATACTGAACAGACATTTGCAGGTTAAAAGAACCGGAGCGATCTTAGCGACTTTGCCGATAATAATCGGTGCTTATTTGGCAACCGCTTATAAAAGTGTTTTTCTTGCATTAATTTTTACGATTATCGCAGGTTCTCTTTATTTTGTATTTAAGCGCAAAATAATCTTTGAGGTATTTATAACATTACGCCAAAGACTTTTTTCACAAATTTCTTTTTTAAATAAAGATAAAGTGTAAATATAAGTAAAATGAGATTTCAGATGATCGTAAGCACCCCAACAGGAATAGATTAGATTATTTTGACAATCAAAGGCAGAAACGCGAGTGCAAACGAGCGTGTCAACCCCCGAACTTTTGGCACGCTCCCTCGCGGTCGCGTTTCTGCCTTTTGTCAAGATAACCTTACTT
>JBBSAX010000230.1:0-7939 GCA_038251885.1 Pyrinomonadales bacterium | reverse complement strand
TTTGAAAGTTTCGGGAATGGGCGAATCGGCGATTGACGAAGCAATTGCACCGATCTATTCAAAATATAAACAGGTTCAAACGAGCATTTTATTTAACAAAAGCGAGGTCGAAGTTCATCTCACCGCGCAAGGAAAAACGGACGCGGAAGCCGACGCGCTCAACGAAGAAATTACACAAAAGATAGTCGAAACTCTCGGTTTAGCCGTTTTCTCGACAAACGGCGAAGAGATGGAAGAAGTTGTCGGCAAACTTTTGACCGAAAAAGGCAAAACATTATCTGTCGCCGAAAGCTGCACGGGCGGTTTAATTGGCGGAAGATTGACCGATATTTCCGGCTCGTCCCGCTACTTTATTGAAGGCGTAATTGCATACTCCAACGAAGCAAAAATGCGGACTTTGAATGTTCCGCAAGATTTGATCGAAAAACACGGTGCGGTCAGCGCAGAAGTTTCCGAAGCTATGGTAAAAGGAATACTCGAACGCACCGGAACAGATTACGCAATTTCCGTTACCGGAATCGCCGGACCGACCGGCGGCACGGAAGAAAAACCCGTCGGCACGGTTTTTATCGGCTATGCGGATAAAACACAAGTTACTTCAAGAAAAATCGTTCTTCCAGGCGACAGATATTTAATTAGGTGGCGAACAAGTCAGGCGGCTCTTGAGATTTTGCGGCGAAATCTATTAAAAGAAAAATAAGATGATTTTTATTAAAAGACTTGCAAAATTAATCTTGCAAGTCTTTTATTTTGCAAATAAAAACTCTGTTTTCGTTCAATTTAAGAGATTTACTTATGAACAAACAAAAAATATTTTTAACTTTTATAGCAATTTTTTTAACGGTTTTGAGTGGACAAGCGCAGATTAAAAACGACAACAACGGAAATCCCGAAAATTGGTGCCGCAATGGTTTATTTCCGAAAGACGGCGAACATTTCAAAATCGCGAAAATCACAGGCGTGAGAGATGAGAAAGTTTTTTTCTATAATGATGACAAAGAAGATTGCCCGAGAAGCGCAAATTGCAAAACTAAAAGCTACGTAATTCCGGGCGATGAAGTCATTACTTCGATAACTTATGGCAATTTCGTGTGCAGTTGGTATCAGCCAAAAAAGGGGAGCGAAACAGTTGGGTGGCTTTCACTTGATAATTTAACTTTCAAAGAATCAGATTTAAATTTTCCGATTAATGATTGGCTTGGCGAATGGATGTTTTATGACAATTCGATTGAAATAATTATTGACAAAAATCGTGGAACTTTAGGAATTACGGGAAATGCTTTCTGGAAAGGATTTGGAGACAATATACACATCGGCGATATTGATTTTTCGGGCGTTCCTGCACACAACAGACTCGACCTAGGCGAAGAAGGCGAATACGAATGCCGCGTAAAAATGCAGCGCGTCGGAAGATTTTTGATCGTTTCGGATAATTTGAACTGCGGCGGAGCAAATGTTTCTTTCAATGGAGTTTATCGAAAAAAATAAATCTCTAAAGTTCTGAAATGCAACCTGTTATTTAATTAGATTTCGTAACTTTTTAAAAATTACGAGTCAATTCCGGCTAACTAAAAAGCGACACAATCAAATTTAACTCACAATTTCTTTGAGCAAAACACCGACCGCGTAAGCCAAAATTGCGGCAAGCGAACCGACTGTAAAAGTTTCCAAACCGGAGCGAAACCACGAAGATGTTGACCAACGGCTTTTGACCGAGCCAATCAAGAAAAATGTAACTCCGGTTAAAATTGATGAAATCACGAACGAGTTTTTTGCGGTGAAAAGATATGGAAGCAGTGGAACTAAGCCACAGATAAGAAATGCTGTAAAAGTATTGAGTGCAGCTTTCCAAGGCGAACGGATTTCGCCCGGTAAGCCGTATTCTTCGGTCAACATTGTTCGAACCCAACGGTCTTTGTCGGCGGTGATCAGTTCGACGGCTTTTTCGAGTTCTTCGCCTTCAAAACCTTTTTCTCTGTAAATTTGACGAATCTCTTCGCGCTCGCCTTCGGGAAATTGTTCGATGTGGCGATATTCGATCTTTTCGAGGCGTGTGTAATCTTCCTGTTCAGCGCGTGTGCCGAGAAAATTGCTCGCCGCCATCGAAAAACCGTCAGCGATCAAATTAGCGAAACCCAAAATTAAAACGATAGTTGCCGAAAGCTCCGCGCCCGCCACGCCGGAAACGACTGCAAAAGTCGTGACCGCGCCGTCAATGCCGCCGTAAATCCAATCGCGGATGTAATTATGCCGGACGGAAGAAAGCCGCGATTTAATCGCTTCGGCAGAATGTTCATGCTCAAGTTCGGACATATTTCATTTGCGATTTTTTTGTTTGAATTTTATGCTTTACAAATTTCTCAAAGTCTTCCGCTGAATTTCGGAAAATCCAAAATAATCGCAAATTGAAAGTTTCTTCAGCTTTTATATCCATTTTCCCGCACAATTTCGACCGAACAGTGCGCCCGCACGGTGATTGCCGATGAAACGCTTCCCAAAAGAAATCGTTCCATTGCGCCGCTGAATTTGGTTGCGCCTACGTAAATACAATCTGCCTGAAAATGTTCGGCTTCGCGCACGACTAAAATTTTCGGATCGCCTTCGAGAATTTTGAGCGAACCGTCCAAGTTTGCCGTTTCTAAATCTTTTACGATTTCTTCACCGCGTTTCTCAAGTAAAAAATTATCCCCGGCGAAAGTGTTACTGGTATTTTCGTAATCTTCGACAATGAGAACACGAACCGCGCTTCCATTTTTCCAAGTTCTACTTTTAATTGTTTCAACAGCTTTTTCTGCACCGTCCGTGCCATCAAAACCCAGCAAAATTCGCGCCGGAATTGTTTTATCTTCATTTGTGCGGCGCGAAACTCTGACCGAACATTTTGCTTCCGTCACGATCTTTTGCGAAATGCTGCCGAGCAAGATCCTTTGAAATGCCGAAAGTCCCTGTGAACCGACGACAATCAAATCGGGCTTGAATTCATCGGCACGCGAAAGAATTTCCCAAGCGGGCGAACCATACGTCGTTTCTGTTTTGAAATTCCAATTTGGAAAAAACACGCGAATTTTTTCCGCCGCTTTTTCCGTCAGATTTTTTGTGTCTTCGAGAATTTTCAGATTTTTTTCGTGCTTTTTTCGGACAATTTCATTTATATGATTTGGCGTTTCTTCTTCCTCGGAACTTGCCGGCGGCAGCCAAACTTCCGCGATGCTGATTACCAAAACTTCCACATTGTTTTCCGGCAAACCCGCAAAACGCAAATCGGCAAGTGCCGCCTCCGCAAAATCTGAGCCATCGTAAGCAACCAAAATTTTGTAGTTTTCACTCATAATATTTATATTCTTTCAAACTTCAATGTGTATATAATTAACCAACTTAAGATGAAAAGCAATTTTTCGGCAGATTAAAAAACTGAATTCAGATTGTGGCTTTTGTTTGAAGATTAAGAAGTTTGTAGTAGAATTATGCAGAATCTAAATCTAAATTCATCCCAAAAATTAAAAAATTATGGCAGAACCAATTTTAGTTGCGAAAAAAGACGCGAAAGAATGTTATCTATTGCCCGATAAAGCTAATCGGCACGGGCTTATTACAGGTGCAACGGGAACGGGTAAAACCGTTACTCTTCAACAGCTTGCGGAAAGTTTCAGCTATCTCGGCGTTCCGGTTTTTATGGCGGATATCAAAGGTGATCTGACCGGAGTTTCGCAAAGCGGCGGCGGAAATCAGAGAGTTGAAGACCGTCTGACATCGCTTGGACTTATGGAAAATTTTGAGTATTCAAGCTGTCCGGTTACGCTGTGGGATGTTTTTGGCGAACAAGGACATCCGCTTCGCGCAACGATCTCCGAAATGGGACCGCTGATGTTGGCGCGTGTTCTTCAATTGAATGATACTCAATCGGCAGTTTTGAATTTATGTTTTAAGATCGCCGATACGGGCGGTTTATTACTTTTGGATTTCAAAGATTTACGCGCGATGTTGCAATATGTCGGCGAGAATGCCGATCAGTTTCAAGCCGAATACGGGAATGTTTCAAAAGCATCAGTCGGTGCGATTCAGCGCGGTTTGATCGAACTCGAAACACAAGGCGCGGAGAAATTTTTTGGCGAACCGGCGGTTGATCTTAATGATTTTATGCAGACGGTCAGCGGCAAAGGTGTAATAAATATTTTGGCGGCTGATAAACTTTTTAATTCGCCAAAACTTTATTCGACATTTCTGCTGTGGCTTTTGTCGGAACTTTTTGAAATGTTGCCGGAAGCCGGTGACTTGGAAAAACCGAAACTCGTCTTTTTCTTTGACGAAGCACATTTGCTTTTTAATGACACGCCGCAAGCACTTGTTGATAAGATCGAACAGGTCGTGCGCCTGATTCGCTCAAAAGGTGTCGGAGTTTATTTCGTTACGCAAAATCCTGTGGACATTCCCGAAAGTATTTTGGGACAACTCGGCAACCGCGTCCAACACGCGCTCCGTGCCTTCACGCCGAAAGATCAAAAAGGTGTCAAAGCGGCGGCGGAAACATTTCGTCAAAATCCCGAACTTGATGTGGCGACAGCAATTACTGAACTCGGAGTCGGCGAAGCTCTCGTTTCATTTTTAGATGATAAAGGCACACCCTCGATGGTCGAACGCGCTTTTGTAATTCCGCCACACAGCCATCTCGGTCCGGTTTCGCCCGAACAAAGACAGCAACTTTTAGCAAATTCCCTCGTCGCCGGACAATACGAAACGGTGGTTGACCGTGAATCGGCATACGAATTGTTAAAATCAAAAGCGGACGCATCAGCGCAAGCCGCACAAGTCGAGTTTGAAGCAGAAGCGGCGGCAAAACAGGCTGAGCTCGAAGCAAAAGAAGAAGCTAAAGCTGAAAAAGCAAGTGCCGGCGGCGGCGATTCGGCGTTCGGAGCGTTTGCAAAAAGCGCGGCGCGAGCCATCGGAAGCAACGCTGGACGCGAAATCGTGCGCGGCGTTCTTGGCGGAATCTTCGGTGGTTCAACAACGACAAGAAAGAAAAAATCTTCTTGGTGGTAAAAAGTAATAAGGTAAGAAAAAGTAAAAGATTAAGAGTAAAAGATAAAGCTAACAAATAACTAATGTGGGAAAAATAAACAAATATGTTTATTTAAAAGTCTGATTCTAAAGAGTCGGACTTTTTTATCTTATATCAACTTTTATTTCAAGCGAATTTTGCAGATTTTGCGGCAGTTTGGACAAAAAATTGTAACCCGTTTTTTGTTCAAGATTTCTCACACTCGTGCGGTAATCGCGCCAATTTTTATTTTTTATTCCGCTCAAATTGGGCATATCAACGGCAATTACTCTAGTGTCTTTGTTTATGACTGAAAAGTCGCTGTTTGGAGGTAGAACGACGACGATTTTCCAAAAATTGGTCGGTATTGTAATTTTGCTTTTCACTTTTTCTCGACGATTTCCGTAATTTCCGGCAATTATATAAATTATCCCGCCGCGCCGCGCCAGATTGCGCGAATAGCTTTCCAATTTTTCCCAAGGTCCTTGATTGAGATCGGGCGTTTGAGGAGTAATATTTGTCATCAAAAATGTTGCGCTGTTAGCTTCTTCCGAACTTGAACGATCTGCCGAAGGACAAAAATGACCGCGATCAAATCCGCTTCCCGTGTAATCGGAAGGCGTAATTCGAGCCCAATTTTCGGGCAAACGGTCATCGGGGCGAAAATCGTTTTGGCGCGAGGCTTTACCCAAATCGCTCGCCGTCAATTTCCACGAAACCCAATTAGACATTGATTTTCCGCGATTATATGAAATCACGTAAAAATCATTTTGCAATAAATAATTATCAGCGTTGGAAGGATTTTGAGTCGCATTGCTCGGATTACCGAACGCAAGGTTATCGCTTGCAGACGGCAGTGCAGTCGGATTTTCAGGCATTTGCGGTGCAGGTTGATCGGGATTGATTTCAGAGATTTTTTGATTTATTTTCCCTCCCGCCCAGATGCAGAAAATTATTGCAAAGATAAGAATTACAAGTGCGATAATGCCGCCGATGATTACTTTTGATTTCATAATAACGATTTTAATTTACCATAAACTTACAAAACCTTAACGCTGTGGTATCGTTTAATTTTGTGCTAAAAGGGTAGAAATGAGCGAGAAAATTCATCTTACTTCATTCTTGGAAAACGAGCTTGCCGAATTTGTCGGGCAAATCGGCGAGCCGAAATATCGTGCGAAACAGATTTTCAAAGGTTTGCACGAAAGGCGGCTTCGTGATTTTGCGGAAATGACTGATCTTCCGAAACATTTCCGCGAAAAACTTTCTGAAACGGCGACGGCTTCGACGTTGAAAGTTGAATCACGTTACGTTTCATCGGACGGAACGCGCAGATTTTTGATGAAAACACATGACGGTTTTCCGGTCGAAACCGTTTATCTGCCGACCGGAAACCGCGACACGATCTGTTTTTCGTCGCAATCCGGCTGTGCGCTCAACTGTGATTTTTGTTTGACAGCGAAATTGGGACTTTTAAGAAATCTCACTTCGGGTGAAATTATCGAGCAGATAATAATTGTTTTGAATGACGTTTACGGCGTTTCGCAGGAAACTCCGCACGGAACGAATTTAGTCGCGATGGGTGCGGGCGAACCGTTTGCGAATTTTGAAAATATGACGAAAGCCATCGAAATTATGGCAAGCGAAGACGGACTTTTCATCGTGCCGAACCGCGTAACGGTTTCGACCGTCGGAATCGTTCCGAAAATTTACGAATTTGCAAAACTGAAAACGCGTCCACATCTGGCGATTTCGCTTTCCGCGCCGAATGATGAATTGCGAAGCAAATTAATGCCCGTCAACAAGCGTTGGAATATCAACGAACTTTTTACGGCGGCGAAAGAATTTGAAAAATCTTTGCGAAAAGGCGAGCGATTTACATTTGAATACGTTTTGCTCGGCGGCGTGAACGATACGGACGAACACGCGATTGAACTCGCAAATCTTTTAAATTCATATCAATTAAACAAAGTAAAAATAAACTTGATCCCGCATAATTCGGCAGAACCGCTTCGATACAGACCGCCAAGCGCGGAGCAAGTCAAAAAATTTAAGGGAATCTTAGAAAGCAGAGGTATTTCGGCTTACGTTCGCCGTCCACGCGGACGCGATATTTACGCCGCTTGCGGTCAACTTGCCGCGAAAGATGCGCCTAACTTGATACAAATTGAGAGATAATAAGTGAGAGGTGAGAGGTAATTTTTTTTTAAGATAAATCCTTTTCTCACTTATCATTCCTATTTCTCACCTTTTATACCTATGGAAATTCTGATAATCGGCATTGCTGTCGTCGCGTTGATGGTTTACGTTTCGACTCGAATCAAAAAAAGTGCCGCAACTGCATTTGAACGTGAAAGAATTGAAACCGACGAGTTCAGACTGATCAAACCCGAAGGTTTATTGCATCCTCTGCGCGACAAATCCGAATTTGCATTTGAAGCGTATTCAAAGGGTTTCGGCGCGGAAAATTTAAGAAATATCTGGCAATCAAACGCCGAATTGCTCGTTCACTCTGACAAAAATTTCAAAGAAGTTTGTAGTATTGCAAAAAAATCTGCCGAAGAAATTATTTTGGAAAATATTTTGAAAGAAACGCCCGCCGATCAAAGAATTTGTCTGATCGAAGGCAAGCAAACCTTGGATGATGTAAAAAAACGCGTTTTTTGGAAAATCGTCGAAAGCGTTTCGCAGAAAAAAGTTTATGAATTAAGAGTTTTCGTTTTAGAAGGAAATCTTCCTGAATTTGGAGAAAAAGCGAAAGAGATGTTAGAAAGTTTTACGATTAAATAATTAAAAATTGAAGGCAGAATTCCCCCATTAAAAAAAGAAGAAATATAAAATAAAAAAAACGTACATACATAAACCCGGACAAAAGACATAAATATATCGGTCATTCAGGAATAA
>JBBSAX010000229.1:0-7948 GCA_038251885.1 Pyrinomonadales bacterium | reverse complement strand
CGGATAATTTGATGAAATATCATCATTACCGCTTTTCGCATAAAAGAAAAACCCGGCGGCGATGACAATTACAAGAAATCCGCCGATCAGAACCAATGCGCCCACACCGCCCAAAATCCATAGAAGATTATTATTTTTCTTGGGATTAGAATTGGGACCGGTCGAATTTGGTGTATTTCCAATCGGTTTGTTGAAATTCTGAACCGGAATACTATTTTTAATTTGACTTAAATTCAAACCGCATTTGGTGCAAGCGGTTTCAACCGGAAGATTTGCTTGTCCGCAATTTCTGCAAAATATCGTTTCCATTTAAACTTTCTCCTTTTTTGTTGAACATAACCGTCAAAATATATGCTCCAACGATTTGATAAAGGACGAAAAGAAATCATCAATTTGCGTGTTTGCCGAAGATCGGAAAAAAACAAAAGCGATTTTGGCAGAGATAAAACTACCAAAAATTGTCGAGATGATACAAAATTTATCAATGATTGAATGTTTTAGGTTTTTGAAATTTTTTGCAAAAAAAACTTCAACTTTTCAAGCCGAAAAATTTCCTGATTGATTGAACCACGCCATTGTCTTGAGATTTTTTGCCGATTTTTGTTTTTGTTTGTTTTTTATCGAGTTCGGTGCGGCGTTCTTCGATAATGTCGCTGAAACTTTTTACCAACTCGGGATTTTTTTCCAGAATTGGTTTTAGACAATGATGTTTAATTTCGATGACCTGAGTTTCAGTTTCGGCAATTACGTCAGCCGTTCTGTCTTCGCCGGTGAAAAGTCCCATTTCACCGAAAAAATCGCCTTCAATCAAATTACCGACTATTTTTGGAGTTCCGTCTTCTTTGATCTGAATTCTGACCATTCCGCGATGAATTACGAACATTGATTTTCCTTTCTGCCCTTGTCGAACGATAGGTTCATTCGGTGCAAAAACTCTGATCGGACTCGAATTTGCTAATGTCTGAACTTCTTCTTTGCAAAGCGGGACGAAAATCGGTATGTGGTTTAAGCGTTCAAAGATTTCATCTGGATTTTCGGAAAATGCTTCTTCAGGCTGTTCGGTGTGCATATAAACCGTGCGTGTCGGATATGCAAAATGGATGTTTTCACGTTGAAACGCATACCAAATATGTTGGCGAACTAAAGCGTCCGTATCGTTATATTTTGCATAATCTTCGAGCCAGTATTTAACTTCCCAATCAATTCCGTTTGCGCCTAAATCCCGAATACGGACTTTCGGACGCAATTTCGGCGAAACATTTTCAACTTGTCTGACGACTTCGCGGATTAACTGTATAGTGTTTGCCGGAGAATTTGTGTAAAGCGAACTGAAAAAAACTATTCTGGCATTTAAATTATCACGCGGTGCGACTTCAATTGCTTCCTTGCCCAAAACGCTGTTGCTGATGATTATGAGTTTGTTTTGAAAAGTGCGAAGTTTAACACCGCGCCACGAAATTGATTCGACAACGCCCGCGCCTTTATTCGGAATTGTGACAACATCACCGATTTGAAATGGCTGATCGGCTTGAATAGCAAAACCCGCGAAAAGATTTCCCAGAGTTTCCTGCAAAGCTAAACCGATTACCAAACCAATAATTGTCGAAGTAGTAAAAATCGCGCCGAGATCAACCGTCGGATATTGAGTTTTGAAAATAATAAAAAAAGCGACAATATAAATAATAATATTTACAATGCTGCGAATTAAACCGGAAAGTTCGTAAGAACCGGCTTTTTTCAATACCGTGCTGAAAATCAGAGCGTTCAAAAAACGAACAATGACGATGATTAAAGCAAAATAAAGCAGAATTTTTAAAACGCGGAAAAAAGTTTCAATAAATGAAACAGAAGCCATTAACTGCATTGAGGCTTCTGTTTCATTTTCATTTGTTGCAGCAAAAAAAGATTGAACGGAAGTTAAAATTGAGGGTTTGATAAAACTTAAAAAAAACAATGCCGCAATAATGATTATTGAGCAGATAAAAACAATAAATGTTTGCTTTCTTAAATCGTTGACTTCCATATTGAATTTTTCAGAATCCGATTATAAAAGAAATAAATAAAACTCAAAAGCTAATAACCTAAAATTGACGTAATAATTAGGAGAATAGAAAGAAACGAAACAACAATTGTAATAATCCACGCTAAAATCTTGAATGGCAAACTGTTTTTATATTCGCCCATAATTTCAGCGTTGCTCGAAAGTAAAACGACTGCAACAAGTATAATCGGCAAAAGCAAACCATTGATTGATTGCGTCAGAATCAAAAGTTTGATCTGCGGAATTCCCGGAATTAACGCGATAATTGCGCCGACCGAAATCAGCGACGTAAAAATTCCAAGAAAAATCGGAGCTTCGCGGAAAGTGTGCGACAAACCTTTTTCAAATCCCAACGCTTCACTCAAAGAATACGCCGTGGCAATCGGCAAAACGCCCATCGCCAACATTGACGCACCGAAAAGCCCGACAGCGAAAAGATATTTCGCGTAGATTCCGACCGCAGGCGCAAGTGCTTGCGCGGCATCGGCAGCGTTTTCTAGTTTAATTCCTTGTTGATGAAGCGTTGCTGCGGTGGAAATTACAATAAAAGCCGCAATCAAATTTGCGAACAAAACTCCGATAAAAGCGTCGGCACGCACCAGCGGATAATCTTCCTTGTCCATTCCTTTTTCGACAACCGATGATTGCACGAAAATCTGCATAAACGGCGTAATCGTTGTTCCGATAAGCGCGACGACTGTAAAAAGATAACCTGTTTCAAACGAAAATGTCGGCGAAATTACTTGCCTTCCGACTTGTTCCCAATCCGGTTTTGCCAGAAATGCGGAAACGATATAAGTCAGGAAAATCAAAGACATCAATAGAAAAAACTGCTCGACGCGCTTCGGAGTTCCTTTGACGACCAACCACCAAACGACAATTGCCGTAATCGGAATCGTGATATAACGCGAAACGCCGAAAATCTCCGAAGCCTGCGCGATCCCGACAAATTCCGCGACAATAATTCCGGTATTGGCAATCAAAAGTGACAGCATAATCAATGCCGTCCAACGAACGCCGAAATTTTCGCGGATCAAATCCGCCAAGCCTTGTCCGGTGACAACGCCCATTCGCACACACATTTCCTGTGCGACCATAAAACAAATTGTCATCGGAACAAATGTCCAGAGAAGTGTGTAACCGTATTCAGCTCCGGCGGAAGAATATGTAGCGATTCCGCTGGCTTCGTTGCCGGAATTGGCGGCGATAAGTCCGGGACCGAGAATTGCAAGATAAGTAAAATAGCGGTATTCAGAGACACTTTTGCGAATCCGCGCAGGTAAACGCTTCAGGTTTTGAACGGATTTTTTTATCGAAAACCTTTCTGACTTCATTAAAACTACCGCCGTCTTCGCTCATTTCTAACTCCGAAATTTTTTGTTTTTACAATTTTTGAATATAACTTGATTAAGGAAATTTTAAAAGCAGAAAGAAAGATTATCGGAAAATTATTTTGCTATGATTGTTCATCTTACAAAAAAATTAAATTTCAAAAAATGCTTGACAAGGAATTTAGAAAGGCGTATTGCTAGATTGTTACTCGCAAAATTTAATCGGTGTTTCCCTAAAACACTTTTTCCCAAATTACCTTAAACCGAAAATTTAAGTTGTATTTTTCGGATTACTTTCACAGAGTATCAAATGCAGGGTTTAAAATTTATCCGTCGCACATCAAATTCTTTTCGTTTTGCAGTTTTTACATTTTTCTTTCTGACAATCGGTTTCGTTTTTGTAACCCAATTGCCGACTGTCAAAGGTAAAGTCGAAGAAGAAAAAGTCAGATCAATTGAATCAATTACATACGGTGTCACAAAACGTGAAAATCCGTTGTTAAAAACCCAATTTTCGTCACTAACATTATTGCCGGATCAAACGCCTGAAACACATACTTTGTCTGCGACATATTATCGAATAAACTCAAATTTCGAGTCGGTTTTGATGGTCAGCAATCAAGGTCCGAATCCGATGCCGGTGCGGGTTTCTCTTTTCAATCTTTCAGGTGAACAATTTGATTTGCCTCTAGTTGTGTTGAACGGAAAAGAAGTTAAAGCCTTTAATTTGCGAAACTATATTCAATCGCCGAATTTTAACGAAGGCAGTTTGCAGGTAACTTATGAAGGCAAAAGATTGGAACTCGGCGGAGTCGTGCAGAATGTTGATGCAAACCGGAGTTTGATGTTTGACGAGGAACTTTCCGAAACCAAATACTTTGCTTCGACAAAATTGGAAGGTGTTTGGTGGACAAAATGGACTGCCGTAAATATGAGTTTGGCGGTTTACAATACAACCTCTTACCCGATTACAGCTAATGTTGCAATCACAGGCACATCGCCAAACCAAATAAATCCGAAAACAATCTTTCTTCAACCGCATCAAACCCGTGTGTTTGATATTGATGAAATTGTCGGTTTAAATAATTCATCGCTTTCTACAGTCGGCGGAATTTCTATTTCTCATAATGGTTTGAAAGGCGGAATTCTGGCGCGTGGATTGATATTTAATACTCAAAACGGCTATTCAAACGTCATCGAATTTTCAGATCCTGCAAAACCTAAATCTACAAAGATTGACGGCGTTGGGTTAAGAATCGGCGCAATCAACGGTCAACCTTTGACACAGGGAATTGTCGCAAGAAACGTCGGCGATACGAGAGTAAGGCTAAAAGGCTATCTTTCATACAAAAAGCAAAACAGTTCGGGCGAGATTGTGATTCCTGATGTTTGGCTGAACGCGGGCGAAGTCAAAGAAATAAATATTAGTGCTTTGCTTTCAAGCAACAATATTACAAATGCGCTTGCCTCCGGCTTGCATTTTGAACATAACGGATTGCCCGGAAAGGTGCTTGTTTCTGCACAAAGCGTCAGCCAAGACGGAAATAATATTTTCCGTGTTCCGTTTAGAGATTCCCGACTTTCGAGTAGCACCGGAACTTATCCGTGGAGTTTGGACGGTGATTCAAAAGCGATTGTTTATCTGCAAAATGTTACGGATGCAACGCGGAAATATACCGTTCAAATTGATTATGAAGGCGGAAGCTATGTTTTGGGTGTCAAAACTTTACAGGCAAGACAAGTCATCGCCTACGACATACGCAAAATCAGAGATGAACAAACGCCGGACATCAACGGCAATACCATTCCGCCAACCGCAACCGCTGGAAAAGCATATTGGTCAGTCAACGGAACAGGAAGCCGCGACATAATCGGCAGAATCGAACAGGCGGACTTGGTCAATGGACTGAGCAGCACTTCGGCTTGCGGCAGATGTTGTCCGAACAGCATCATTGATGCCCGCCTTGAGCCATACAGTGTCGTCGGATTTATCGGCGATACGAATCCGTTCATCGCTATCGAATATGATGTAGATTGTTACGGGAATCCTTTATATCCGTTTCCAACCGAATATAATGTGTCGTTTAGTTCTTCCGACACGTCGGTTGCAACTATAAATTCAACCGGATTGGCGACGGGCGTTGGTGTCGGAACAACAACTATTTCGGGGCTTGTTGAAGGTATTTATTACACCAATTGCACCGCTGAGGATGCAGGGGATGAATATTGCTGTGATGAAGCCAATGCGCCAACTTATTGCGATGCAAGTTGTGATATTAGACCTAGAGTAACAATCAATGTTCCAAAAGCCGCGCTGGATGGGGACACAGTAGAATTTAGTGTCAGCGTGGAGGATGGAACTCCAACCAGCTATCAGTGGAGTTTTGAGCCGACAAGCGGAGGAAACAATCCGCAAGTGAATTTCACCAATCCAACAACGGCAACTACTATGGCAAAAGCACATTGGTTTGCCAAACCTGATATTCCATGTCCAAGCCTTAACAGTAAATACACTATAAAAGTAAAAGTTACTTTTCAAAATGGAAGTCCAATAACTGAGCAAGCACCTTTTACTGTAAGTGTTGGAACAAATTGGGGCGGACAAGCTCTTGCTCCGACCACTCTAGCTCCAGCTGGCACTCTTGACACGGCATATGACATTTCAAGAGGTGTTTGGGTGATAGTCGGACGTGGAAGTTTAACTAGGGTCCTAAGTCCAATTATGATGAGAACTCCTGAAACCAGCCAGTTTTATAATAAAACTCGTAGGCACGAACAAGTTCACGAACAACAATATACTGGTGATGGAATCTATTCAGATTTATATCAAATAGACGATGTTATGCCGCGTCTATACCAACTTTCTAACTCAAACAAACAAGTTTTAGAACAAATGGCTTTTGAGGCTGTAGAAGGTTGGCGTAGGGAGCAAGATATAATTTTACGGCAACGGCTTCCACAAGCTGAAATGGAAGCCTATGCAGTTTCAGACCTAATTGCTCCACGCTATGTATTTCAAGAACAGTGTCCGCGTTAAAACAATAAGAGGAGGACATATTATTATGCTAAGTAAAGTAGTTGCAGTCATTTCGTTTGTTATTTTAATCTCTTTAGAAGTATCAGGACAGTCAGTTGCTAAAGAATATTGGGAAGAATTAGCTGATCATAGTAGGGTAGTTATTGTCGGAACGGCAGAAGATGATTATATGGTAATACGACCTGAAAAGTTTAAACTAAATCCTGATGGCTCTGCTCCAAGTGAAAGCGAAATTTATGTCGGTAGAATATTTCGTGTAAAAGTAAAAGAAAAACTCAAAGGAAAAATCAAGACTGAAAAAATCGGAGAAAATGAGTATATAAATATTTTTCTTTATTGGATTAGCGGAGTTCCGGGGATAGGTGATCCGACAATGCTTAAAGGAAGGGAATATGTGCTTTTTTTAAAGCCTAATGATGACAGACAGTTAGAAGAAGGTAAAGAAACGATTGAATTTAAACCAAATAGCAAAAATGTCAGAAAACCTTTCGCTTATAAAGAAAGTTATTTAGTGGTTGACGGGTTTCGCGGCGCAGTTGAAATTAAAACTAATAAAGAAAAATTGATAAAGGAAATAAAAAAGGGGATAGCTCAATGATTATGAGAATTCTATTTAAGACGGCGTTATTTAGTGGATTTGTCGGAATTCTTTTATCTCTGGTTTATTTGGGGGGACAATTTATTTTTGCACAAAATTTGCCAATTAGAGAAAAACAGACTGAAATGAGTAAAAATGAAGAGATAATCTCAAAATTGAGTGATGATAATTTGAAACTTAATCACCAAGACGAGTTTGTTGAGATTTTTGAAAAAATTGGCGGCTTGAAAATTAAACAAGCAATTCCACAATTGCTTAATTTGATTGATTATCGTGTTGAAGATAAATGGGAAAATTCACCAGTTGGATTTAGATTAATTTCTAAGTCTTCCAAATATCCTGCTTTAGGCGCATTAATACAAATTGGAGATTCTTCTGTGCCGGGATTGATAGAGATAATTGAAAACGAAAAAGCAGATTCTATAAAAAGCGAGAATGCTTTGTATGCGATTCAACAAATTCATCTAGCCGATTTATTTAAATGTATTTTGTTATTAGAAGAAGCCAGTACAAAATCAAAGTTTCCTAATGGTAGCGAGAGATTACAGATTGCTGCCAGTAAAACGAAACAGCTATTAGAGAAACGTCATAATTAACTGTGATTAATTATCTGCATAGTATATTTAGCAAGTTTTATATTGGTCAACCTAAAGGAGAAATAAATTATGAACGAAAACCGCATTTCTATCGAGATTTCACAGGCGGATATTGATGATATAAACAAAGCCGTGCAGACTTTGAATGACAAACTTGCGCCGTATCTGATTGCGCTTGAATCCGCAGATAAGCAAGCGTTGGCGAAGATGAAGGATAAATCCGTGCCGTTTGTCGAGAAGGTTTTGCAGTATGTTGATTCGAATGCGGAGTTTGTTCCGGCGTATCTCGATACGGGCGAGATGAAAAAGGATTTTCAGGCGTTTAATGTTTTGAATACAATCTTG
>JBBSAX010000228.1:0-7971 GCA_038251885.1 Pyrinomonadales bacterium | reverse complement strand
TTTTTTTTCAGCAAATTTTTTCATAACTTTTTAAATAAACCGAAACGGAAATTGAATTTCCGTTCCGGTTTTATATTCGGCAAATTAATTAAATAAGCCGTCTTTGTTGACCACAGGAATAAGCGATTCGCCGCCTTTTACTGTGGTTGGTGGTTGGTTTGATGTACGCGGCTGATTACCTTGATTCGGCGTACGCAAATATGGGAAACGCGTCAGCAACGGACCTTCCGGGTTTGAACTGACACCATCACCGAGCGCGTTGTTCGGCGCGACGTTTGTTGCCGGTGTGAACGGTGTTCCGCCCGCAACTGCACGAAGTGCGATGTCCGTTACGTCATCAAAAGGTCTGCGACCGTTCGGGAAACCGGCGACATCGCCGCCGAGCAAACCGAGACGATTCTGATTTGCAATCGGCGTAATCGGAATTGCAACGTTGAGCCGCAAGTATTCGTGCGGAACTCCGTCGGAAAGGAAAGTCGTGTAATTTGGTCCGGTTATCGGATTTACAGGAATTCCAGTTGCAAAAATCGCAACCAGATCATTTCTCGGCGGCGGCGGAACGTTGATTCCGAACACCAAACTCATTAAACGGGCGAGTTCCGGGTCTTGAACAAAAGGCGCGGCAACTGCATCGCTTTGAGGTGAAAGCGAATTAAACGCGTCTTTTAATCTCAGCGGAATTACGACTTCATTAACTAACGGATTGCCGAGACGTGAAATCTGTCTCCACGCGCCTTCGCTACTGCGCGTTCCGTCTGCATTGATAATTCTGGTCGAACGTCGGCTGGCAGTTGCCCACACGCCGACAACTGCATCAGAAGCGGTCGGACTTGCCGGAACTGCGCCCGATCTGGTTAATTCTTCAATCGGAACTTCGATGGCAATTGTATTTACATTATAGCCTTGTGTCGTATCAATGCCACCGCTTGCGCCGATTGAATTTAAATTCAATCCGTCAAAGATACTACCAACATCAATGTAAAAATATTCGTCGCGCTGTCCGGCGAAAACTCTGCTACCGAGCGGTAAATTATAAACTGCTGGTTGTCCCAGATTTTGCTCATAATTCGGTGTTACGCGCGGTCCGATATTGCTTGGCGGAACAATAAAACCACCGCCGAGAAATGCTCCGCGTCTGCCTCTCGATGTATTCACACGAGTTACGGAATAAGTTTGCGGCATATTGTAATCAATATCAGTCAATGAACTGATGACTGCATCTTGATTAACCGTTGACATTCCGAGAACCGTATCACCGTTTAAGGTGCGGGTCGTGAATTGGAATTGATAAACAATATCTTCGAACCCGTCGCCCGTATTATCAATTTTGATTTCATACATAACCGTATCATCAAAGCGATAATACTGAGGTCCGCCCGACGGTTCCTGAAACGGAATGTAATTGGCAATTAAGGTAACAAAACCCTCGCGCCCCGGTTCAACGCTGCGGAAAGCGTAAGTATCCGTATTATCAGCATATCTATCCATACTGATAAGCGGTGCTTCGGAGTGGCTGGATGCAAATGTCTGCAATCCGGTAAGTCCGAAACAAAGTGTTAAAACAAAGAAAATGCGTATCATTTTCAAACTTTTTTCGTATAAAACTTTTTTCATATTTTTTTCTCCTTGGAAATATTTTCGACTTCAGATTTGCAATAAGAAAATTTTCTCGAACTGCAAATCTGAAATCGAAAATTCAATTAATGAGTGTCGTAATTGGCAATCGGATAATCTCCGTTTTGACCGAACGAAACTTGTGTCTGTGTATTATTTGAACTTCGCAAAACATAGAAGATGCCGTTTATCGGATCATAAACGGATATATCTGTCCTGCCGTCGCCGTCATAATCATTTTGCGTTGCGTAGTGCGGTTTTGTTCCGAATTGAACGCTATTGAAACCGCCGTCCGAACTTCGCAGAATATACCAAGTATATGGATTACCCTGACGAACAACAGCAAAATCCGTTTTGCCGTCGCCGTCATAATCGCCCGGAACAACTAAGTCGCTTCCTAAACCCCACTGAACAGCTCTGAATCCGGCACCACTTTGCTGAACAAAGAATGTTGCCTGTCCGCCCGGCGCACCTCTAAAGGTTGCGAGGTCAAAGCGTCCGTCGCCGTCATAATCACCCGGTGCGGTAAAATCACCGCTCAAACCGAACTGTTGAATGCGAACCGTTCCGCTCAAACTCTGGAAAATATACCAGATCATATTACCGCCGGTGCGTCTGACAACTGCTAAATCAGCTTTGCCGTCACCGTCATAATCTCGGGCGACAGGTTCATCGCCATCTGACCCGAACGGAATTATTCTGAATGTTTCGGTTGAACTTTGGTAAATATACCAAGTTCCGTTCGTTTTACGCCAGACCGCAACATCCGTGATACCGTCGCCATCATAATCGGCAGGTGTCAACGTATCGGTACTGGCATTGCCAAACCCGAAATTCTGTGTGACTCCATTCGGACGCAAGATATACCAGTTATTATTGCTCGGACGGAAAACCGCATAATTAGCTAAACCGTTGCCGTCAAGATCAAAACGATTAACACCGGATCCTATTCCGACAGCCAAACTGATAATCGGGAAACTTGTTCCGATAGGAGCGATAAAAGCAGCTGTTCCGGTTGCCAGATCAACTTCATATAAACCTGATCTTCCGGCGGCATTTCCGCCAACCACTAATTCGAGAGAGGCAAGCGCCCTGTTACTTCCGCGAACAATATCAAGACCGGCATTTTCCGTCGTGTTCCAAGTCAGCGAACCGACTGTTGATAATGTTCCGTTATTTGCCGGAACTTGTTGAGCGAGAATATCCAGATTGGAATCAATATCATAAAGCACAGTCGAAGTTGCACCGCCGAAGTTGTTTGTGTAACCTGCGGCAACGATGTTCGGATTTTGTCCGGCATTTGCGTCGCCCGGTGGGTAAAGCAATGTTCCATCAACTGTTGTAGCCGCCGTGTCGGGAACAAGCCGACGATTTTCATCTAATTCATCAACAATTCTAAGACGGTCAACCGTCGGATTAAAATCAAATCCGAAATCTTTGCCCAAAATCGGCTGATTCGGCGTACCACGCGGCGTAGCAACACCTGTTGACGGATTTATCGAATAAATAGTTCTGCTGATTGCACTCGGACTATCACTTCCGAAAGCAAAAAGTTCGCCGGTCGCCGGACGGAAATCAATGCCGAGAAGTGTTTCTCCAATATTAAGTCCGGTAACTGTGACCGATCTTGTAAGGACATTTGGATTTCTGGTGCTGAATTGAACCAATTGATTTGCCGGTCCCAAACCGTAAGCCGTCAAACCTTCGGACGAACCGATTTCAACCGATACATCCGTGATGTTTTGATTACCGAACGCACCGATTAAAGTTGCTGCACCGGTCGTCAAATTAATATTATAAAAGCCCAAACTTCCGCCGACATTCAAGGATGCATAAGCAGTATTGCTTGCTGCTGTGTGATCGAATCCGACAACATTTGCCGGATCAACACCGAGCGCACCAACCGTGGTCAGCGTTCCATTATTCGGCGGATTTTGTAAAACCAAAACATTGAGATTTGAGTCAATGTCGTATAGCGTCGTTGAAGTAGTTCCAATAAAACTGCCGATATATGCCGCGCCCGTAACATTCGGATTTTGTCCGGCATTCGGATCACCCGCCGCGTAAGCTAAAGTTCCGTCAACGACATTCGTGCCGGTATCGGGATTAGCCCGCAAATCCTGATCGGCATCGGAAACGATGCGGATACGATCAGCCACGGGATTAAAATCGAAACCGAAATTAGTTCCGACCAAAGTTGTGGTCAAAGTTCCGACGAAGCTCGCTGCGCCGGTTCGTTTGTTAATTGTATAAATTCGGCTATTACTGCCGAGGGCATAGAGTTGCCCCGTCGCTGGACGAAAATCTATTCCTAAAACATTTTCACCCGATTGCAAGCCGGTGATTGCACCGACCGTCGTGACATTTCCCGGTGAAGTCGCACCGAAACGCACAAGCTGATTCGAAGAAGTAACACCGTAAATCGTTGCGGCATTAGCTTCTATTAAACCGGCGAAAAAAAACACACCAAGAAATATCGACACAGCTATAGAACTATGCCATTTCATTTTTCGCATCATGATCTTTTAATCCTCCTAAAGATTAACCAAATAAAATATTTCAACTAATTTAGAATAAACAATTTTGAAAAAAAATTGTATGTGCAGTACCACACACAGATAATTTTTTTAGACTGATTGTTGATCAGTCAGAGTTTTTTGCTCGTAGGGTTGAGATATTGGGGGACATCTCTTACAGGTATTTTTTAATATTCCTAGCAAATAATACTAAATTTTGTCTTACAATCGTTTCTTTCGTCAGAAAGATGCTATCGGATTCAGTTTTGACAATTTTTCTTTAAAATTTCAAAAGTGCGAAGTTTGTTTGGTTTTGTTATTGTTAAGTTTTATTCTATTATCAGTATTTTTGTTGGATTTAAACATTATTTTATGAACTCGGATAACATCAGAAATTTTTCAATCATCGCCCACATTGACCACGGAAAATCAACGCTCGCTGACCGCATTCTGCAATTGACGAACGCCGTCAGCGAACGCGATATGGAAGCGCAACTCCTTGACAATATGGACTTGGAACGCGAACGCGGAATTACAATTAAGTCTCACGCCGTTCGTCTCGATTATAAAGCAAAAGACGGCAAAGATTACATTTTGAATTTGATTGACACGCCCGGACACGTTGATTTTTCTTACGAAGTTTCACGCTCGCTTTCGGCGTGCGAAGGCGCATTGCTCGTTGTTGATGCGTCGCAAGGCGTTGAGGCGCAGACACTTGCCAACACATATCTGGCACTTGAAAATGATTTGGAATTGATTCCGGTTCTCAACAAAATTGATCTGCCGTCCGCCGAACCTGAACGGATTAAAGAACAGATCGAAAACATCATCGGCTTGGACGCGAGCGAAGCGGTTGAAACTTCCGCGAAAACCGGCTTGGGAGTCGAAAATGTTTTAGAAGCGATTGTCAAAAAAATTCCGCCGCCGAAAGGCGACAAAGATGCGCCGCTCAAGGCTCTGATTTTCGACAGTTGGTATGACAGTTATCGCGGCGTGATCGTGCTTTTTCGCATCATCGAAGGCACGATTAAAAAAGGAACCAAAATAAAATTCTTCAACACGGGACGCGAATATCTGGTAGAAACTCTCGGCGTAAATCGTCCTGTTCCGACACCAATTGATAAATTAAGTGTCGGCGAAGTCGGATTTTTAACCGCTTCGATCAAAACCGTCGCCGACGTGCAGATCGGCGACACGATCACGGAAGCCGCGCGACCTGTCGAAAAACCTTTTCCCGGTTTTAAGGAAGTAAAACCGATGGTTTTCGCCGGACTTTATCCGATAGATTCAGCGCAATATGAAGACCTGCGCGACGCGATGGACAAACTTCGCCTCAACGACGCTTCATTTTTTTACGAACCCGAATCTTCGACGGCTTTGGGCTTCGGTTTCCGTTGCGGCTTTCTCGGTTTGCTTCACATGGAGATCATTCAAGAGCGTCTTGAAAGAGAATTCAACCTCGATTTAATTACGACCGCTCCCGGCGTTCGTTATCGCGTGACGACGACAAACGGAACGGTTGTCGAAGTTGATAGCCCTTCAAAAATGCCGGAAACGGGAAAAATTGACAAGATCGAAGAACCTTTTATCGAAGCGACAATTTTGACTAACGATGATTACCTCGGCGGAATTCTGTCGCTTTTAGACGAAAAACGCGGCATACAGAAAAAGTTTGAATACATTACCGAAAATCGTGTGATGCTAGTTTATGAATTGCCGCTTAACGAAATCGTTCTTGATTTTTATGACCGTTTGAAATCCGTTTCCAAAGGTTACGCATCACTCGATTATCATTTTTCCGATTACAGAGAAAGTAATCTCGTTAAACTCGACGTATTAGTTTCCGGCGAACCCGTTGACGCGCTTTCTCTCGTTTTGCATCGCACAACCGCCGAAGCAAAAGGCAAACTCGTCACCGCAAAAATGAAGGAACTAATCCCGCGCCAAATGTTTGAAGTCCCGATCCAAGCCGCCATCGGCAGCAAAATCATCGCCAGAGAAACCGTCAAAGCAATGGGCAAAAACGTCACCGCCAAATGCTACGGCGGCGACATTTCCAGAAAAAGAAAACTCCTCGAAAAACAAAAAGAAGGCAAAAAACGAATGAAAAAAGTCGGCAGAGTAGAAATCCCGCAAGAAGCATTTTTGGCAGTTTTGAAGGTGAATGAAAGTTAGAAATTATCAAATCATTTTAGATACAAATGTTCTATTTTCAGCGTTACGTTCTCAACTTGGCGCGTCTTTTCGGCTTTTATCTTTGATTGAAGATTCACGTTTTCAAATAAATCTTTCTGTTGCGCTCGTTTTGGAATATGAAGATGTTTTGAAACGTCCCGCAATGAATTTGCAATCAACGCATCAAGAAGTTGATGACGTGCTTGATTTTTTGTGTCAAAATGCAAACTTGCGAGAGATTTTCTATCTTTGGCGACCGACTTTGCGCGATCCGAAAGATGATTTTGTTTTGGAACTCGCGGTTGAAAGCAATTGCGATTATATCGTAACTTTCAACATAAAAGATTTTGCCAAAGCCGAAAATTTCGGCATCAAAGCAATCAAACCAAGTGATTTTTTAAGGATTATCGGAGAAATAAAATGACTGTTATAGAAAATGTAGCTGTTCCCGAATCTTTGCTCAAAAAAGTGCGCGAACTTTCTGAAAAAGAAGGAATTACAGTTGACCAATTCGTTTCATCAGCAATCGCCGAAAAAGCATCGGCTTGGGCAACGATTGAATATCTAAAAGAAAGAGCTAAACGCGGAAGCCGTGAAAAATTTCTAAAAGCATTAAGTAAAGTTCCAAAAGTCGAGCCTGACGAAAACGATAAAATTGAGTAAAAGTCGGCAGAGTAAAAATCCCGCAAGGAGCTTTTCTGGTGGTTTTGAAGGTTAATGAAGGTTAGTATTAAAATAGAACTATGGCTTTCAATCTAGAACTTCCGGGTGATAAATTACGGCGTTATAGAAACCAATTTCAGCTTTCTAAACCCGTTAGAAAATGGAATGCGAAAATTTAATCACGCCAAAATTCAGACTTAGAAGTGTTTCTAACTCTGTTTTGCGGTCTGAGATGTTATCGAAAAATTCTTCTACTTTTTCCCTGAATCCTTTTGCTGTTCCGTGAAATTTGTTTTTCAACACTTTTTTCTTCATAAATACGCCATACTCTCTCGATTAAGTTCAAATTCGGCGCATATGTCGGCAGCCAGATTATTTCGATTCTGTTGTCGGCGATTAAATTATCTTTCTCTAACTTCTTGAAATATCTCGCGTTAAGCACTCACACAAAAATATGTATGACTGAATTATTTTGCAGTTGGAGCGCAGGTGGTTCCTTGCTTGCGTGTATCAAATTATAAAGAAAAACTCGCAGGAAAGTAACCGCCTGCGCTCCGGTCAATCTAATACCAAGTTGCGTGAAAAGAATGATTAAATGGCGGAAACGCGACTGCAAAGGAGCGTGTTCAATAACACTAACAGCACGCTCATTTCATGTCGCGTTTCCGCCTCGCATCTAGTTTTCTACATCATCTTATTTACGCAACTTGGTATAACTTAATTATGTGTGAGTGCTTTGATAAAAAAAGAACAGAAATGGATAACAAAGAACTTCATGAATCAGCCAAAATTTTGAAAAGCGGTGATAAAAACCAAAGACTTATTTTATGGACTCCACACTGGCAAATATTTGAGAAATTGCACTTAAGCACCCCAACAAATTTAAGTAAGGTTATCTTGACAAAAAAGGCAGAAACGCGACCGCGAGGGAGCGTGCCAAAAGTTCGGGGGTTGACACGCTCGTTTGCACTCGCGTTTCTGCCTTTGATTGTCAAAATAATCT
>JBBSAX010000227.1:0-8146 GCA_038251885.1 Pyrinomonadales bacterium | reverse complement strand
TCGGCAAACTCGCTCCACACGACCTGCGAAGAACGGCGATCACCAAGGCATTTCAGCAAAATGTTCCGGTTACGGCGATTCTGAATATGAGCAAACATAAGTCTGTGGAAACTCTGATGATCTACAACAAAGGCTTGGACAATCTGGAAAACAACGCCGTCCACTCAATTAACTACGACTCCGAATAAGTGTTGAAATAACTCAAGTTAAACAAATTCCACAGTCCTTATTGAAATTGGGTTTAAGCATCTTTAAGCGAAGATAGTAAAAAATTGTTCCGTTGCTATCGCTTCCCCTTAGCGAAAAAACGGGAGCAAATTGAAAATGATACAGTGAAAGGCGAAAGAGAATTATTAAATGCCTTTAATCTTTCAGACAAAGACATTTTTGCTATCAAATCATTTCTCGCCTTTCCGCTGCAAAATTCAACTCATCCCGCCGCCATACTCTTTTCGCATAATTCCTTCGCCATTTTCTTAGCCGAAAAACTGCTTGGTGTTGCCTTGACTAAAAATTCAACCCACGCCAACCAAGTAAATTCCAAAAAACAGATCATTGCCACCCGCGAAGTTTTCGAGCGGGTAATTTTTGGGCGAATGAAGGTAATTTATTCTCCGGCGGAAATTATAGCGCGAACCACCGAAACCGATTGGATGCGCGGAAAATACTCAGAAAAAAAGCGGTTAGCAGAAGCGCAGATTGATTAAAAGTTACCGAATAGGAGAAAAAATGTTTCGATTTTTAACCAAAGACGAAGAAGCTGATTTCAGACGTTGGGCGCGTGAAAATTATACGCCGTTCACCGAAATTAGTGAGTTATGGCATCCGGCTGTTCAGGATGAATGCCGCAAGATGTGGGAAGAAAAACAAATTCATTTCCGATGTGAAATTGACGGTTTAAGTGAAGAACAAATTAAAAATTAAATATGATAAACACAATTTCCTGCACGCCGGACGAAGCCAAAAATTTAATCAAGCAGCTTCGCAGCCTGCAAATCAGTTTTATGCTCTGGGGCGCAACCGGAGTCGGCAAATCTGAAACGATTCGCCAACTCGCTGACGAACTAAATGCGAACTTGCGCGACATCAGGCTTTGCCAAAAAATGCCGACGGACATCGGCGGACTGCCCGCACTTGACCACGAAACCAAACAGACGGTTTTTTATCCGCCCGCTTTTCTTGCGCCCGCTATTAATAAAAAGCCGGTTGTTTTGTTTTTTGATGAAATTTCGCTCGCGCCGGATGATACGCGCAGTGCGGTTTTGGGAATTTTAGAAGAACGCTGCCAAGGCGAAATCAAAATTCCCGACGATTGGATTATTGTCGCGGCGGGCAATCGTCCCGAAGATATGGCAAACGCTCGCGGGCTTGGTGCGGCGGCAAATCGTCGTCTGCTTCATATTGTCATTGAGCCGACATTGGAAGCGACTATAAACCATTTCATCAAAATCGGTGTCATCCCGGAAGTTCTCGCCTTTCTCAAAGTTTTTCCGCAACATCTTTCGGGCGAAGAATCCGCGCGGACGCAAAAACACGAGCTTTACCCGCGCCCCGCGTCGTGGAAAAAAGTTTCGGATGTTTATGAGGTTTTAAGACGCGCCGATAAAAATTTACGCCAAATTGCCGTTGCCGGAATTATCGGCGATGGAACAGCGGCGGAATTTATGATGCTGGCGGAAGAAATTAAAAATATGAAGTCGGTTGATGAATTACTGGAAATCCAGCGCAAAACGCCTGATAAAATGGGTCAGCATCTGCCCGCAACTCTCAACGGAATTTATGCGCTTTCGTTTGCAATTGCAACGAGAGCAACTGAAGAAACAGCAGTAGAACTGCTCGAACTCATCAATCGTTTCGATGAACAAACGGGCGAAAATTTCGCGCTGTTGCCGATGCGCGATTTGCAAACAATGGCGGGAAGTTTGTTGCTTGATAAAGTCTGGAAAGAAGGCTGGAAAGTCGAAAATTCCAAAGCCTTTTGGCGTTACAACGAGAAACGGGAAGAAGCCATTCAACAGAAGTCAAATAATGAAGTTGCTTCCGAAAAACAACTTACTCAAACCGCTTGATTTTCTAAAATCCCCTAAATTTTAAACAAAATGCAAACAAGATTAGCCAAAACCGATTCGCGGCGGATGCGTGCCGATCTGGAAGCGGCGATTGAATATTTACCGGGACTGGCGAGTCTCGCGCTGTGGTGTAATTTTGCCGACACGGATGAAAACGCGATTGCTTTTACCGATGGCAACACGATTTATGCCGGAAAGGAATATGAAATTTTTTCGGATAAAGAACGCCGATTCATCTGTTTGCACGAGATTTTACACATTGCTTTATGTCATCCGAACAGATTCCTAACTTTGGAGAAACACGATGCCGAATTTAATCCGCAGCTTTTGAATATCGCCGCCGATGCGATTATCAACAAATCACTCGAAAACCTGACGGGACTCAAAACACCGCCGGATGCGTGGACATTGGAAAATATCTGGTGGTCGCTCGAAAAAAGCGAAGATTCGGCAAATCAAATAAAAGTAGCAGAATCAAATCAAGTTTCGCCGCCTTATTCATTTAATATCTCAACTCAGACACGGAAAATTGCCAATTTAACGAAAGCGGAATTCACGCTTGCCAACCGTTGGTCTTGTGAGGAACTTTATTATTTTTTGAAAGCGCAGGTAAGCAGGTTGCCGGGTTTGATTGGTGTTTTGGAAGCCGTTTATGAACAGGATTTACTTCGCAATGATTTACGGCGAAGTCGTTCGTTAAATACGTCGGAAAATCGAAACTCTCAGGCTAAAAGTTATGATTCTGAAGTTTCTGCGAACGATCACGCTAAAGCAAGGCGGGATTGGCTTTCACGTTTGTTGCTCCTGCGCGGCACGATGCCCGAACTTTTTCAGAGACTTGCCGGCGAATTGCCCAAGACGGAAACTCCTTGGGAACAAATTCTTCGCTCGCTCGTGCAAACGGTTTTTCAGGAGACGACGCAGAAAAATTATTCGCGTCCGTCGCGGCGTTGGCTGGCAATGGAAAGAGATTACAAATCGTGCGCCGGTGTAAATCTACCGTTTTCGCCCGATGTCATCAAAAAACGCGGAAACCGGTTGGCAGTTGCGCTCGATACTTCGGGTTCGATTGATGCTCATTTGCTCGGTAGATTTTTAAGCGAAATCGCTGCGCTTTGTGACTCAAACCAAAGAAATTTGGTGTTGATAATCGGCGATGCGAAAGTTCATCAAATCGTTGAAATTGAGTGGCGCGAAGCGGGTAGCGAACTTAAACGGCAAACTTATACCGGAGGTGGCGGAACGGATTTTCGCCCGTTAATTACAGCCGCCGCTGAGTTTACGCCGGACGCGCTCATTTATCTGACCGATTTGTTTGGCGAAACGGGCGATGAACCGAATTTTCCGGTGATTTGGGCAACTCACGGTGTTGCGGGAAACGCACCTTGGGGCAATCAGATTAAACTCAAATAGTTCTTTTTCAAATGAAATTATCCGCATTACGCCAAAAATATAATCTTACGCCGAACCGCCCGAAAGGACTGCGATTTTTTGATGAACTGAGTCAACAGGCAAAAGAATTTGCCGTTGAAAATGAAAGAAACAGCGGAAGACGTTTCGATGACGATGACGCAGCATTTTTAACGGAGGATTTTCAGAATCAATTAGCGGAAAAAGGATTTGAAGTCGTCAAAGTTTTTTGGAGTCTGGGGTATTGCCAGGGCGACGGCGTGGCGTTTTACGGACGAGTTTATACGGATGACCTTAAAGCAAAAGACTTAAACTCCAGAAAATTAATTGAAAGATTGGAAAAAGCGGGGGACGAAATTTCCATCGAAATTACGGGTGCAAATGGTTGGTATCATCACCGCAATTCGATGACGGTTGAAATTGATTTTGAAAACGAACTGGAAGAAGATGATTTGCCGGCACGTTTAAAAATCGCGCTTCCTGCGTTGCGCGAGGAATTTGAAGAGTATTTATCCGAAAAGGTCAAAGAAATCAGCGATGAGTTGGAAAAATCGGGTTACGCTGAAATTGATTACCATTATCAGGATGAAACGATAGGTCGAGATTTGAGCGAGCGCGAAAATCTCTACCAAAAAGATGGAACACGGGTAATGTCCGAGTTTGAGTTTGAAAGTTGGGGAAAAGAACAATGCTTCAACGGATTGTCTGCGGTCGCTACGTGATTTCACCACATTTCAAAAAATTAAGGTTATGTTTGAATCAGCAGTTACAGAAGTATTGCCGAAAGTTAGTTTTGTCGAAAGCCGAAACGACTCAAAACAGCCGGATGTAATAACTCTTAGCGGCGGTTTTTCAACCGGCGAAGCGCGTTATCGGTTCGAGATTAAAGGCGATGGCACTGGAACGATTTTTTATTCGGATTACTGTTCCGATTCGGAGGATTTCGCGCACGAATGCGATTTTCAGACTCTCTGCAAAGAAATCGAAGAAGCCGTTAAATCCGAAATTGAGTTACAGGGCGTATGTATAAGTTCCGACAGCACGCAAATTGAAAAGATTCGTCAGGAAGTAGCAACGGAAAGACTCGAAGAATTATTTTGGGAAGAAATAAATCAAACGCTCGAAGACCCTTTTTTCCGATCTTTCGAGGATGAAAGTGAGTGGGGCAAAGAATTTATCTGTCAGCAAGGCGATACTGATGAACTCAAATCATTTTTAGAATTATGCGTTTTGACGGAGAGAAAAATTATCAACCCGGATGATTATTTGGTTATTGATTCGGAAACCGATTGTGAGGCGGCAGGCTTGAGTGATTGCAGCTATTACTCGGAGCGGCTCGCCGAATTGGTTGAAATCGCCTGCGGATATTTCAAACCTGCCGGACATAGTTACGATTACAACGACGGCTGTTATGACCGCTATTCCGGTTATTCAATGAACTGCGAATCAATCACTATTTCATTGAGCGATTCCGCTAAAATACCGCCGCGCGAAAAAATGCTGGCAATGATCGAACTTCGCAAAAGACTTGCGGCGATGAAAGTAGAAACCGAAAAAATTGAATGGCTGACTTCCTTTTAATGATTCACAAACAGATGAACGAAAATATTATTTGTAAGCCGAGTCCGGCGAAAACTCTCGCTGTTTCCGCCGCACCCATCCGAGAGCTTTTGAATTTCCTGATTTATAACCAAAAAAGGGAATTGCTCACCGAACGAGCGCGGAAACAGCCCTGTTTGTATTTGCCGAAAATTCCGTCAAATACCAAAGAATTGAAAGAAGGTTTGAAAGCGGCGCGGCTCGATAAAAACGGGAAATTATTTTTCGATTGCCGGAAAAGTCATCACCAAGTTGCTATTTTGTTGCATAACAACGGAGCACAGTTTTGGATTCATTATTTCGCTTGCGGCATCGGTTTGGTCAGTTTATCGTTTTTTAGCCAACTTGCTTCAGCCGAAGGCTCGTTGATGAATCAAATCCGAAACATCACAGCTTCTCACGAACATTAATGGTTTACACACGATTTGTCAGCAGAGTTTTTCGATGGCAAAATTTCTGAATTGCAAATTGTAAAACTAGGTGACTATTTCATTGAGAGCGTTAATCCAATCCTCATCAGCCCTTATTCGATATATTTTGAAAAAGAACAAACCAGAAAACCTTACAAATTTATTTCCGGTAGCCTTGAGCGATTGGAGGAAATTTTGACTTGGGCGAGGTTTGTTTGCGAAGGATTAAAACGCGAGCGTGAACCCGACGGAAAAACTTATGTTGGCCCATATATGACCTTTCAGTGTGGCAATGTTAAAGACAAGCCCGCTTTTGAACATTCGACTGAACCATTTATGAATGCCGTTGGCTCTCTAGCCGTCAAGGAAAATATGCCATATACGGTCTTGCGCGAAGGCTTCGGGCGACGTGATCGGAGTGAATTTTCTGATTGGGAGCGTAGAAATAAGCATCGAATTTATTTGAATCTTGAAGAAAATAATAAGGACGTTCCGATTCGAGAAAAAATTGCTGCCCGATCTCGACTTGTAAATTGGCTAAAAAGTAAGAATTTGGAGGGTGATCACATTCTAAAAATGTGGAAACTTCAAAACTAAAACTTCAAGTAAGCTATTCGTCCGACATTTTTTCGCCCGATAAACTGATTTCTGAAAATCCATTTTTTTTCCTAAAGTATTTGAATTTTTGATGAGAAAATACTCTATCTCTCTCGGCTTTTAGCTTATTTCCGGTAAATTGATGTTAAAATGTGTAAGTTTTTACACCGACATTTTTCAGAGCAAGTTTTTAACAGTCTAAGGAATTGATAGAATTAAATGGAAGGCAAAGTGAAGCCCGGCTTCTTTTGCTGAATGTTTTATTTTATTAACTGGATGGTTGTTTAGTTGGGTTTTGAGATGATTGGTTACGAGGATTTATTTTCATGTCTAAAAAAAAATTGACTAAAGATTCAAAACTCAAGAAGTTTTCTGAGCAACAGGTTACGATACCGGAACAGTTAAGTTTATTTGAGTTATTTAAAGCAGATCGTGATGAATATTCGCATACCTTGAAGCTTTATGGAATTATTCCGAGCAAAGTTTATGGAAAGGTTGAACGTATTCAGGGAAAGTTTCTGCCTAGTTTTGAAAGGCGTTTTGTTTATCAAAAGAAGAATTATTATTTGAAGGTAACTCCGGCGCGAATTCAAGACGCTACTGGCGAAGACCGTGATGCGTATATGGGAAAGCGTGAAGAATTAGTGGAAGACGCATTGCTCAAAATGGCAGCGGATGGACGCAGAGCGCAGGCGGTTTATTTGGACAATCAATTTACCGTGATTTATACCAGAAATGCTTTGCAGGTGGAATTAGCTGAGCAGGGACATAGCTATTCATATGCTCAAATTGAGGAAGCGATTGAAATTCTCTTTAAATCTTCAGTTGAACTGCGGGAAGAAGGTCAATCCGAACTTAATGATAATTTCCATCCGGTCGAGGCTTATGGTTTTCGCGGGCGAAATGGAGAGGAATACACTTATGTAAAATTTTCACCTCAAGTAACTGCGGCGATTGAGAATAATACTTACAGACTGGTTAATTATCGCAAGTTGATGGGATATAGCACAACTATTGCTCGGCTTCTGCATAAACGATTGGTTCATAGTTTTGTTTATGCAGAAAGTGAGAAGACATATCACTTTTCCGTAAACTCAATATACCGGGATTTTGGGTTAAATCAAGATTCTTTGCTCAAGCATAAAGTAGCTGAGGTTAAGTTGTCGGTTGAAGAACTAGTTAAATCAAATGTTGTCGGCAGTTTCACGATTAGTCCCGTTTATGATGTTAGCCGGAAAAACAAACTGGCGGATCAAGTGTTTGAGATTACTGCACACGCCGAGTTTGTAAATGAGGTGATAAAAGCAAATCAGGATGGTAAGCGCAGAACATCTGAAATAAACATTAAAAAGTATTTTCCTGACGGAATACCTTCGAGAACGAAAAAACAGCTGGTTAAATAGAATTGATTTCTCTAATTTTTATAAATTTAAGTTCATTTTATACTTGCCGGGTTAAGAAGAAGGTTAAAAGTAGGTTAAGAAGAGGTTAAAACGGATAACGATTTTAAAATGAGAGTTAAAACGTCTATTCGCACTAGTTTACAATAGAGAAACAGTCGGTCAAAACTCGAATCTGTTTTAATCTTTTATTATTGAGATAATAAACAGTCGGTCAGAACTCGACTTTATCAAAAGATCAGTCGGTCAAAACTCGACTTCATTGGGAAATCGGTCGGTCAAAACTCGAAAACTGCTCTCAGACCTTATTTTCATAGAAGTTAATTTTTATAAATCAGTCGGTCAGAACTCGAATAATGTTACAACGGTCGGTCAGAACTCGGAAATCAGTCGGCTGAAACTCGAAAATCAGTCGGTCAGAACTCGGAGATCGGTCGCCTAAAACTCGAATTGATAGTTGGTGGTTGGAAGTTAATCTGAGATTAGGCAAATATGATAAAAAGTCGAGTTTTGACCGACTGATTAGCTGAAATTCAATATCAATTTTTATCGAATCGAAATTTGAGACGATAAAATGCTTCTTCTGCACCGCTTGAAGGTGATGCCTTATCAGGTTCAGGTTCAATTATTTTGAAAGACAAAAACTATGCAACTAATTAGT
>JBBSAX010000226.1:0-8153 GCA_038251885.1 Pyrinomonadales bacterium | reverse complement strand
GCAATTCAAAATTCGCTGAAAAAAATTTCCGAAGCCAAAAAAGGAATTATTCTTTATTTAAGACAGCGCGAACACAATCTTGACTTGATTCATCAGCTTCAAACTTACGCTGTGATGCAGGAGAAAAATCTGGATTTTCAAGACGCAAAACGCGAAACCGGTTACGGCAGATTCCGCGATTACGGCATCGGAGCGCAGATTTTAAATGATCTCGGTGTAAAGAAAATCAGTCTTCTGACAAATCATCCGCCGCGCATTAATGCGATTGAGGCGTTTGATCTGGAAATAGTTAATGTCGAACCTGTATAAGCTTGTTTGGCTAATTAATCCAAATAGTTTTACAATCACTAGAGAAAAATCGAATATATAATCCCCTTTTAATATTTAATTACTCTCTCCGTGAATTAAATGTCTGAAGAAAACAATCAAACTGAAGTAATTCAGGAAGAAGGCGAAACGCCGGAGACGGCGGTGCAAGAATCTCCGACCGAACAGCGGCGGCGATATTTTACTCGGCGGAATGTCGGCGTTGCGCTCGGCGCAGGCTTAATTGTTCTCGTTTTGGCTGCCGGTTTGATTACTGTTTTTTACCGCACGGGTTATTTCGACAATTACATCAAAACTCAATTCGTCGCGAAAATGGACAGGATGAATATCAATTTCACGGCTGATGTTTTTCAAGTCGGAGTTTCGCCGCTCGAACTCGAACTCAAAAATGCGACATTTAACAATAAAATTACCGGCGAAAAACTTTTTTTTATCAAAGATGCAAAGATCGGTTTGACGATTACGAATCTCTACGATTGGCAATTGACGCGCGATATAAATGTTGATTCGACTAATGTTGACGGTTTTGAGGCGTTTGTAAAATTCGATGCAAACGGTGATTCAAACTTTAAGGAAGTTCAGGTTGTCGAAGAACAAAATAATATAAATTTTACATATTCGTCGCTCGCCGTTTCTCTGAAAAACGGTTTGATAAATATTGACGACGTTCAGCATAAAATTACCGCCGAAGCTAAAAATGTCAGAGTTCAACTCGATCCTACCGATATTGATAAAAATGCCGAATCAATGCAGGAAACCGATCCACAACTTCGTTATAAATTTGATGTTGCTTCGACCGCATCGCAATTTACTTACGACGAAAGCAAGATCGAACCGATTGATATCGCAGCTAATGGAATCGCGGACGATAAAGGTGCGACGATCAATTTACTTAAACTCACAACGCCGATTGGCGAATCAATTTTAATAGGAACTGTTAAAGATTGGGAATCGCCGAAATATAACTTGAAAATTGATTCGACGGTTGATCTGACGCAGACTTCGACGATTTTTCCGCTCGGAACTTCGATTCGCGGCATCGGAAATTTCACCGGAACGGTTTCAGGCGAAGGCACGAAATATAAGGTTGAAGGCGAAGTTTTTTCGGAATCGCTCGCGGCGGACAACATTCGCCTGAAAGCGATCAAAATAAATGCAACGGTTGACGGCGAAGATTCAATGTATAACGCCAACGGCAAAGCAGTCGCCGAAATGCTCACGTTTGAAGATTTTGTCATTGATTATCCGCAACTCGTCGGCAACATTCGCGGCACGGGAACGGATTTTCGTTGGGTCGGCGAACTTCAAGCGGTCGGGGCAAAAACTCCGCTCGGAACGATCACGGGACTTTTTATCAAAGATGCGGTTGCCGATTATAAAGAAAAACAACTCGGCGCAGATTTGGGAAATGTTCGTGCAAGAATTTTCAATTCGCCCGATTTTACTCTCGAAAATGTTCAAACACGAAACGTCAAACTTTCAAACGCAAACGGCGTAACCAATGTTTCCGCGCCGAACGCAACGGCTGGAACTGTGAAAACGGACGATACGATGACACGAAATGTCACGGCAAATAATATAAAAATAAAAGACAGCGGCGATATTACAGACATTACCGCCGACAGCGCACGCGCCGAATCTCTGGAAACCGAAGACGTTCGACTTAAAAACATAACGGCAAAAGACATCAGAATCCGCGATTTGAAAAATTCGACCGATATTAACGCAAACAATTTGCAAGCCGACAATCTCGACGCGAACAGTGCGAAAATTAATGGTTTAGCGGCAAATGACGTAAATATAAACGTCGCCGGAAATGAAACGAAGGTTTATTCAAATAATGTCAAAGTTGCGAAAATTACGACGGACGCGGCGATTCTCGGAAATTTGAATGTTGCCGGCGTTCGCCTGACGATCAGAGAAGGCAGAATCGAAGGAACTTCGGGCGATATAAATGCGGGAAATATCGCGCTGACCAAATCTGCCGTTCCTGAAGGCGGAAATCTGGAAGATGTCAAAATCATCAAACCCGTTTTCGTTCTCGAACCGTCGGGACGTTACCGTGCCAGCGCGGATATGAGCATCGGCGGCGGAATTTTGGGAAGCGTCAAACTCGGCGCGGCGCGGGCTTCGGTCGTTGCCGAAAATGAACAGGTTGCGCTCAACAATTTGACCGCGCAGGTAATGGACGGCAACATCAACGGCAATGCGGTAATTGCTCTGAATAATCGCCGCAGATCGAATGTTTCAGCGACTTTCGACAATCTCGATCTATCAAAATTACTTGCACTTTCCGGGGGAAAAGTCGTTCCGATTGAGGGTAAAACGACCGGAAATGTTGATCTGAATTTTCCCGGCACAAACATAAAATCGGCGAGCGGCAACTTAACCGCAGATTTTAATGCCAACGCCGGAACGCAGGAACGCGGACTTGTTCCCGTCAACGGAAAACTCGGTTTGCGGGCAACTAACGGACTTTTTGATATTGATTACGCAAATTTAAATACCGATAAAAGCGAATTCAAAGCAACGGGCAGTTTTGATTTAAGCGGAAACGATTCCAATCTGAATTTTGCACTTAATTCAACAGATGCGAGCGAAATCGAGCGGATCATCAGAGTCTTAAATCTTTCGCCCGAACTCGAAACAAAATTAGACAATTATCAAGCAGAGTTTGCCGGAAACCTGAATTTTACGGGAAATGTGACGGGAAATCTGGAAAATCCGACCTTGAGCGGACGTGCATCTTTAGATTCCTTGATCTTACGAAATCGCAATTTAGGTTCATTAGCGACAAATATTTTCTACTCGCCGAACGGTTTGGAATTGCGCGAAGGAATTTTGCAGGAACGCGATGGCGGAAATTTGGCATTTGACGTAAATGTTCCGAATTTCGGTGCGAATAATATTTCGGTCAATGCGAAACTTAATAATGTGAATACGGGAAATTTGCTTGCGGCTTTGCCCGTTGATATTTTGCCTGACGGTTTGAAAGATTTTCAAGCGCAGACTTCCGGCACTTTAAATTTGAGCGGTTTGCCTAATGAAATGCAGGGCGAAGCGAATATTTCTTCCGGCAAAGGAACCATCAACGGCGAACCTTTTGACGGTTTTGACGCAAAAGCAACATTTAGCGGAAATCTCGTCAATCTCGAAAGTTTTACCGGAAAATTCGGCGACGGAACTTTGAAGGCAAGCGGAACTTATCAAACAGATTCGACGGCGTTTAATTTCGATGTAATGGGCGACGGTATAGCTTTGGCGCGAGTTCGTCCGTTTATTCCGAACAGTCAGAATCTTCCAGTATTTAGCGGAACTGTTGATGTTACAGCAAAAGCAACCGGAGTCGCTTCCGATGCGAAAACTTACGACATAAATTTCAACGGCAGCGGACAGAATTTTGTCATTGATGAACGATCGGTCGGCTCAATCACGTTTGCCGGAAAAACGGAAAACCAGCAACTTAATACAAATTTCACGATAAATTTTGAAGGTCAGCCGCAAGAAATTAGAGCCGGCGTTAATTTTGCCGACGAAAATTTGCCGTTTCGCGCCGAAACCACATTTAATAACACCGAACTTTCGCCGATCATCGCATTGATTCGTCCCGAAGGCGTGTCAGTTTCAGGAACGGCAACGGGAAATGTCTTTATAGCGGGAAATCTTTCAGGCATCAAAGCGGACGGAACGCGCGGATTTACGACGGATAATCTGAGCGGCGAGGCGGAATTCAGCCAGTTTGCATTGCAAATCGAAGACACGCCGCTGGTTGCCACCGAACCGATTTCGGTTAAATTCAATTCAAAAGAAGTCGTCGTGGACAATGCAAAATTTTCCGGCGGCGGCACGAATATCGTCGTCAATGGGACAAAGGCTCTGACCGCAGACGGAATAAATAATCTGGCAATTGACGGAAGCATAAATCTGAGAGTGTTAAACGCGCTTTCGAAAAATTCATTTTTTGCCGGCATTGCAAATGTTTCCGTGAGATTAACCGGAGTTAATGCGACAGCCAGGCTGAACGGCACAGCCGATCTGCAAAATGCTTCAGCGGCAACATTTATCGGTTCGGAAAGAATTTCTTTTGAACGCATCAAAGGTCGCCTCATCTTTACTTCCAATCAGGCACAGATCGAAAATTTGAGCGCATTTTTGGGCGGCGGTAAAGTTACGGCTTCGGGCGGCGCGTTGGTCGAAGGTTTGAAATTACAGCAGTTTCGTCTGAATGTTCGCGGCACGAACATTACCGCGCCTTTGCCGCCCGATTTTATCACGACGGGCGACGCGGAAGGCGAAATCAGTGGCTTCCGCGAAGGCAATGAGATGAATACGCTGATTCGCGGAACTTTCAATGCGCGACGCAGCGTTTATACAAAAGATATAGATGTCGCCGATATTGTCAGCGGACGCGGCGGCGGTGGCGGTTCTTTGAGCGCGGGTTCGGACGGTTCTTCGTCATCATTTTTGGGCGTTCCCAAATTAGACATCAGAATCGAAGGACGCGACGCGCTCGTCGTTCGCAATAATCTGGCTGATCTGACCGCTTCAGCTTCATTGCGTGTAACGGGCGACACGGAATTTCCGCAGATTTCGGGAAGAATTACGGCAAATAGCGGAACGATCTTCTTCCGCAAAGACCGCTACGAAGTTCAGCGCGGAACTCTGGAATTTCCACCGAACACGAGCATCGAACCGTATATCAATCTGCAAGCCGAAACTGAAATTAAAGGTTATCAAATTATCGTCAGTCTGGTGGGAAATATCACCGATACGGAATCTTTAAACGCGACCGTGCGCTCGAATCCGGGATTACCGCAGCCTGATGTTATTTCGTTAATTACGACCGGAAACTTGGCAAATACCGATTCGGGAATTCCGACTCTGGCGCAATCGGGAATCAACACGGCAGCGGAAATTTTGACAGATTCGTTTATCAATAATCCGGCAAGCCGCGCGACCGACAAACTTTTCGGTTTAAACAGATTCGAACTCGATCCGATCATTTCAGGTCAAAGACTTAATCCGTCAGCGCGTCTGACGGTCGGCAGACAGATAAATCGAAATCTTCTGGTAACATATTCGACGAATCTTTCGGAGGATCAAAATCAGGTTCTCGCGCTCGAATACCGCGTTTCCAACAAAATCTCGGTCGTCGCGCAATATGAACAGCGTTCTTTGAGCAACGTCACGCAGAGAAATAATGTCTTTAGTTTTGAAGTTCGCCTGCGAAAAAGGTTTTAGATAAAAACAACTTTCATTTTTTTCCGAACTCCTTTTGTAAAACCGCTTTTGCCGCGTGATAGCCGCACATTCCGTGAACGCCGCCGCCGCGTGATAGCCGCACATTCCGTGAACGCCGCCGCCGGGCGGAGTTGAAGCCGAGCAGATGTATAGACCTTTGGCGGGAATTGCGTAAGGATTTATTTTTGTAACAGGGCGCGTAAAAATCTGACTTAAAATCCCCGCGCCGCCGTTGATGTCGCCGCCGACGTAATTAGCGTTGTGATTTTCGAGGTCGGCGGGCGTTTTTACGGATTTGGCGAGAATTGTATCACGAAATCCCGGCGCAAATCGTTCGATCTGATTTTCCATTCCGTTGGTCATATCGGCATCTGAACCGTTCGGGATGTGGCAATATGCCTAAGCCGTGTGTTTTCCGGCAGGTGCGCGTGTTTGGTCGAAAAGGGTGTGCTGTGCAACGAGAATGAACGGCTTTTCGGAAATTTTCCCTGATTTTGCCTTTTTCGTCAAAAAGTTTGTAGGACGACATCAAAGCATTGGCGTTCCATTCGACGATGTTAGGAAGTTTCGCTTTCAGCCACGAAAGAACTTGCGACGCTTTTTATTCTGTTCCAGAACCTTTTCCGGCAGAACTGATCGAACTTTCATTTTCGTTTAGCTGTGCTTCGTTTAATAATTGATCAGTTTCCTTTGCCGTTTCCTTCCTGCAATTCTTTTCTAAGTTTCTAGGTATCTTTTGTGATCAAACTCTTCATTATATTTCCCCTTTTTTGTTAAAAATTTTCCAGACTAACAATCCGCCAAGAACTCCGACCGCGCCTAATAGTAAAGAGTTTTTCGCACGCGGCGATGTAATAAGTGAAGTGTATGGATCGCTCATAAATTGCTCGTCAGAAAAATTTCCTTCGACCGTATCGTAACCCGAAACGGGAGCGAATAAATTATCCTCAAATTGTTCGGGTGTTTTTTTCTCACCGCCATCTTGCCCAATAAATCCAATAGTTTCGGAAAAGAAATCGGCGATTTTCGGCGAAACTCTTTCGGCGTAAACAACGCCCAATCCCGCGCCGCCCGCAATTACATCGCGGACGGGATTTTCCGCCGCGTAAAGAATCGCGTCCGTCACGATTTGCGGATGATAGATCGGCGGGACGGGACGCATTTTGAAGGGCATTTTGTTTCGCCCCTTTTCGTAGATCGGCGTGTTGATCGCGGCGGGAAGAATTTCGGTAACGGAAACGGGAATTTTATCGTGGGCGAGTTCGACGCGCAACACCTGCAAAAACCCGTGAACCCCGTGTTTCGACGCACCATAAGCCGATTGATACGGCGCGGTGCGAATCGCTTCGACGCTCGTTACCTGAATTAATGCGCCGCCGTTTTTCTTTAAATGCGGCAACGCGGCTTTTGCCCCGTAGATTTGTCCTAAAAGATTGACTTCGATCACGCGTTTATATTCTTCCGGTTCAGTTATTTCAACCGTTCCGAAAAGAAACGCACCGGCATTATGAACCCAAGTGTCAATTCTGCCGTAGCGTTCGGCGCATTTATCGGCGACCGCTTTAACTTGCTCAAAATCGGCGGCATCAGCTTCCACATAAAAAGCCTCGCCGCCGTCCGTTTCAATTTCTTCGACTAAACTTTTCAAACCCTCGACGCTTCGCGACGCGACACAGACCTTCGCACCACGTTTTGCCATTTCAAGTGCGGTCAATCTTCCGATGCCGCTTGACGCGCCGAAAACAACGGCGACCTGAACCGAAATCGGTTTTAATTCAATTTTCATTATTTCCCCTTATTCGTAAAAAAAACTTTAAAAATTCAGTATTATTTATGAGAGCAGTAAATAAAAAGCTACTGAATTTTATTTTTACAGTCTATCCTTTTTCTTTCAAGAGAATCAAGAGTTTACCGGATGCAAAAATTTAGTGATAGAAATTAAATTTCCGCACCTCCTGCAACCCTTTTTAAAACTCGACGCATCTTTTCAGCTAAGGCTTGCAAGTTTTTCCGTTTTCTAAAGTTCTATCAATTAGTGATTTTCGTTTCACGAAAAAGGAGTTTGTATGATAAAAAAAGGTTTGGTTGAATCGCTCAGAGTTTCGTCGCCTTGCACAGAGAGTTGGGATGCGATGACGGGAAATAATAAAGTTCGTTTTTGTTCACATTGCGATTTAAGTGTTAATAATTTGTCGGAAATGTCGCGCAAAGAAGCAATACGCTTTGTTAGCCAATCAGACGGCAGAATTTGTGTCAGATATCTTAAAAACCCGAAAACGAACGCGCCGGTTTTCGCCGATAAACTTTATCAAATCACGCGCCGCGCCGGAATAGCCGCCGGATTTCTGGGTGCGTCTTTGGCGATTTCGACAATTTCTTACGCACAGGGCGGAGTTTCAATTTCAGATAATTTGGAAACGCGAACCGAAATTTCTCAAACCAATCAATCACAAAAAGAGAAGAAGAAAAGCGGCACAACAAGTATTTCGGGAACAGTTACCGATTTAGCCGGCGCAATAATTCCGAACGCAACGGTTTCAATTTCGGGGAAAAGTTTTAATAAAATTATTCTGACAAACGACGCT
>JBBSAX010000225.1:0-8240 GCA_038251885.1 Pyrinomonadales bacterium | reverse complement strand
TATGGACGGGCAGGTTTCGATTTGTTGAAAGCAAGAGTTCTGCATCAATTCTAAAGTTGGAAAAAGGAAATCTTCACAATTGAAGATGGGTCAAAGTCTATCCAAAATCAGTAAGTTGCACCAAATTTGCGGAAGTTCCAGACAAGAGGGTTCACTTTATAGATCATAAGCCAAACCGTAATTCGGAAAATTAGAAATCGCTTTTTGATATTGCTTGGTGCTGTCGTTAAAATGTCGTGCATAATATAAACCCCACGCTATGTTGTGATAATTATAAGGTGTGAGCGGATAGAGTTCGATGGATTTTTCGGCTAATATCAAACCTTCCTGAGAGCGTCCTTCGGTAAAACGAACGATGGTAAGCCACGCGAATGCGTTGGCATAATTCGGATTTAATTCAAGTGCGCGAGTCAAATGAAACACCGCTTTCGGAGGATCGAAATTTCCGGCGTGAACGGCAAAACCGAGAGTTGCGTTTGCTTCGGCTAGTTCGCCGTCTAATTCGACGGCTCTTTCGCCGCTATAATTGCCGGTTGAAAACATTCCTGCGGCGGCAAAACACCGTAAATTCCGAGCCAAGAATAGTAATTGGCAATTCCGGCGTGAGCGTGTGCATAATTCGAATCAACGGCAATCGGTTGGTGAAAACTGACGAATGCTTTCGCAAAACCTTCTTCCGTTCCGGTGTTGAAATAATAACGTCCGCGCAGATATTGCTCGAAGGCTTGTGCGCTTTCCGTTCCGCGTTTTTGAAATTCTTTGAGTTCGCCGCCCGTCAGTTGCGGCAGAAGTGCTTCGATAACCTTCGTCGAAAGCGCGTCTTCGAGGCTGAACAGATCGGTAACGGTTTCATCAATCAAAGTCGCCCAAACAGTCAAATTTTCCGCGACATCTAAAAGCTGAACCGTTACGCGCAGACGCGTCCCCGCTTTTTTGATGTTTCCGTCTCTGTTCGCTATATCGATTGAATTAAAGAAGCCTCAGTTTCAAGTTTTTCTGCTTTTGGAAAGTTTATTTATTAGGATAAAACTTTATGAAAACAAAACTCTTTAAAGATAAGTTTGAATTTATTCCGCAACAAAAGTAAAATTCACATCATTCTTTCCAAAATTTCTAAAAGGACAAAACTAAACTATGGCTTTCTTTCCGATTCCGAGTATGTTGCTGAAGCAACTCTACACATATAACAGCTTAAAAAACACTGACAAAGGTGTGAAGTTTTCCATCAAAAACCGTCTGACCGATGTAAAATTTTCCGAGCTTCAATCAATCAAGATCAATGGCAATGAGATTGCGAGAGATAAAATCACGTTTGATCTCGGCGATGGTGAAATGGTGTCAACGACAAATGTTACGGAGGAAAATCCGCTCGATTTTCCGCTTCGCAAGGTGATTGATGTGCATTGCGAAACGGAAAATCTCGCACACGGGAAACACAAGATAAAAATCGCGGCAAAGGCGAAAAGCTACGGCTCTTTGAAATTTGAAGTCGAAGACTCAATTGCTGAAACGGAAACTTTGGAAGTTAGAATTCCGCGCGATGAGCAGGATGATTACTCTGAAAATGCCATTGCAAACAGACAGAAGTTCGTTGAAGATTACGCAAAAGTAAAACTCGAACACATCAAAAATTATTCGTTTGACGCACATACGCTGGAAGGAAATTGTGAAAATTTTACCGGCGTAGCGCAAATTCCAGTTGGGTTTGCCGGACCTTTAACAGTCAACGGCGAATACGCACAGGGCGAATTTCTTATTCCGCTTGCAACGACCGAAGGAACGCTCATCGCTTCGTATAATCGCGGCATAAAAGTTTTGAATTTATCGGGCGGTGTGAAATCTACAGTCGTTTCGGACGCAATGCAGCGTGCGCCGGTTTTTGTTTTTGAAGACGCACGCGAAGGTCGAAAATTCGTTACGTGGATGTTTGAAAATTTGGATGAAATAAGAGAAAAAGCCGAAGCGACTTCGAGCATCGCAAAATTAAAAGACCTTGACCCATATACGTCAAACAAATTCGTCTATGTTCGTTTTAATTACACGACGGGCGACGCGGCGGGACAAAATATGGTCGGACGTGCGACTTTTGCGGCGTGCAGTTGGATAATTGATAACTATGAAAAGGAAAAGATCAAACATTTTTATCTGGAATCAAATTTCGCAACTGACAAAAAAGCATCGCAGGTCAATATTATGCGAACGCGCGGCAAACGCGTGACGGCGGAATGCACGATTCCGCGAAATGTTCTGATCGAACATATGCGCGTCGAACCCGAATCGCTGACATATCACGCGGGCGTGGCAAATATCGGTTCGATTCTTTCGGGCGCAAATAACAACGGCGCACATTCCGCCAACGGAATTACGGCGATGTTTATTGCGACCGGACAAGATGTGGCGAATGTTTCGGAAAGTTCGGCGGGAATTCTTTACTCGGAACTTACGCCTGAAAAAGATTTATACATTTCGATCACGATTCCTTCGCTGATCGTCGCAACTTACGGCGGCGGAACAGGTTTGGCAACGCAGAAAGAATGTCTGGAAATTTTGAACTGCTACGGCAAAGGCGGCGTGATGAAATTAGCGGAAATTGTTGCAGGAGTTGTGTTGGCAGGCGAAATCTCGCTCGGTTCGGCAATATCTTCAAGCGATTGGGTTTCAAGCCACGAAAAATACGGTCGAAACAGATAGTTGATCAAACGATTTTCGCACCTTTATAAACCGATATGTCAGAACCTTTTGCCATAAAGATCGAAGTTGGCTGAGTATCGCTTAAAAATGCAAATCGTTCGCCGTAAAGTTTGCCGAAATCAATATCAATTTCGGCGTAATCTACTTCAAAAAGTTCCCATTTCGGATGCTCGACTTTGTATTCATCCGTCCGATCTTCGCCGCGTTTGGTGTAGCCCCAATAATGTTCGATGATAAATTCGCCGTTTGAATTTTCTGCCGGAACGCCGAGATTTTCGCCGATCTCGATTTTCACACTGTGCGCGTCGTCGCGTTTCCACCAGGCATAGATCAATTCATTCCCTTCTTTTGCGTGACTCATCGCCCACGCTTCGTAAGGTTCTCCATAAAAAAGCCGCGCAACGGTCGCAATAGCCAGACGCGGAACGATCTCTTTGATAAAAGTTACGCCGCGCCGTGTTTCGCCTGAAATTTCTCTTTTGACGTAAAACCGCAAATTTGCTTCTTCAAAATTGATATGAAACGGCACAGGAATGCCTAAAACTTTTGTGTCGAGGAACATAAAAGCAACGAGCGACACAAAACATTTCCCGTCGTGAAAATCGAGCGAAACGCCTTTCGGCACAAAATCTTCAAGAAGTTCGGGCGCGACTTCATAATTTGCCATCACTAAATCGTGCCATTTTGCGCTTAGAAATTTTTTCATACGTTCTTAATAACTCAAGAGTGTGCAAATTAAAGTATGTTTGTTTTCAACATTTTACAAATCGGAATAGATTATAGATGAAAGATGATAACTGATAGATTAAATCTCTCATCTATAATCTATAATCTATAATCTATTCCGAAAGTTTTTTCTTATTTGCATACTCTTCAAATAACTATAGAATCAACCTTTTATCGCCCGCGCGTCGTGTGACTTTTTCGCGGTCGAAATATTCCAAAAGCGGAATCGCATATTTTCTGGAAATTCCCGCTAAATCCTTAAACGCCGGAACGTCAATCAGTTTATCAGAACTTTTCGCGGCAAACTCCTTTAATTTTATTATCAAATTATTAATTTCATCTTTTGCAAAATAAAATTCTTCCGAGATTTTAAAAATTTCGCCCGAATTCAGAAGCAATTGAAATATTTTCCGCGCGTGATTTGCGTCGGATTTTGTGCCGGTTTTTGCATCATTCAAAGCGTCTTCGAGTTTTGGAACTTCGAGTTTTGCGGTTTTATAAATTTTAGAAAGTCGTTCGCGCAGATTTTTCTCGTCTGATGACAATTCCAAATTATGAGAAGCAAGTCTGACAAAATCCTTTGCTGCGATCTTGTCTTCCTTTTCGAGATTTAACAAAACTGTTTTGAAAATCTCCGGCGGAAGATGTGCGGAAATTTTCTCGCGCAGAGTTTCGCGCAAAATTCCTTTGGCAAGCGGTTCGCGTTTGTGAAAGTTTTCGATTTCGCACAATGTTTTTGACTTCAAATCGTCAAACGGCGTTCGGGCAAGATAAAAACTTTCCGCTTCGATGATCGCTTTTTTTTCGATATTTTCGTCAAGGGATTTTTTCAAAATTTCTTTGCTCCAACCCGTTCGCGCCTGCAAATCCGAAAATGTCGCGCCGTGTTCTTTTGCAGTTTCGAGAAAAAGTTTGATCTGTTTTGTTTTATTATTTTCAAATTCAATTAAACTTTCAAGAAAATTGCGGATGGTGTCAAAATCCTTTTTGCGATGCTTCGCGGCAAACGCGTCTAAAATCTTGCCGCCTGCAATCGTGATTTGCGGCGAATACGAGCGCAAAATAAATCGTTCGTTCGGAACAACGGCGACCGGAGTTTCGAGCCGAATTTGGACAAAATCCCTTTCGCCTTGTTTGATTTCGTTTCGTTCATTCAGAACTTGAATTCTCGCCAAAGCCTCAATTGTTCCGATGTGAACACGAACTCGCTGGCGTGATTTCAGAGTTTTTTTCGCATCTTTCAAAACTTCGATTTCCGCATCAAAAATCTGCGTCGGGCGCAAAACTTCCTTTTCCGCCAAAACCATTCCGCGCTCGATTTCTGATTGTTCGATTCCGCCCAAGTTTACCGCCGTTCTTTGTCCGGCGTGAGCGGATTTTACAGTTTTTCCATGCGTTTGAATTCCCCGAACGCGCACCTTTTTTCCGCCCGGCAAGATCTCCAATTCATCACCTTCCGAAACTTCGCCTGAAACAAGCGTTCCCGTAACAACCGCACCAAAGCCCTTGACTGAAAAGACACGATCAATCGGAAGTCGCGCAATTGTTTCATTTTTTCTTTCGGGGATTTTTGCCGCCAGATTTTTGAGAATTTCCTTTAATTCTTCGATTCCTTCGCCAGTTTTTGCCGAGACTGCAACAACAGGCGCGTCCTGCAAAAACGAATTTTCAACGAGTTCGGAAACGTCCAATTCGGCGATTTCCAGAAGTTCTTCATCAACCAAATCCTTTTTCGTCAAGACGATCAAACCAGTTTTTGTTTCAAGTAGTCGGCAGATCTCAAAATGCTCGCGCGTTTGCGGCATCACGCCTTCATCAGCCGCGACAACCAATGCGACAAGATCAATTCCGTGCGCTCCGGCAAGCATATTTTTAACAAATTTTTCGTGTCCCGGAACGTCAACAAAACCGATATTTACGTCGCCCAAATTGAGTTCGGCAAACCCGATGTCAATCGTAATTCCGCGCAACTTTTCTTCCGGGAAACGATCTGCATCAACGCCCGTCAAAGCCTTGACGAGCGCGGTTTTTCCGTGATCAATATGTCCCGCTGTTCCGATGATTATGTCCATAAAAAGAAAATCCAAGTTTAACATTTTTTCAAGTTAAACCCGGATTTTTAAAATTTAAGATTTGAAAATTATTTATTCAATAATTTCAAATTCGACAAATTGAGTAGCTAATTGCGATTTTTCCTTAGCATTTTTATCTATTACAACGGCTTGCAAGATATAACTTCCGGCTTCCAAGTTTTTGCCCAGAGTGATTGCGCCGAAAGACGGCAATCTCATCAAATCGGTTTGTCCGGCAGTTTCGATTGGCGCAAACTTTTCTTCATATAAGACTTTGCCGTCACGAATCAAACGAATTTGATTAATTATTTGCTGACTTTTTTTCGGATTGTAAATGACATAATCGTAGCGCAAAACCGTGCCGCGTTTGAACTGACGCAGAGTTGTGTCGAGCAAAATGCTTCGTTGGCTGTCGTCGCGGTTTCCGCCGAGTTTGATTTTTTGCCATTCTTCGGGCGTAAAATTATCTAAAACCAGATTGGAAAGCGTCATTTTTTTACTGAAATTCGGCACTTCAATAAATTGCGAAGCCGAACCGACTTTATCGGAAGTTCCGTCGCGCAGAGCAATTCGGAATTGATACCCTCCGGCTTTCTGAATCGGAACGGTCAAATTATAAACGAATCCGTTTGCCAACATATTTTGATAGACTTTTTCGCCAACCTCAAGCGTGTAATTTTTATAAAGTCTGTCTATCGGACTGCCGTTATCGCCGAAAGTCATTGCAACCAGATCGAAGTTCGCTTTTCGTTTTCCGTTTGCTTCAGTAAAGGTTAAATCTTTGGCATCAATATAAACCAACGCTTGAACCAAATTACCGATTTTTTCATCGTTTTGATAAACCGGATAAAACCTTAAATTCACGCCGTTTGCGCCGAATGGTGATGTCAGGGCATTGAGCAGTTTTTGCTGCGGAGTTTGAGCGACATTTTGAATTTTTTCATCCGTTATTCCGAAAAATCCGCTTCGATAACGAACCCGTAAATCAGGTCTTAGAACTTTGATTTCCAGTTTATTGAATTTATTTTTTTTCGGATCGAATGTTTCTTCATCAGGTTGATAACCGAGTAGATAATAACTGCTCTGATCGGCAACCGCTTGCCTCAAACCTCTTCCCAAATTGTTTTGATTAGTAAAAGTAACGCCGCCGGTTTCTTCGGCAAGATAACGCAGACTCGCTTGCGACTCTTGAAGTTGATTATTGCGGTCTTCTAATGTTGCTGTTAATGGATCTCCGCCCGGACCGAAGTCACCGACAGTAAATTTCGGATCCCATAAATTGTCTTCAGCAGTTAGCCCCAAAGGATTAACCAATCCGCGCGGATCAAGCGTGTAGATAATTACCGACGAGCGATTTGCTAAATCTGCCAAAACCCTCATTGATTCAAAGACGCGATTTTGTCGCCCTAATCCTTTGTCGGTACCTGAACCGGAGGTTAGAACAAAACCGTCCGAAAACAACAATAAAGATTTGCGTCCGGGCAGTTCGCGCATTCCGCGAATAATAAAGTTTAATGAACCAAGTGTGCCGATTGAAAAATTTTCATTGCGAAGATCGTCAGTTTGTTCTTGGACTGTTTGTTTCTTATCGCCACTTTGAATTTGGTCTTTACCCGTTTCAGTGTTTTCTACATCATTCGGATTACTTTGCACCAAAATATCGGTAGATTGTGTTATCGGCGGAAAAGCACTGATTCCGCTGCGACCTTGCCCGTTCCACCTGACTTTTTCAATGGACGCAAGCAGTTGGCGTTTGTCGGAAGTAAAGGATTGCAATGTGCCGATTCCGCTTCCGGTGCGAAGAATTGCGACCAAATCGCCTTCCTGAATCTGTTCTTCGATAAATTTCCGCAGAGATTGCCTGACATTTGCGATGCTCTCAAAAGAAAGTCCCAAATCATCAACCACCAGCGCGTAAGTCCGGCGAACTTGTTCGGGTTTTAATTTGACGGGCGGAATCGGAATCGCGTTTTTATCTTTAGAATTATTCGGAGAATTTTTTATTTCGACCGCATTAGATTTATTTTCGACTGAAACGAAGGAGAAATTTGTAATATCCTGCTTTTTGCCATTTTCATAAACCTCAAAATCTTCCGCCTTCAAATCGGTGACTACATTTCCTTTTTTATCGGTTATCGTTATGTCCACTTGAATTAAAGAAGTAGAGATTTTGACAAGTTCATCGTCAATTTCAGGAAGCGACGGCGGCGTTGCCGTCGGTATCTGACTGAAAACGGAAAATGTAAAAACGAAAATAAGAAAAAATGGAAGAATGAATAATGCTTTTTTCACAACTTTTTACTCCTGAGAATTTTAAAATAATTTGGCGCGTATTTAAATTTATACGCGCCGGAAAGAATTTTGTAAATATTTTTACTAAATTTTACTCGTTTGTTTCAACTTTTGCCATTCCCTTTGGAACGTCCGTAGTTTGACCTTGCTTTTGTTGCACAACGTGTGCCAATTCGTGAGCAATGAGTTTATTTCCCTCTTCGGAATGCGGCTGATAATTTCCCGGAGCAAAGTAAATATCATTTCCGGTTGTAAATGCTCTTGCGCCAACAGCGCGAGCCGCAACGGTTGACTCGAATCCCTGATGAACGCGAACATCTGAAAAATCTTGTCTAAATTGCGTTTCAAATTGATGTTGCAGACTTTGTGGTAAAGACTGCGATTGACTGGTACTGGAATTGTTATTGTTTGAATCCTTTGCGACAGGTATTAGTTTTTCTCCCATTTTTATTTTCTCCT
>JBBSAX010000224.1:0-8280 GCA_038251885.1 Pyrinomonadales bacterium | reverse complement strand
TCGGAAAAACTCGGAATGACTCCGGCGGTTTACAAAAAAGGCGGAAAATATTTGAAAATAGAATATACGATTGTCGAAACGGATTTGGGAAAATTGCTTGTCGCAAAAACCGAAAAAGGAATTTGCGCCGTAACTTTCGGCGATAATGAAAAAACTCTTTTTGATAACTTACAAAAAGAATTTTCAAAAGCCGAAATTATCGAAAATGATAAAAACTTGAAAACATTTGTCGAAGCAATTTTGGCAAATCTGGCGGGGAAAAATAAAACTTTAGATTTACCACTCGATCTGCAAGCGACGGCATTTCAAATGCGCGTTTGGGAAGCGTTGCGGAAAATTCCTTATGGCAAAACCGTTTCTTATCAGGAAATTGCCGAAACTTTGGGCAACAAAAATGCCGTTCGCGCCGTGGCGACCGCGTGCGCTTCAAACCGTGTCGCGCTCATTATTCCGTGTCATCGCGTCGTCCGAAAAGGTGGAGAACTAAGCGGCTATCGCTGGGGCGTTGAGCGCAAAAAAGCAATTTTGGAAAAGGAAGCGGAGTAATAAAAAAACTTCGCAAAATGTGCCAAAGACGTTGATGTTTTTAACGTCTTGGCACATCTTTGTTTTCCAGCCTGAAATATCGCTTTTACAAAACTGAAAAAATAAAGAGAATAAAAAATAAATCTTGAAATTTTGCGGAAAAATATATATTGTGTTGACGTTCCCGATAATTTAGTTTCCCAAGGAGACTTTTGCAAATGAAGAAACATTCCCGGTTTCTTTTTTCTGTTCTTTTTCGACGCAGCAATATTGAATTGTTGCGCCTCGTCTTAAATCATTTCTGCGCCAGCCTTCAAATTAGAGTGAATTTATTCCGGTTTTCCGGCAATTTTTTCGGTTTTGCAAAGTTATAGAAAGACGGACATTTTCAAAATACTTTGTTGCAAATATCTGAGGTATTTAAAATATGAAAAACGAAGCAAACGATAAAAAGCCCAAAATGGTTGATTGGTATAATCCTTCGCAACTTTTGAATACAGGAATCAAAACTGCCATTTCAACGATTATCGGCGAAAATGCCGATCCGCGATTGGTAAATGCCGCCTCGACTCTCGGAAAATTTTTCGATTATTCGCACGAATTAATTATTAACGAAGAAGGCGAGTTTGAAGAATCGGAAAAGAATCGTGAAGAAATTTGGATTGATTACGTTTCGGATGTCGGCGACGGTTGGAATTCGACATATTCGGTCGCGTATTCTCTGGCACGTCAAAATATCGAAATTGCCGGAAAGCCGCTTGAGCGCGGGGAGATTTTGGTTTTTGGCGGCGATCAGGTTTATCCGACCGCAACGACCGATAAATACGAAAAAAGATTTGTCGAGCCTTACAAAATAGCTTTTAACACCGTCGGAAACGCTAATGTAAAAGTCGGAAATGATGTTGATCTGAAGCAAACGCCGCACGTTTTCGCGCTTCCGGGAAATCACGACTGGTATGACAGTTTGGTGGCGTTTCAGAAAATATTCTGCACGAATATTTTTAATAAACGAATCTTTGCAGATGGTTGGCGAACGCGGCAAAAGAGAAGTTATTTCGCGCTCAAACTTCCGCAAAAATGGTGGCTTTTGGGCGTGGATTTACAGCTTTCGCATAATATTGATGTCAGACAATTGGAGTATTTTGAATCAATTATTGAAGAAATGTCGTCGGGCGATAAAGTGATTTTTTGTGTTCCCGAACCTTATTGGGTGAAGGCGATCAAATATCAAGGCTACACCAAAGTTTTTGATGAAAAAGAAAAAAGCATCGAAAAACTCGAAGAATTTCTGCAAGGAAAACAAATCGAAATAAAACTTTATCTGGCGGGCGATCTTCATCATTACCGGCGTTTTGAATCGGAAGACGGGCATCGGATTCAGAAAATTACGGCGGGCGGCGGCGGCGCATTTCTGCATCCGACGCACGATTTTAAGTTTGATAAAAACTATAAAGGCAAGACAAAAAATGCGTCGAGTTACACTTTGAAGCAAAGTTATCCGCTTTTTGAAGATTCGAGAAAGTTGGACTGGGGAAATCTCTACGGATTTTTAGCAACCAACAAAACTTTCGGAATCGTTACAGCCGTTCTTTATCCGCTTCTCGCTCTATTGATTCACGGCGAAATAAACGGGCAATTTCATTGGACAAAGCCCTTTAAAGCAACAATTAACCGTTTGATTGCAGAGCCGATCTCGTTGCTGATTGTAATTTTGCTGTTGCTCGGATTGATCTTTTTTACAGATTCAAATTCAAAATTGCAAAAATATCTCGGCGGCGCGATTCACGGCTTTTTTCATCTCGGCGCAATATTCGTTTTGGGTTGGTTGGGATTTTTTCTGATGCTTCGGTTAGTAGGAATAGATACAATCAGATATGCAACATATTATAACGAACATCCGACAACCGTGAATTTAGTCTGGTTCGGATGTGTGTTGGTAGTTTGCGGTATCGGCGGCTACATCATCGGCTCGATTATTATGGGCGTTTATTTGTTCATTTCACTTCATATTTTCGGCAGACACGACAACGAGGCTTTCTCTGCGCTGAAGATCGAGGATTACAAAAACTTCGTGCGTCTGCATATCGGAAAAGACGGCAAACTTTCGATTTATCCCCTGAAAATCGAAAAAGTCGAGCGCGAATGGCTTGACGAAGAGAGGAATAAAAAGAAAATTTCTAAGCCGAAAAACGGAATTAAACCCGAACTAATTGAACAAATTGCTCCGATTGGCTGAATAAATCGGATTGAAAAGGACAAATCAATGAAATCAAGAAGCTATCTTTACGGCGGGTTAGCGACGACGCTGAATATTATTCTCAACGCTCTGACATTCGGGCGATTTCTCTGGCTCGAAGGCAGAGTTCGCAGCGGTTTTTTCAGAAATTGGGCGCGGCAGTTCGGTTATCGTCCCTCCAACTTTTTGCAGCCGACGACGGAAGAGGAAATGGTTGATCTCGTCAAAAGTTCGCAGAAGATTCGTCTTTTCGGCAGCGGACATTCATTTAATTCGGGAGTTGTAACGGAAAATACGCTTGTTTCATTAGATAAATATTCCGGTCTGATCTGGAAGGATTTGAAAAAAAGACAAATTGCCGTCAAAGGCGGAACGCGTGTGCGCGATGTTGTCAAAATTTTGTTGGAAAACGGACTTGCCTTTGCCGCACTTCCTTCCCACGACGCGCAGAGCATCGGCGGAATTCTCTCGACCGACGTTCACGGCACGGGCAGAGATTGGGGTTTTGTTAGCGAAACGGTTGTCAGTCTGAAAATAATTGACGGCACAGGCGAAATTCACGAATGCCAGCCGACGGACGATATTTTCAAAGCGGCAGTCGGCGGAATCGGCGCGGTCGGGATTATTTCGGAAGTCGTTGTCCAAGCGGTTGACCGTTTTAATGTCGAGCAAAAATTTGAACTTTTTGATCTTGCCTTTGTCAAAAACAATCTTAAAAGACTTTTGCAGGAAAACGAACATCTCAGCCTGTATCTTTTTCCGTTCGCTGATAAATGTCAGGTCAGCACTTGGAATCGGACGAGCAAATCGAAATCTTTTTTAGGTCCGTTGCGCGAATTTATCGCAATTTCCTTTGATGCACTCACGTCTGCTTGGTTCGGTAATTTGATGGCTTACACCGGACTTTTGAAAAAACTTTCCAATTGGGCGTATGGCTTAAAACGCGGCACGGATTTGGTGATGGAAAGCAATAAAGCGTTTAACCGAACAATTTATCATCTTCATCAGGAATTGGAATTTACCGTTCCGTTTGAGCAAACTTGGGAAATGTGTCAACGCTTTCTCGACCTTTACGAAAAAATGTATTCAAAAGAAATGCCTTACGGACTGCTCGAAGTTCGATTTACGCCCGCCGGACACGACCAAACTTTGATCGGGGCGGGACGGATGCGGCGTTCGACGTGGATTGACCTGATTTGCAATGATTCGCACGGCTTTGAAAAATACTATGCCGCCGCCGAAGAAGTTATCAAAGAAATCGGAGCGCGTCCGCATTTAGGAAAATATTGTCAAACTCTAGACAAAAAACATCTGAGCAATGTCCACAAAGAAAATTTTGATAAATTTCTTAAACTGATACACAAACACGATCCCGAAAATAAATTTGCCAACGATTTTACCAACAGAATGTTTAGAAATTAAAAATATTACGAAAAAAGTAGTTGTTTTTTAGGGTTTATTCAAAGTCGGAAATTGTGAAATTTAATCTATCATCTGTCATCTGTCATCTGTCATCTGTCATCTATTCCGAATTAAACCGCTTTTACCTTCGCAATAGATGATAACTGATAGATGACAGATGGTAGATTGAATGGACAAAATATTCCCGTCAGTTTAATTTCCGACTTTGAATAAGCATGGTTGTTTGTTGTTGATAATATGTTGGATTTGAGCAACATAAATATAATCGTGTGCAAATCAATCAAATCAACTTTGCTAAATTTATTTTTCAATTGCTGATTGTCTGATTGTAATATAAGAAATATGAAAGAAGGTTGGGAGGCGATACTGAGGTGGTCTGTTCATTAAGCCAGTTGAAAAAACTTTCTATCGGTTGTTTGAATCGGGAAACGAACTTTGACCACAACGGCTCATAGAACTGCGGCAAGAGTTTCGGGTTCAATTATGCGAGACTTGACGGATGCCGCGACCGAAGTAATAAAAACGCCGATTCTAAACGACCCGAACGGCAAATTTTTTGCACCTAGTTTTTTGTCAATGCCCTAACAAAAGACAAAAGTGCTAATCAAATCTTTTCGAGTAACGCTTGAAAAGACAACGGCTCGCATAGAGTCAGGGTAAAATAGCAAGTAAATTTAAGGAGACCCAAAACAATGGCTTTAATAGATCAAAACGACGCTCAGTTTAACGACCTGTTCAAAAATGTGCAGGGAAACATTCTGAAAGGACACGGCAGAGAACACACGGCAAATATTTTTATTAATTGTGATAAGAATAAACAAACCATGGTCAAGCATTGGATAAAAAGTCTGATGCAGAGAAGTATCATCACTTCGACCAGAAAACAACTTGATGAGTCCGCTACCTTTAAGGCGACCGGCGTGGGTGGCGGAATGTTCGCCACCATTCTTTTCGCCGCCAAAGGTTATGAGTATCTCGGAATTAAAACGAAAGGGAAATTTAAAGACGATTTCCGGCACGGAATGAAAGATGCCAAGTTGAACGATCCCGACGACGACGAATGGGAATACGGCTTTCGCGGCGAGATTCATTTTCTGCTGATTATCGGCGATGACAATAAAGAAACGGTTCTCGCTCAAGTGGAAGTTTTTAAAACGGAAATCGAGCGATTTGGTTCGATAACGACCGTCGAATACGGAAATTCTTTGAGAAACTCCGATAATGCGGGCATCGAACACTTCGGCTATGTTGACGGCACGAGCCAGCCGCTTTTCTTCGTTGACGAAATCGAAAGATACAAAGTGGATAATAAAATTGTCGGCAACGCTTTTATCTACAATCCTTCGGCGGAGAGATCGCTGGTTCTGGTTGATGACCCGCTGACCGGCGCGAAAGACGCTTTCGGAAGCTATTTCGTTTTCCGCAAATTGGCGCAAAACGTCAGAGGTTTCAAAAGCACTGAAGAAGAATTAGGAGATAAATTGGGTTTGGTTGCGCCGGACGACGAAAGAGCAGGCGCGATGATCGTTGGCAGGTTTGAAAACGGAACGCCGGTCGAATTAATGGATGAGGAAGAAGAAGATGCGACAGAGAAAATCTGGCTGAGAAACAACTTTGATTATCAGACAAACGACAATTCAAAATGCCCGTTTCAAGGTCATATTAGAAAAGCCAACCCGCGTTCGGGAAACCCGAAAGAAAATTTACAGGGAACGCAAGCCCACGTTATGGCGCGGCGCGGCATAACTTACGGACTGAGAACGGACGGACCGAACGACGGCTTGATTGACAACAAACCCGAAAACGGTCTCGGATTATTGTTTATGAGCTATCAAGCGGACATTTCCAACCAGTTCGAGTTTATCCAGAAAAATTGGGTGAACAATACTAAGTTCCCGTTCGATAAAAAAGGCGCACACCCGAAAAGCGGCATTGATCCGGTAATCGGGCAAGATGGCGGAAACAGCATCAGCACTGGAGAGTTTGCCGTCAAATGGGGCGATATAACGACTCTCAAAACCGAACCATTCGGGAAATTTGTAACAATGAAGGGCGGCGAATACTTTTTCTCGCCGAGTATTCCGTTTTTGGAAGGCTTGGCGTAAGAAAGGTTGGATTGAAATGGTTGTGATGCGAATCTTAAATTGATTCTGTTTAGTGCGGCGCATATTTTCCAAATAGTCGTCCGGCTAAATTATAATTAAACTTTAGGAACCTTTTGAATTTAATCAAAACGCGGATTATGATAAAGACATAATCCGTGTTTTGATTTTTACAGGAAATTATTTATATGAAAAACGGTTGGGAAGCAGTTATCGGAATGGAAATTCACGCGCAGCTTGCGACGGAAACTAAGATTTTCTGCGGTTGTCGGGCGAGTTTTGGGGATGAACCGAATGCAAATACTTGTCCGGTTTGTTTGGGACTTCCGGGCGCGTTGCCGGTTTTGAATGAAAAGGTCGTCGAATTCGGCGCAAAAGCCGCGCTCGCGTTGGGCTTGAATATCAACGAAACTTCGATCTTTTCGCGGAAAAATTATTTTTATCCCGATTTGCCGAAAGGTTATCAGATTTCGCAGTATGACAAGCCGTTTTCTTCAAACGGTGAATTGACGATTTTGACGGCGGAACGCGATGAATCGGGACACGCGCAGGATTGGAAACCGTTTAAAATTCACATCGAGCGAATGCACCTCGAAGAAGACGCGGGCAAAAACGTCCACGAAGGTCTGCCGGAAGTTGATAAATATTCCTACATTGATCTGAATCGTGCCGGAACTCCGCTTGGGGAAATTGTCACCGCGCCGGATTTTCGCACTTCTTGGCAAGCGTATGATTACGTCAATCACGTTCGCCGCGTCTTGCAATGGGTTGGCGCAAGCGATGCCGATATGGAAAAGGGAAATCTGCGCTGCGAAGCAAATGTTTCCGTGCGAAAAATCGGCGAAGAAAAGTTTCGCACGAAGGTCGAACTCAAAAATTTGAACTCGGTCAGGTTTATGCAAAAAGCAATCGAATACGAAATTGAAAGACAGGTCGCCGCACACGAATCGGGCGAAGGCGTAAGTCAAGAAACGCGGCTCTGGGACGAGAAAAATAACAAAACCCGCGTGATGCGCTCGAAAGAAGACGCTCACGATTATCGTTATTTTCCTGAACCGGATTTGCAACCGTTGACCGTTACGGCGGAATTTGTCGAACGCGCAAAATCGGAAATGCCCGAACTGCCGGACGCGATGCTCGAAAGATTTCAAAACGATTATGAATTGAGTTTTGCAGATGCTTCGCAGCTCGTCGGCGAAAAAGGTTTAGCGGAATTTTATGAAATTACGGCGAAGGAATCGAATAATCCGAAAGCGTCGGCAAACTGGATTTTGTCCGAACTTCAAAGAGAATTAAATAATGCCGGAAAATCTGCGTCAGATTCGCCTGTTTCAGCGGAAAATCTGGCGGAACTAATTCGGTTTTTGGACGAAGACAAAATCAATGGAAAACAAGCGAAAGACGTTCTAATCGAAATGTTCGAAAGCGGAAAATCGGCGGCGGAAGTCGTGAAGGAAAAAGGACTCGAACAAATTTCCGATTCCGGTGAGATCGAAAAGATCGTTGACGAAATCATCGAGAAAAATATGAATCAAGTCGAAGCGTATCGCGGCGGCAACGAAAAACTGCTCGGCTTTTTCGTCGGGCAAGTGATGAAGGCTTCGCAAGGGAAAGCAAATCCGAAAATGGTTAATGAAATTTTGAGGGAAAAATTATAATAATCGGTTTTGCTCAGGAAAATTTCCGCAAAAAAGCAGACGATTCACAATTCGGAAATTTTACATTGAAATGCTGAATCTGTTGAGGTTCTGGCTTTTGTCCGGCTAAAAATTCCTGTCTTGATTTGAAAATAATATTGGAATTAAATGCAGAAAAACGCTGATTACATTAAAGCAACTTTTCTCAAACAGTTAATCAGGGCTTTCTCATAAAAATTGAAAACAAGGCGGCAAAGAGTTATTTTTATAGTTTTGCGAAACAGAAAAGTAACCAATTATGCTGCCTTGTCAAGAAAATAGTAGAAGTTTTTTCGAGAAACTGCAACGTGCCGAAGGC
>JBBSAX010000223.1:0-8307 GCA_038251885.1 Pyrinomonadales bacterium | reverse complement strand
TTTGACTAATCTGACTTGTTCGGATGAACTTTCCATATTCTTCCGATTTGGCGTAACGACTTGCGTTTGTTGCATTTCTTGCCATAAACTTTGTTGATATTCGTCAATGAATCCCTTGTCAGCCGGAACTGTGCCGGCAAACCCTTAAATCAAACTGCCTAAATGATTGACATCGTGCAGGCGGGCTGAGAGAAGCGGAAAATGTGTAATCATTCCGATTCGGGAGATTCGCAAACCGAGTTTGAAGCCGTAATAATCCATTTTCTTGGCGGCACAATGACCGAATTCAGCCACCAACGGAAAGCGTTTATCGCGGAAACCGCCGCGCGTGTAAGTGCAAACCGGCAACGGCAGCGTGTCAATTGACTGGATTTGGTCGTGTTGTTGGTCAGCCATTCGGACAATCAAAGATTGGCACATCACTTTGGCTTGCCCCAGGTTAGCCGATTGACGGACAAAGGTCGTGCGACTCGGCAAATTGGGAAAATAGTGCAAATAATGACGCTTGAAATAGTTGTAAATCTCGGTATCTTCCGAAAGTTTGAAGAATTCACCGCACACTTCAATAGTGATGACTTCCGCATCAGTCAGTTTGGGCGGAAAGCCTTTTTTGCGAAATTTGTAGTTTTTTTCGATGATTTCCATAGTTTCAACTACCAAACAATAAACAGAAATGATAAAAATATCTCGTTCCATTAAGTTAAACTCCTGTAAAAATTGGTTTTGCTAAAAATATTTTACAAGATTCAGCTTTTTGGAACACTATATTTTAAGTTGCACACAAGGTATTTATCGTTATTTTTCGTAAAAAAGAAAAAATACTCATATAGCGGAGCAAATCTTTTTGAAGTCGAACCGCCCCAATCAAAACTCCAAATAACTACATTTTTAAGAAACATATCGCCAAAAAATTCTAGAATCCAAAAAGGCGAAACAATTTGTTTATCAATGTATCTGTTTTTGATATTTAACCAAAATTGACCGTTATCTTTAAGAGTTCGTTTGCAATCTTGAATTACATTTTTTAAAAGGTTTCGATATTCATCTTCGGGCAAATTGTCTTCATATTTGTTGCCTTTACTTCCAACAATTTTTCTGTCTTTCCACTTGTTTCCGTATTTTACAGCGATATTATAAGGCGGTGAAGTAACAATCAAATCCACAGACTTGTCAGGGATTTCTGCCATATTTTCACTACTTTTATTATGAATTTTGTTCAGATTCATTTCTATTTATTTTCTTCGGCATTAACCTTATTAGATTCTAAAAATTTAATAAAATCTTCCCGACTATATCGTTGCTGTTTTCCAATAAGGTAAAAAGATATTTCACCACGTTTTGCCATTCGTCTGATTGTAATAGGAGCAACTTGCAGAATTTCTGCAATCTCTTCTGTCGTATAAAATACTTTAGTCAGACTTTCTATCATTTTGAAAAGATTTTAGGATACTTTAGAAACTTTTACAAACTCTAGCATACATCAAGAACAATGTGTGTAAAATGTGTAATCCTAAATGATGGGAAAAATAGTTGAAAATGGTAGCTTTTTGAAAAACGAAATGCCGAACAATTTTACAAGTAACTAAACATTTTCATCATTAATCTTCGACTCAATTCTTCTATCCGGCACGAGCCATATGAGCGCGACTAAAACGTAAAGCGCGTTGGAAATCCAATGATTGACGAATGCCAGGGCGATGGCGGCGACGTAGATGAACGGTGAAATTTTGCCTTTTAAATCTTTGCCGAGGGCTTGGCGGAGTTTCGGGTTTTGCGCGGTTATCAGATTTTGCAGAATAAAATAAGCAATGGCGGCGGCGAGCAGAACGACTCCGTAAATTGCCGTCGGAAGCGGCGCAAAATGATTTTCGCCCATCCAGCCCGTAGCGAACGAAATGAGCGACAGCCAGAATAAAAGGTGCAGATTCGCCCACAAGATTTTGCCGTTTATTTGCTTCGTCGCTTGTAGTAGATGGTGATGGTTGTTCCAGTAAATGCCGATATATATGAAACTCAAAACGTAAGTTAAAAAAACCGGAAGAATCGGGCGCAATGATTCAAAATCCGCGCCGTGCGGAATTTTCAGTTCCAACACCATAATTGTGATCAGAATGGCGATCACGCCGTCGCTAAATGCTTCGAGTCGTCCTTTATTCATTATTTTTTTCCGACAAACAAAATATATTCGATTATATTTTAATTGGATGAACTTTTTCGATTATCCCAAAAAATTTTGCTTCGCGTTTTTTGAGGATTTTTCTCGCTGTGTTCGATCTGTTTCGCCCGTAATTTCAATTCGTTTTCTTTTTGTATGCGCCGTTGTTCACCCGTCGGAGGCGGCGTACCGCGTTCGCCCCAATAGAATTTTACGGTAATAAAGACAAGCGTCAGCGTTCCTAATACTGTTAAAAGCAATACCAAAGTAATTATCCACGCGAAACTCGACATAAAAAGATTCTAACAATATTGCTGGATAAGCAAAAGGTTTACGCCAAAAGAACGAGCGCGATTTTGCGTTACAGATTTTTTGTTTATAATCATTTATTTTATGGCAAACAAACAAACATCATATCCACGCAGTAAGATCAAAATCCTTCTGCTCGAAAATATCAGCGAATCGGCGGTCGCGGAATTTAAGGAAAGCGGTTATACGGAAATCAAACGGGTTTCCGGCGCACTCAGCGAAGATCAATTAATCGAAGAGATAAAAGACGCGCACATTGTCGGGATTCGTTCAAAGACGCAATTGACAGAAAATGTTCTGGAAAAAGCTGAAAAACTTCTGGCAATCGGCGCGTTTTGCATCGGCACTAATCAGATAAATCTGAAAGCCGCGACGCGCAGAGGCATTGCCGTTTTTAACGCGCCATATTCGAATACGCGCTCGGTTGCCGAATTGGTTTTGGGTTTGTGCGTGATGCTGATCCGCAAAATTCCCGATAAGAATATGGCAGCACACAAAGGAATCTGGCTGAAAGATGCGAAAGGTTCTTACGAATTGCGCGGCAAAGTTTTGGGAATTATCGGTTATGGAAATATCGGTTCGCAGGTTTCGTCGCTGGCGGAAGCATTCGGAATGGAAGTCATTTATTTTGATGTCGCTTCAAAATTGCCGCGCGGAAATGTTAAGCAAATGCGTGGTCTAGCCGAGATTTTGAAAAATTCCGACATTATTACTCTCCACGTTCCGTCGGACACGGCGACGCGAAATATGATTAACGAAGAAACGCTCAAAGATTTGAAAAAAGGCGCGATTTTTATAAATTACTCGCGCGGCGATGTTGTTGATCTTAATGCGCTGAAAAAGTATATAGAAAACGGCATGATTTCGGGCGCGGCGATTGATGTTTTCCCCGAAGAACCTGAAAAAAACGGCGATAAGTTTGAAACGGTTTTGCAAAATCTGCCGAACGTGATTTTAACGCCGCACATCGGCGGTTCGACCGAAGAAGCACAGGCAAATATCGGTCTGGATGTAACTTCAAAACTGATAACGTATCTCGAACTCGGCTCGTCAAACGGATCGCACACCGTCCCGGATGTAAATCTGCCGCCGCAAGCCGGAACGCATCGAATCCTGCACATTCACGAAAACATTCCCGGCGTTCTGGGCGAGATAAACTCCAAACTTTCGGCAAAAGGCATCAATATCCTGGGGCAATATCTAAAAACCAACGAAGAAATCGGCTATGTGATTTTGGATGTGAACACAAAACTTTCCCAAAAAGCCTTCGAGATTATGAAAAATGTCAAAGGCACGATCAAAACGCGGATGGTTTATTAAAATTAAATTTTTGAAAATAAAGAATCTCAATCCAATATGTTGTTCCCGACTTTCCTTGCTTTGACGGTTCGGGGAATATTTTGCAGATCAGGCAAAATCTCAAAAAATTGCCAGATTTCCGGCGAAAACATTTCTTTAACGAAATTGGCTTGATCTACACCGATTTCCATTAGAAGAAAGCCGTTCGGTTTCAGGAAATACGGTGATTCATCAACGATTTTTTCGATTATTGAAAGACCATTTTTGCCGTCGGTCAAAGCAATTTGCGGATCGAAATAACGGACTTCGGGCTGGAGATTTTCAAAATCACTTTGCGAAATATAAGGCGGATTTGAAACGATCAAGTCAAATTTTTTATTCTTTAGAGCATTAAAAATATCTGATTTTTCCAAAGATAATCTATCAAAAACTCCGTGAAATCTTGCGTTTTTTTCGGCAATTTGCAAAGCCTTTTCCGAAATATCAAGACCGATTGCACGGGCATTCTTAACTTCGTGCAAAATCGAAACGGAAATGCAGCCCGAACCGACACCGACTTCGCAAACTCGCGGATTTTCGATTTCGCGCAAAATCTCGATCGCATTTTCAACGATTATTTCAGTTTCGGGACGCGGAATCAGAACTTCTTTTGTAACAAAAAAATCCAAGCCGTAAAATTCTTGTTTTCCCGTAATATGCTGAAAAGGCTCGCGGTTTGCGCGTCTTTCTAAAAGTTGCGAAAAGCATTTTTCTTCTTCATTTGAAAGCTGATAATCGGAATGCGCGATGAGAAAAGTTTTGTCTTTCTGCAAGGCAAAAGCGAGCAAGGAAAAGGCTTCGCGGCGTGATTCATTTATGCCGTTTTGCAATAAAATCTTATTCGCTTTTTTGAGAGTTTCAGAAATATTCACGTTAATAATCTACAAAAATCAGTTCGGAGTCCACCCTTTTGTGTCACTTTCCGACGGCGAAACTCCGAACTCAAAACGCTTTTTATCTCGCTCCGTCGCCGCGCAAGACTGCGGGAAGCGTCAGCAAAATTATTTTCAGGTCGAGCCATAAAGACCAGTTTTCGATATAATACAAATCTATTTTCACCATTTCTTCAAACGTCAGGCGATTTCTGCCGGAAACTTGCCACAAGCCTGTAATTCCCGGTTTCATATCCAATCTTTTGCGATGCCAAATGTCGTATTCTTCGACTTCGTAAGGAATCGGCGGACGTGCGCCGACGACGCTCATTTCGCCGCGCAAGACGTTTAAAAATTGCGGCAATTCGTCCAAACTCGTGCGTCGCAAAAATTTTCCGATTCTCGTAACTCGCGGATCATTTTTTACTTTGCCGAAAACAGGTTTTTCGCTATCGCCGGCGTTTGCTTCCGTCGCACCTTCGATATTTTTTCGATACGCTTCACGATGAATTTCTTCGTCTGCGTCCGATCTCATCGTGCGAAATTTGTAACAGAGAAATTTTCTCCCGTCCATTCCGACGCGCTCTTGTTTGAAAAGAATAGTGCCGCGCGAATCAAATTTGATTAAAAGTGAAATCAACATCCAAACCGGCGAAGACAAAATTAAAACAATCGCGGAAAAAACTAAATCAAAAGCGCGTTTGATAAATCTTTCGGCATCGGAAAGCGGTTCGCGGAAAAGTCTGACCATTGGCAACACACCGATTTGTTCGACGCTTGTTTTCTGCGGCAGAAAATTAAAAAGCGAAGGTGCAAGGCGGAATTCTACTTTGCGTTTTCTGCCAAGCTGCATCATCGCTTCAAAAAGTTTTTCGCCCGGAATTTCGTTGTCAGTGATAATAACTTCCTGAATTTCGAGTTCGCGGATAATTTCGGGCAAATCTTCGATTTCGCCGACGATTATTTGTTTGCCGTCCGCCGTTTGCTGTCCGCTGTTTTCAAAAAATTGCTGGCTGACAAACTGCCCGACGACGCGATAACCCAAATCGCGTCTTTCATTTAGCTGTTTGATCGTCTGTTCGGCTTCGGCGTTTTGCCCGACGATCAAAGTCGGAATTAAATTTATATCGCGGTTTCTGAAAATCGTCTGCACAAATCGCAAACCAAGATGAAACACGGAAAAAACGACGAGTGCAATGGCAAAATCAAGCGCGAAAACGCCGCGTGAATACGAAAATTCACGGAACGCAAAACCGCCGCGAAATAGAAATGTAAAAGCGATAATCAAAAGCGAACCGACCGAAATCGCCTTAAAGATTTTGATAAATTCCGCGATGTAAGAAAATGCGCCTTGAAAACGATAAACTCTTTGATATGAAAGCATTAAAAGCCGAATCGGAATTGCAAAAAAGACGACTCCGGCATACGGCACAAAATCTTTTGACCAAGCCCACGCTGTATTTGAAAAAACGGCGTGATTTTCGCGGAAAATAAAAGCAAGTGCAAAACACAAAAACGCCAAAAAACCGTCAAACGCCAAAACCGAAAATTTCACCGACGGCAAAACCCAAGTCGGAACGCGATTTTCCGCTTTTGTTAGTTTTTTTGCAGGTTTGATTGTCGCTTCCGCCTTCATCTGTGTTTAGAAATTTATTTTATCGGCTAACTATTTTGTTTCAATTATTTATGAGTTACGTAGTTTAAGTAAAAGATTCGGAATAGATAATAGATGAAAGATGATAACTGATAGATTTGCTTGCCTTTATTTTTCATCTCTCATCTTTCATCTATTATCTAAAATCTATTCCGAAAGTTAAATCTTTCATTTCTAACCCCGTGTAATTTCAATTATTATGGAATTAAAAGTTTTTCATAAAGTGTTTTTAAACTTTTCAAATGCGCTTCGATACTGAAATTTTCTGTGGCGTACTTGAAACCGCGATTTGCAAGTTCGGAGCGCATTTTATCATTTTTCAATAGTTTTATAATTTTCTCCGCCAGTTCGACCGAATTTCCGACCGCGAAAGTTTCGGCATACTTTCCGCTGCCGGAAACTTCCAAAAGCGGCTTGATTTCCGACACGATCATGGGAACTTTTACCAGCATCGCTTCGCTGACGGCAACCGGCAAACCTTCGCGGAAAGACGATAACACAAAAAGATCGAGTGCGCTCAAAACATCCGGTATATCGTTGCGTCCGCCGAGAAAATGCACGCGGTCGGCGATGTTGTTTTCGATGCAGAAATTCAGACAATCCGCAAATTTGTCTTCCGCTCCTTCTTCTATTTTTCCGGCAAAAACGCAGTGTCCATTTTTGATTTTGGCGAAGACTTCCGGCAGAGAGCGGCAAATCGTCAACTGATCCTTGCGTGGCTCGCAGTAAAAATTTCCGACCATTCCGATTAATAAAACATCTTCGCTCAAACCTAATTCACTTCGCAGAGATTTACCGCTCGGCTCAAGGCGTTTCAAATCCGCGCCGTTGTAAATTACAGTAAAATTGACGACATCAAAGCCGTCTTCTTCTTCGTGCTGTTTTTTCAAACCTTGGCTAACCACGACATTTGCATCCATTCGCGGAATCAAAAAAAGAAGCGTTCGGCGATTTTTCCAATCATAAACCGTGCCGCCCTGAAAACTTAAAACCCGTTTCACCGATTTCAAACCGCGCGTTGCCAAATATAGATGAAGTCCGTCAACCGCCTGATAACCGTGAACGATTTCGATTCCGCGTTCTTTGATGATTTTGCGAAGTTGCGAAACCAGATAAAGATCAACCGGAAATTTGCGGTCGAGTTTGATAAATTCCGCACCCGAATCTCTAAACTCATTTTCCAAAACTCCGCCGAGTGCCGTCGCCAGAGTCATTTTAAAACCGTAGCTTTCGGCATTTCGGCAAATATCCAACACCTGAGTTTCCGCGCCGCCGCGACTCAGAGAATCTAAAAAATGAAGAACTTTCATAAAAAATTATGTCCGACGGATTTTGTTCGGGCATACATCCTTTTTATGCTAAACATTTTACAGTTGCAAATCTAAAAGCCTTGCTGACAAAATGTTTTTTGTGCGTTAATCTTTTCATTTGCTTATCGGCGGACGGAAAAAATGAAAGTCTTAATTACTGCACCGAGTCTTGATGAAAAAGAAAATGTCAGCGGCATTTCAACGCTCGTGCGCGAAATTATTCGGGCAAGCGACAATGAATTTTCCCATTTTGTTGCGGGCAGAAAGGACGGCGAAAAAGTCGGAGTAGTTTGGATTTTCAACCAATTCGTTTTGCCTGTAAAGTTTTTTCAAAGAATCCGGCGCGAAAAACCCGACATCGTTCATATCAACACGGCGTTTGTTCCGCTTTCGATAATGCGCGACGCGGCTCTCACTTTTGCGGCAAGATTAGCTGGAATTCCGGTTCTTCTTCATCCGAATGGGGGACGGTTTTTGATCGAAGATTTTGATAATAAATTTGTCGAAGCGGTTGCGACGAAAATGTTGAAAAAAGCCGATAAAGTGTTGGTTTTGAGCGATTTTGAAAAGGAAAATTTAACGCGCCGTTGGAAAAATTTGAATATCGGAATTTTGCCGAATGCAATTTCGACTGACAATGTTCCGCAAATCGAAAAAAATGAGGGCGAA
>JBBSAX010000222.1:0-8329 GCA_038251885.1 Pyrinomonadales bacterium | reverse complement strand
TTTTCACGCAACTTGGTATAATACCGAATAACACATAGTAGGTTTGTTAAAGTTCAAAATAGCTGATAGCTGATAACTGCTTGCTTTTAGCTAATTTGAAAAATCAAAACCTACCCACTTACTGATACTGCGTATAAGTTATGTTGTTCCAAACAAACGGGCAGTTCTAAATTTGAGAACTGCCCGTTTATCACTAAAGTCTGAGTCAAATTGTGTTTATTTCAAATTTTATTTACCGAAGCGATAAGCTGTAAATTGCGAATCCATTCGTGAATCTTGTCCGCCTGTAAATTTAAACATACAGTAATCATCGGTGTAATCCATAAAATTATCAATCGGATCATTTCCAGGGAAACGATTGCCGGTGCAAGAATCTCTTCCGCCCGGACATCCGTAAGCCGGAGATTTTTCGGCTGGAGTGTCTGCAACAAAATCGCCACCGGACGTTGCATTTCTATTACAACCGCCTTGGAAGGTATGATACAAACCCATCCAATGTCCGACTTCGTGTGTGCCGGTATCGCCCAAATTATATGGAGATGCCGAACCGCCGGGAAGCGAACTGTAAAGTAAAACAACACCGTCTCTGCTCGGTGCGGAATTGTAGCTTGAAGGAAATGTGGCATATCCTAAAATTCCGCCGGAAGGACTGCACGTATAGATATTCAAGTCGTCGGCAGACCCTTGCCGTAAAGCACTTTTCATTGCATTTTCGCTCGATCCGTAACAATTTGCATACCAAGTCGCGTTGGTCGTGCGATCAACTGAAATGAGATTGAAAGCCCATCCCCAGGATGCGAAGGCAGAGTTCAAAACATTCATTTGATCATTGATCATTTGGGTTGAAACATCACCGTTGGAAATGCCGGAACCATTGTTTATAACGTGAAAATAAACATTTATCACGCCGCCGCTAACATTGTCCGTATAAGAATTTTTTAATTCATTTTGACGAATGGCAAAGTCAGCTTCCATTGCTTCGATCTTCGCCGGATCGTGGTCGGTAGCGCAAAACCTCTCGGTTTTGAAAATGACCGGTTGTTTAGTGTCAGATATCTCATCAACTGAACTGCGTTGTGCTTCAGTCGAGTAGTTGATTCCAACGAAAATTGCGGCAATTGCAGTTAAACCGCTAATTACAGCCAAAAGACGAATTTTATTCATTTAATCGGTAATCTCCTCGTATTTTTTGAATTTAAGAAAACAATTTTTATGAATTGGGAATTAATACCGAAAATAGACCTCTAAAGATAGAATGAAAGCTTTCACAAAGTCAATAAAAATGTTAGAGAATTTGTAATGCGTCAGTAAAAAGTTTTAGAAATAATCAGAATTAGTAATTTCTATTAGATGTGAGTTACGAATTGCCGAAAACTAAAGATTATGGAGTCAATTTATGTGAGGGTTGTTTTGATAAACAGCGTGAGATTGACCGCCTGAAAGAAGAGGTTCAGCGGCTTCGGTTGAAGGTTTGTGCGAATGACCGCAAATCTCAGGAAGGCTTCTTTGGTTCCGGCACACCGAGTTCGCAGATTCCGGTTAAGCAGAATTCAATAGCGGAGAATCAGGCAAAAAAAGGTGGCGGAGCAGTTGGGCATCAAGGCTTTGGGCGGCAGATATTTACGGCGGAAGAAGCCGACGAGGTATTGATCGCAGAAGTTCTTCAAGACAATTGTGAAACTTGCCGCTGTGAGTTACAAAAGCAGACCTCGAATGAGCGGGCAGTTTATGAGATCGAACGCGAGCGGGTGAAGAAAGTCTATTATGAGATCGAGCGAAAGCGGTGTCGGCAATGTCGGAAGATAGTTGCGGGAAAGGTTGAAAATGTGTTGCCGCGAGCCTCTCTTTCCAACGCCTTAGTGGTCGAGGTGGCATTTCAGCATTATGTGAACGGGCGGACACTCGGGCAGATGGCGGAGAGTTTGGGAATCAATTATTCGACCCTGTTGGAGAGTTTGAAAAGAGTCGGCAAACATCTGAGTCCGTTGTTGGACAGGCTGAAAAGTGATTATCGCAAAGATTTGGTCAGACACGCCGATGAGACGGGCTGGCGAACGGACGGGGCGGGCGGATATAGTTGGTATTTCGGTTCAGCGCGAACAAGTCTGCATCTGTTTCGTTCAACGCGAAGTGCAAAAATTGTCAAAGAGGTCTTGGGAAGTGAGCAACTTGAAGGGGTTTTGGTAGTTGACCGGTATCCGGGATACAACCGTGTGCCGTGCCGGATTCAGTATTGTTATGCCCATTTATTGAGGGACATCAAGGACTTGGAAGCCGAGTTTGAAGCAGACGAAGAAGTAACCAATTACGCCACACAGATGAAGCTATGTTTGACGGATGCAATGCAGTTGAGAAAAAGAAATTCGAGCGAACCGGAATATGTTAAACAAGCCGTTCAGATCAGAGAAAAGATATTGGAATTAAGCAATCGCCAAGCAAAACATCCGGCAGTTCGCAAGTGGCAGGACTTTTTCGTGGAAAAGCAAAAAAGATTATATCAGTGGTGCGAAAGTTCAAAGATACCGTGTGAAAATAATTATGCGGAGAGAGAGATCAGAAAAACAGTAATCGCCCGAAAAATGAGTTACGGCTCACAATCAGTCGAAGGAGCAAAGACCCGAGAAATCTGGACAAGCATCTTACAAACATTGAAAAAACGGGAAAGAGATCCCAGAGATAAATTGATAAAAGTGCTAAACAAATTAAGTCACAACAAGGAATTGGACATCACAAACGAATTGGTTGGCAGTCCAACGGATTGACCTGTCTGAAATACACTTTCTAACTTATGACTGACGCATTACGAGAATTTTCTAAATAATGGATAATTCTATTTAAAATTTGACGTTTGATTTCAAAATAGCGAAATTCAATTAATTTTTACTGAACCGTTCCCCGAAGAAATAGCGGGTAGTTGAAAACTTGCCTTTGATGCCGGAACTCCGGCGGTCATCTGCATTGCAACGATCATTTTTCGCCCCTCGTCGCGTAATTTCGGCAGACGCAAACTGAACAAAATCGAACCGATTATGCAAACTGCGCCGCCGAGCGCGACTGTGTTTTGTGCGCCGAGATAATTGGCAAGCGATCCGGCGAGCAATGCGCCGAGCGGAGCCATTCCCATAAACATCATCGAATAAAGACTCATCACGCGACCGCGCAATTCGTCCGGCACCATTGCTTGAATTAAGGTGTTTGACGAAGACATTTGAGTCATCATCGAAAAACCGACGGGAATTAAAAGTAGTGCGGAAAGCCAGAAAATGTTGGAGAAAGAAAATAAGATCAAACTGATTCCCAAACCGCCCGAAGCGATTGCCACCCAGCGTCCGAGTCCGAAAACTTCCTTGCGCGTCGCCAAAACTAACGCGCCGATTAATGCGCCTGTTCCGCTCGCGCCCATCAAAAATCCGAGAGTGTCGGAACCGCCGCCAAGAATTTTATCAGCGAAAATCGGCATTAAAACTGCATAAGGCATCGCCATCAAACTGATTAAGCCGAGCAATAAAAGAAGTGCGCGAATCGGCGAGTTTTTACCGACAAAAATGAAGCCTTCTTTAATATTTGAAATTGCCGAACCGACTCGCGGACGAATTACGGGTGTTATTTTCATCAACAGAATTCCTGTAATTACAGCAATATAACTGACTGCGTTAAGAAAAAAACACCAACCTTCGCCGACTGCTGCAATGAGAAGTCCGGCGATTGCCGGTCCAACAATTCTCGCGCCGTTGAACATTGAAGAATTGAGCGCGATAGCGTTGATCAAATCTTCTTTGCCGACCATATCAACCGCAAACGCCTGCCGCGTCGGAATGTCAAAAGCGTTGGCAATGCCGAAAAATGCCGCGATGACGAAAAGATGCCGGATTTGGATGTTTCCCGTGAGCGTTAGAATTGCGAGAATAAAAGCATTTATCATCGCAAACGATTGTGTAATAACAAGAATTCGCTGGCGATTGTAGCGATCTGCGACCGCGCCGCCGATTGGTGCGAGAATAAAAACCGGAATTTGTGAAGCAAAACCGATCAAGCCGAGCATGACAACCGAACCCGTCAAACGATAAACCAGCCAGCTCTGCGCGACCGATTGCATCCACGTTCCGGTCAGCGAGACGAATTGACCGCTAAAAAATAGTTGGAAATTTCTGTGTTTGAGCGCACGAAAGGTGTTTGGAATTCTGGATTTTGTTTGTGTTTTTGTTCCTGCTTGTTCGCTGTCCATAATCAAATTCAAAAAAGAGCATCGGAGTGGTTATCTCAATTCAGATAACCACTCCGCCGTTAAATTTGCAAACTATCAAACTGTCGTAATTTTATCAAAAAAGTCTTTTCATAGAAACTAATGTGGTAAAACTTAAAATGATTTTTGATGGGTTTTGAAAATTGAAAGCGAAAAATCCGATTTATGGAACTTACAATATATTGTATTTCGTAATATATTATTGACAAGCACTTAAGCAAAGCGGTTTATTTAGTTCTCTTTCGGAGGCAAAAAATGACCTTTACTTCATTAACAATTTTTCTGATAATCGGCGGAATCGGATTTCTTTTTCTGATGATCTCGCTTCTCATCGGAGATTTATTCGACGCGTTTGATTTCGATTTAGATCTCGACACGAACGGTGATTTCGGGCTTTTTGACAGCCGCGTAATCAGCGTATTTCTGACAACTTTCGGTTTTATCGGCGCAATTGCAATTCAACTCGGTTTCGGAATTATTGTCAGCGGTTTGTTCGGCGCGGGAAGCGGCGTTGCACTCGGCGCGTTGGTTTTCGCTTTCGGGTATTTTCTGCACAGCCAACAAACTTCGAGTTCGGTCAGCGAAAAGGATTTGATCGGCAGAACGGCGCAAGTCGTTGTCGGAATCAGACCGGAAAGCGTCGGACAAATTTCGTGTAAGGTCGGTGAAGAAAGAGTCGAAAAAATCGCACGTTCTCGAAACGGTCAAGAAATCAAAACCGGACAAACCGTGTTTATCGAAGAAATTACGGGCGATGCCGTGATCGTCAGTCTTGAAGAAGACAGAAAAGAGTTCGGACTTTTTGCAAAATAAAGTTGAAGATCAAAGCAAATTTCTACTTTATATCCAGTCAAGTTTATTAATAGGAAAAGCGCAGAAGGAAACTTTAGGAAAATGTTTAATGTTTGCAATAAAATTGTGCAAACATCATAATCTCGCCACAAAAACATTGCCGATATTTTCTGCCTAGAGGAAAAAAAGCCTTGCAAATCTGCAAGTGTAAATTGAGGAAAATAAAATGTTTGAACTTCCAATTTTAATTGTCGGTGTTGTTGTAATTCTCTTTATCGCGGTTGTCGCGGCGTTTTCGATAATCAGTCGAAATTATATCAAGGTTTCGCCCAATCAAGCAGCGATAATTTCGGGACGGAAACGGAAACTAGATGACGGAACTTCGGTCGGTTATCGGCAAGTTCGCGGCGGCGCGACGCTCGTTGTTCCATTTTTGGAAAAGGTCGAATATCTCGATCTAAATGTTATAACCGTTCCGCTGACGACTTCTCGCGCTTACACCGTCGAAGGCGTTCCGGTTTCGGTCAAAGCGGTTGCCAACGTCAAAATCAAAGGCGACGACACGAGTTTAAGAGCGGCGGCGGAAAGATTTTTGGGAATGCCCGAAGAAGAATTTCACCGCTTAGTTTTTCAAACTTTAGAAGGACATCTTCGCGCAATTTTGGGAACTTTAACGGTTGAAGAAATTAATAACGACCGACAGAGTTTTGCCCATAAATTAACGAGCGAAGCAGCAGGCGACCTCGAAAAAATGGGAATCGGTCTTGATGCTTTGACGATTCAGGAAATTTCCGATGAAGAAGGTTATCTCGATGCTTTGGGCAAACGCCGAACGGCTGAAGTCAAACGCGATGCGGAAATTGGACAAGCAGAAGCAAACCGCGATTCAAAAATTAAAGCGTCATTGGCGTTGCAGGAAGGCGAAAAAGTTCGTCTTAATACCGAAGCATTGATCGCTCAATCGAACCGCGAAACGGAGATTCAAAAAGCGCAGGTCGCGGCTGAAATCGAAAAAGAACGCGCTCGCGCACGCCAAGCCGGACCGCTTTCGGAAGCGAAGGCAAAACAGGAAGTCGTTGCGGAAGAAGTTCGCATCGAAAAGATCCGCACGCAAGAACAGATCGCTGTTCAGGAACAGGAAGTTCTGCGTAAGGAAAAAGAACTCGAAGCGACGGTTATCAAACAGGCTGAAGCCGAGCGCACCGCATCAGTTTTGCGGGCGCGAGGTTTGCAGGAATCTGCGATTCTCGAAGCCGAAGGTAAGAAACAAGCGGAAATCGCCCAAGCCGAAGCCGAGTCGCAAAAACTTCAACGCGAAGGTGAAGGTCGCGCCAAAGCAGTCGAAGCCGAAGGTCGAGCAGAAGCTGAAAAAATTCGTGCGCTCGGTTTGGCGCAAGCCGAGCAACTCGAAGCTAAAGGTTTAGCACAAGCGAAAGCGACCGAAGCGCAAGGTTTGGCAGAAGCAAAAGCGATCAAGGAAAAAGCGGCGGCGTGGCGCGAATTTAACGATGCGGCGCGTTTGCAGACGATTCTTGAAAAACTACCGGAAATCATTTCATCTGCCGCACCGATCTTTGCGGCAATCGCCGAACCGCTCGGTTCGATTGATAAAGTCGTGATGATTGATAACGGAAACGGCGGCAACGGCGACGGCAAAAGTTCGGGTTTGAACCGTTTCGCGCAAACGAGTCCGAATATGATTTTCGGTCTTTTGCAGCAAATGCAAGCGTTAGGTTTGAATTTGCCGGACATTCTTTCCCAACTCGGAGTCGAGCAAAAGGACGGCAAATTGAGCATCGCATCAAACGGTGACAGCGAAAAAAATGTTTTGCCAAAGGAAAATGCTCCGATTTCAAAAGTCGAAAGCGTTCAGAATCGTGAAGTAATTAAAAAGTCTGACGAAAATATCAAAAGTTGATAAAATTCGTTAAATTTAAGAATTAACAGGGATAACAGGATAGACAGGGATAAGATAAATTGATTTTATCATCCTTGTTTATCCTAAAATCCTTGTTAATTTTTTCTTTTGTGATTGGTTTTTTCAGGCAAGCCGAAATCGGCTTTAAACTCGTCTTTCGGCGTGATAAATTATAGTTTTGGTTTTAACACGATGAAAGAAAATATACAGACCACACGACTCGAAAACGGTTTAACAATAATCACGGAAAAAATGCCCGATGTGCGAAGCGCGACGCTCGGATTTTGGATCAAAAAAGGTTCGCGGCACGAACCTGAAAAATTAAACGGAATTTGTCATTTTATTGAACACGCCGTTTTTAAGGGAACTGCAAAACGCTCCGCGCTCGATATTGCCATTGAAACCGACAAACTCGGTGGCAATTTGGACGCGTTCACATCGCACGAAGAAACCGGATTTATTATCAAAGTCGTTGACAAAAAAATCGCAAATGCCTTTGATTTGATTGCCGATATGCTGGCAAATCCGTTATTCGAGGAAAAAGAAATGCGGCGCGAGCGCGGCGTGATTATCGAAGAAATCAAAATGGTCGAAGATTCGCCCGAAGAACTTCTGACCGAACTTTTCTTAAAAGATTTTTTCCCGAAACACGCGCTCGGACTTCCGATTGAAGGAACGCGAAAAACCGTGAAAACCTTCAAAGGCGAAGTCGCCGCCGAATTTCACGCTGAAAATTACACAGCCGAAAATCTTCTAATCGCCTGCGCCGGAAATGTTTCGCACAAAGAAATCGTCGAACTCGCCGAAAAATTCTTCGGACAAAAAAACAACGGACAACGAACAACGAACAACGAACAAAATTTACCGAAACTTTCAAATCCGATTCTGCTCGAAAAGAAAGCAAATCTCGAACAAACACATTTAATCATCGCCGTTCCGTGGATAAAATCCGGTGATGAAAAACGCTACGCCGCATCGCTTTTGACGAGCATTTTGGGCGACGGAAATTCTTCGCGCCTGTGGCAAAATATCCGCGAAAAACGCGGACTCGCTTATTCAGTCGGCGCGAGTTCCGATTCTTTCGACGATTGCGGAATTTTCTCGATCTACGCCGGAACTTCGCCCGAAAAACTCTCCGAAGTCATAGATTTATCAATTGCCGAAATGAAGAAAATCAAGCGCAAAGGCGTGACGGTTAATGAATTAACTCTTGCCAAAGAACAAACAATCGCCTCGATTTTATTGAGTCTCGAATCAACCGCCGCCCGCGCCGAAAACCTCGCAAGCAACGAAATGGTTCACGGCAGACAAATTCCGGTCGAAGAAACTCTGCAAAAACTCGAAGCCGTCGAAGTCGAAGAAATTAAGGCAATCGC
>JBBSAX010000221.1:0-8428 GCA_038251885.1 Pyrinomonadales bacterium | reverse complement strand
TTTCGTTTTATGATTCATAGCTATTTGTTTTCCTCAAACTGTTTTTTTTGTAAATTTTATAAAAAATCAGAAAGAATTGCAGCGATCAGCGGGAAGTGAATAAACCGGATTCTTTCTCTGTCATCTCAAAGGTTTTATGGGTTAAAACTTTACACTATTTATTGACAAAAAACATCTTTTTTTATGGCTCATAAAACTTATATTTTGAAATACTCCAAAACAATGAGATGTTTCGATTTTGTGAGAATTTCTATCAGCCAAATTAGAAATAAAAGGAGAATTTGCTTACAATGAAAAACTTATGACAATTGACGAACAAATCGAATTCTTAAAAAAAGGCACGGTTGATTTTATCCGTGAAGATGATCTGCGGAAAAAGCTGGAAAGATCGGCGAAAACGGGCAAACCGCTGCGTGTAAAACTCGGTGCTGATCCGACTGCGCCGGATATTCATCTCGGACATACGGTTGTGATTCGCAAGCTGAAGGCATTTCAGGAACTCGGACACACCGTTATTTTTCTCATCGGTTCATTTACCGGAATGATCGGCGATCCGAGCGGGAAATCGGTGACTCGTCCGCCTTTGACGCGTGAGGAAATTGATAAAAATGCGGAAACTTATAAAACGCAGATCTTTAAAATCCTCGATCCCGAAAAAACTGAAATTCGTTTTAATTCCGAATGGATGGACAAGTTTAACGCGGCGGATTTTGTGAAACTCTGTTCGCATATCACGGTCGCACAAATCTTGGAGCGCGATGATTTTCAGAAACGAATGCGCGATGAAAAACCGATCTCGATGCACGAACTTTTATATCCGCTCGTGCAAGGTTACGATTCGGTCGCGCTCGAAGCCGATGTCGAACTCGGCGGAACTGACCAAACATTTAATTTATTGGTCGGCAGAAGTTTGCAACGCGAATATGATCAAGAGCCGCAGGTAATCATCACCACGCCTCTGCTCGAAGGCACGGACGGCGTTGATAAAATGTCGAAAAGTTTGGGGAATTACATCGGAATTGACGAAGAACCGAATGAAATGTTCGGCAAAATTATGTCAATTTCCGACGAATTGATGTGGAAATATTACGAACTTTTAACCGACAAATCGCCGACAGAAATCGAAACGATGAAATCGAGCGGCGAAAATCCGCGCAACTTGAAAGTAAGTTTAGCCAAATCAATCATTGAAGATTTTCATTCTGCCGAAGATGCAAAAGCGGCGGAAGAAGATTTTGTCGCGCGTTTTGTCAAAAAGGAAATTCCCGACGAAATTGAAGAGACGCAAATTGCGGCAGGGAATTACAATCTCGCTGAATTGCTTGTCAACACAAATCTCGCTTCATCCAAAAAAGAAGCAAAACGCCTGATCGAACAAGGCGGCGTGAAATTGAATAACGAAAAAGTTTCCGAAACAAATGCGGAAATTGATTTGAAAGACGAAATTTTATTGCAAGTCGGTAAGCGTAAGTTTTTGAAAGTCATAACAGAATAAATTTATGCCAAAAAATAAACTCACAAAACCTCAAAATGAATACGATTCGATTTTGTTCGATTTAAGCGAAATTCTTGACCAATCGCGCCGATTAACAGCACTTTCGATCAATGCGATTATGACCGCAACATATTGGGAAATCGGTCGCCGAATTGTCGAGATCGAACAGAAAGGCGAAGAAAGAGCGGAATATTACGGAAAAGAAATTGTTGATCGTCTAGCCAAAGATTTAACTGATAAATTCGGTCGCGGATTTGGTCGAAGTAATATTTTCCAAATGCGAGCGTTTTATTTGGCTTATGAAAAGATTGTCCAGACGCTGTCTGGACAATCTCAAGAGATTCGGCAGACAGCATCTGCCGAATTGAAAAAAGTGCAGACACTGTTTGCACAATCATCCGATCTTGCCGAAATTGCCAAAAACTTCCCGCTTCCGTGGTCGCATTATGTCGAACTTCTTTCGTGCAAAGATGAAAATGAGCGCGAGTTTTACGAAGCCGAAAGTTTGCGCGGCGGTTGGTCGGTTCGACAGTTGAAACGTCAGAAAAACTCACAATTTTACAGACGAATTTTGCTTTCCAAAAATAAAGCCGCGATGCTCAAAAAAGGCGAAAAAGCGGAAAAAGAAGATTTCGTTTCGCCGGATGAAGAAATTAAAGACCCGTTTGTGTTGGAGTTTTTGAATTTAAAAGACGAATATTCCGAACTCGAACTGGAAGAAGCGATCATCAAACATCTACAGTCTTTTCTGCTTGAAATGGGCGCGGGATTTGCTTTTGTCGGTCGGCAAATGCGTCTGCGCGTCGGCGATGAATGGTTTCGCGTTGATCTTGTTTTGTTCAATCGTCGCCTGAAATGCTTGGTAATTATTGATTTGAAACTCGGAAAATTTTCACACGCGGATGTCGGGCAGATGATTCTTTACACAAATTATGCCAATGAACATTGGCGCGAAGCGGACGAAAATCCGCCCGTCGGTTTGATTTTGTGCGATCAAAAAAGCGATGCGCTGGCGCATTATACGCTTGAAAATTTGCCGAATAAAATTCTCGCATCCGAATATAAAATGGTTTTGCCGGACGAAAAAGTTTTGGAACAAGAAATTAATAAAGTGAAAAGATTAGTTGGAAAATGATATACAAAAAGGCGGAAACGCGACCGCAAGGAAGCGTGTAAAAGTTTAATCAAAAAAACACGCTCGTTCACACTCGCGTTTCTGCCTCAGACTTTCGTATCATAAAACTTATGAGCAACAGCGAAAAATACACAATCGGGTTGGTGCAGATGGCGATGTCTGCGGACATTGAGGAAAATCTGAAACGCGCGGGCGAATTCGTGCGCGAAGCTGCCGGAAAAGGTGCGAAGATTATTTGTTTGCCGGAAATGTTTCGTTCTCAGTATTTTTGTCAGCGCGAAGATGTCGAGCTTTTTGATCTGGCGGAAACTATTCCGGGAAAATCTACGATGGTTCTCGGCGTGATTGCCAAGGAATTGAAAGTTACGATCATCGCGCCGCTTTTTGAACGTCGCGGAATCGGAATGCACCACAATTCGCTTGCCGTGATCGGCGAAGACGGCGAAATTGTCGGGATTTACCGCAAAATGCACATTCCCGACGATCCTTCGTATTACGAAAAATTTTATTTCACGCCGGGAGATTTGGGTTTCAAAGTTTTTCAAACTCCGCAAGCAAAAATCGGAACGCTGATCTGTTGGGATCAATGGTTTCCCGAAGGCGCGAGATTAACGGCGTTGCAAGGCGCGGAAATTCTGTTTTATCCGACGGCGATTGGCTGGCATCCAGCGGAAAAAGAAGAAGTCGGCGCGTCGCAGCAAGACGCTTGGCAGACAATTCAGCGTTCGCACGCGATTGCGAACGGCGTTTTCGTCGCCGCCGCAAACCGCGTCGGACACGAAGTTTTCAACGAAGGAACGGACGGAATTCAGTTCTGGGGACACAGTTTCGTCGCCGATCCGTTCGGCGTGATAATCGCGCAGGCAAGTTCGGACAAAGAAGAAGTTTTAGTCGTCGAAATTGACCGCGCACGAATGGAAGATGTCCGCCGAAATTGGCAATTTTTGCGCGACCGAAGAATCGAAAACTACGGCGATTTGCAAAAACGATTTATTGATTGAAAACAATGGATAATGGATAACGGATAATGGATAATTAAATCTTTCTTCATTATCCGTTATCCGTTATCCGTTATCCATTTATGAATAAAACTCCGCTTGAAGAAAATTTCAAAATGCCCGCCGAATGGGAAAAGCACCGCGCGACTTGGATCGGTTGGTGTTCTAACAAAAATGATTTTCCCGGCAAAATTGCGGCGATTCATTGGGTTTACGGTGAAATTACGCGCAAACTCATCGAAGGCGGCGAAATTGTTTGCATTCTTGTTCAAGATGAAAAACACGAAGCGAAAGCAAGCAATGTTTTAACAAAAGTCGGCGCGGATTTTGAGAAAATCGAGTTTTACCGAATTCCGCACGATCGCGGATGGATGCGCGATTCGGGACCGATGTTTGTCAAAAATGACGCGACAAGCGAAACTGCCGTCGTAAAATTCAAATTCAACGCGTGGGCGAAATATCCTGATTGGAAACTCGATAACAAAGTCGCCGTCAAATTTGCAACACAGGAAAACCGCAAAATCTTTCACGTTGAATTTGGCGGAAAAGAAGTTGTTCTCGAAGGCGGCGCGATTGACGTAAACGGCGCGGGAACGATATTAACGACCGAAGAATGTCTGCTTGATTACGAAGTTCAAACGCGCAATCCGCATCTTTCGCGCGAAGATTACGAACAAGTTTTTGCAGAAAATCTCGGCGCATCAAACACGCTTTGGCTGAATAAAGGAATCGTCGGCGACGACACTCATGGACACGTTGACGATTTCTGCCGATTTGTTAATAAAAATACAATCATACTCGCCGAAGAAAAAAATCCGAACGATGCGAATTATAAAATTTTAGAAGAAAACCGCGAGAGATTGGAAGGTTTTAAATTAGAAAATAATAAAAAAATCAACATCGTTCGCCTTCCGATGCCCGCGCCTTTAATTTTTGCAGGTGTCAGACTTCCGGCGAGTTATGCTAATTTTTACATTGCTAATAAATCGGTTTTAGTGCCGACTTTTAATGACGAAAATGATAGAATCGCGCTTGGAATTCTGGCGGAACTTTTTCCGAAACGCAAAATTATCGGCATTCACGCCGTTGATCTCGTTTGGGGACTCGGAACTTTGCATTGTTTGACACAACAGGAACCGGCGCAAAAATAGATGAAATTGGCTTCAATCATCATTGGAGTTTTGGGAATCGTCTTAACCGTTAAACCTTTTTTTCGCCACGCGAACTGGTTTATCAGGTTGGGCGATTTTCCGCGTCTGCAAGTTTTGATCGCGCTTTTGATTTCGCTCATTTTGCTCGCTTTTGATTTCGATTACCAAAATTATTTTGATGTTATTTTTGCGATTGGTTTAATTATTTGCGTTTTTTATCAAGTAGCGGCGATTTATCCGTTCACCTTTTTTCACCGCAAAGAAGTTCAATTTACCAGAGATAATGAAAAAGAATCTGATATAAGTCTTCTGATTTTCAATGTTTTAATGGAAAACGAAAATCACGAAGACGCTCTGCGGATGATCGAAGGTTATGATTCGGACATCGTTTTGCTTGCCGAACCTGACGAAAATTGGGCAAAAAATCTTGCGCCGCTCGAAGAAAAATATCCGCACACGGTTTTGTGTCCGCTCGATAATCGCTACGGAATGATGCTTTATTCGCGTTTGCCGCTACACGATACGGAACTGCAATTTTTGATTCAGGATGATATTCCTTCGATTCACACGCAGATCGAATTGCGAAACGGTGAACGAATCGCGCTTCACGGCGTTCATCCGCGACCGCCGATGATTGGTGAAAATCATCGTTCGACCGAACGCGACGGCGAATTATTGTTGGTCGGAAAATCCATCCGCGAATCGAATCTGCCGTGTATCGTCGCGGGCGACCTGAATGATGTCGCGTGGTCGCGCACGACGCAGCTTTTTAAACGCGTCAGCGGTTTGCTCGATCCGCGTGTCGGACGCGGATTTTACAACACTTTTCACGCGCATTATCCGTTTTTGCGGGTGCCGCTCGATCACGTTTTTCATTCGCATCATTTTCGGCTCGTTCAATTGGCACGGGTCGAAAATGCCTGCGGTTCGGATCATTTTCCGGTTTTTGTCGAATTGAGTCTGGAAAAAGATGCGTCTGCCGAACAGCCGAAACCTATTGCCGATCAAGCGGAAAATGAAGAAGCGCACGAAGTTATCGGAACGGCTCTGAAAGATAATCGCTATAAAAAATTATCGTTTCGACGTTTGCGCGAAAAAATTACGAACCTGAAAAAGAGAATTTCGCGCAGAAAATAAAATTCACTATAATAAAACGAAATGTCGCAAACAATCATCGAAACTGAAGAAACTTTAATCATCGAAACTCCTGAAAGAGTTCCGCTCGAATTCGCGCTCGCTTCGATCGGCAACCGTTTTCTGGCGGTCGCGATTGATCATTTTTTTCAGTATTTGCTGATGTTAATCGTTGCCGTTGTAGTTATTGCTTCGACCAACGGAATTACAAGTTTAGGAAATATCGGTATTTTTGAAGAAATGTCGAAGTGGACTATAGCGATTTTGATAATTCTGGTCTTTCTGATTTTCACGGGATATTTCGTTTTTTTTGAATGGCTTTGGAACGGACAAACGCCGGGAAAAAGATTTCTGAAATTAAGAGTTTTGCGCGAAGACGGCAGACCGATCACGTTTTGGGAAGCCTTGGCAAGAAATTTTCTCCGGCTTTTCGATGCTGTTCCGGGCGTTGTTTTGCCATTTTATTCCGTAGGTTTGATCGTGATTTTTATGAGCAATAGAGATCAGCGGATCGGTGATATTTTTGCCGGAACGGTCGTTGTTCGCGAACGAACGGGCGAAGCACCAACCTTTCAGGAAACTTTTTCAAATCCGATCAGCGATGCGGCTTTTCGGCGAGTACAGAAGAAGATAGAATTTGAAGCAAATATCACCCAACTCAACGAAGACGAGATGGAAGTTGTCGAAAGTTTTCTTCGAAGACGTTGGGATTTGACCGAAAAACAAAGAATCTGGATGGCTTGGCGCGTCGCGCTTCCGATTATGTATAAGTTGAAACCCGAATATAATCCGGAAAATTTTACGTATGAAGGTTTTTTGGAAGAACTCGTTCATCGCTTTCACACGCGACAGAGATTCTTAAATTAAATAAAAATAATTGTGAAAAAAAATATCTTAGTTACAGGCGGCGCGGGTTTTATCGGCTCGCATTTAGTCAGACATTTGCTTGACGAAGGCATCTGGCAGGTTACGGTCGTTGATAATTTCAACGATTTTTATTCGCCCGAAATCAAAAGAGAAAATGTCCGAGCATTTCTCGATGATCCGAATTTTCGGCTTTATGAAACCGATATTTGTGACAGCGAAAGTCTGGCAAAAATCTTTGAAGAAAATAGTTTCGACGCAATCGTTCATCTCGCGGCAATGGCTGGCGTTCGACCTTCGCTTTTGAATCCGAAACTTTACGCGAAAGTTAATATCGAAGGAACTCTGAATTTACTTGAACTAGCCAGAGAATTCGGCGTAAAACAATTCGTTTTCGGTTCATCTTCGAGCGTTTACGGCGAGAGCGGAGAAGTGCCTTTTTCGGAAAATGCCATTATCCAAAAACCGATCTCGCCCTACGCGGCTACTAAAGCATCGGGCGAACTTCTTTGTCATACATTTTCACATTTATACGGTTTTCGCACGGTTTGTCTGCGATTTTTCACGGTTTACGGCGCAGGGCAAAGACCTGATCTGGCAATTCACAAATTTTCAAAACTTATTATGGAAGGGAAACCGATTCCGGTTTTCGGAGACGGAACGACGCGCAGAGATTACACATACGTTGACGATATAATTCAAGGCGTTCGTGCGGCGATTGATTATGAGAAAACTCAGCACGAAATCTTCAACTTGGGCGAATCACAAACCGTCGAATTGCGACAACTTATTGAACTTTTAGAGAAAAACTTGGGCAAAAAAGCGATCATTAACCGCCAACCGATGCAACCCGGCGACGTTCCGCAAACCTTTGCCGATATTTCAAAAGCGAGAGAATTATTGGGTTACAACCCTCACACGAAAATTGAGGAAGGAATTGAGAAATTCGTTATGTGGTTCAAAAACAAATCGCAAATCGCAAATTAAAAATCGCAAATTAATAAAGCTCCTTCTCACCTTTCGGTCGTGTGTTCCAGCGTTTGTGAATCCAGAGCCATTGTTCGGGAAATACACGAACATATTTTTCGACCATTGTTGTAATTTTCTGCGTCAGATTTTCGATGTTTTCTTCGTAGTTTCCTTCGGTTTCATATTCGATCTGAGGTTCAAGATGGACGATATATTTTTGTTTTTCTTCGTTCCAGACGGCAAAAGCGGGAAGCACGACGGCGTTTGTTTTCATCGCAATTCGTGCGATACTCGTTGTTGTCGAAGCGGGAATTCCGAAAAAATCCACGAAAACGCTGTCGCGTTCCTGCACATTTAAATCGGCTAAAATCCCCAAAAGTTCGCCGTTTTCTAAAAGGCGATACATCTTTCTGCCTGCTTGTTTTTTGTCCAAAGTTGCGCTGCCAAGTCGCGTTCGCATTTTGTCAACAAATTCTTCAACGCGCGGATTATCAATTCTTCGCACCAGAATATTCATTCCATAACCGAAAGCGGGCGGCAAAAGATTAAAAACTTCCCAACTTCCGAAATGTCCCGTGAAAAATAAAATTCCGCGTCCGCTCGAACGCGCTTTTTCAAAGTTCTCCATTCCGATGACTTCGACGATCTCGCGCACTTTTTCGGGCGTGAATTCGTCGAAATG
>JBBSAX010000220.1:0-8478 GCA_038251885.1 Pyrinomonadales bacterium | reverse complement strand
GAACTTAGAACATTAGCCGACATCATCTTAAATCGGCAGAACTGTCAGAATAAAAAAGCCCAATTAGAAAATTTTGGAGATGACTTTGACAGTCTGATGATAGCATTAAAACATCTTAACTTTTTATGAGAAAGCCCTGTTACTTTATGTTAAAGCTAATTCAAAATGGTTTCTTAAATTTCGGCGGGAATGCTCCGACAGATTGATAATTTGAAAATATTCGGCAGGATATAGATAGTCTTCACCGCTTTCGTCCACGATTCGCAGATAATCTTTCGGGTCGTTGCTCAACGGTTCAAGCACCGGATAAATCTTTGCCGGTTCAAAATCGGTTTCCTCGTCTATTTTTTCGACACATAATGCAAAATCTTTTATTTTCATAATTTTAATCAAGCAGTTGTTTAATTTTCATCTTCTTTTTGCCGATGCCGTGGCATTCATACCAATGCAATTCAGCTAATCTGATAGAACCGTCAAGCAATTCGACTTTCGCTTCACCCTTGATTTTCCGCCATTTTTCCCCGCCGAAGTTGTCGCGCAGATTTTGTAATTCACGAATCGAAAAGCGTTTAGCAATCGTTTCTTTACGAACAATCGGCGGAAAAATCTGCCTAAATTTTATCATAACTGAAATTAAAAATCTTTAATATTCGAGGTCAAACAATTCGACAAAATGCGCTGTGAAGAGTTGTCTTGCCAACAACCTTTTATAACTTTCCGAACCGCGCACATCGGAAATCGGGCTGATTTCGGTTTGGATAATTTCGTTGGCTTCGGCGATTGTTTCTTTGTTTATTTCTTTGCCGCGCAAGAATTCCGAAGTTTCCCGCAAATACAAAGGGATCGGCGCGACTCCGCCGGCTGAAACGTGCGCTTCGATTATTCGGGTTAAGCCGCCCGCTGACGGAGGCGGTTCTGACTTGATCGAAATCGCTGTGTTGACCGAAGCGATGTCGAGATAAGTACGCTTGCAAACCTTTTCAAAATTGAAATGGGTGAAATCCTTGCGGAAACGGATTTTCGTGATAAATTCGTCGTTCGGTTTAGCTAATTGTTTGTAGGCGATGTAGAAATCTCTGAGCGGAATTGTTCGGATAACTGCATCTCTGCCGCCCGCTGACGCAGGCGGTTCTGACAATTCGATTTCTGCATCCAAAGCCAGAAACCACGCTGTCATATCGCCGATGGGCGAAGCGTTGACAAAGTTTCCGGCGAGCGTCGCCATATTGCGAATCGGCGTTGATGAAACGAGTTTGAGATGTTTATAGAGATTGGGGAAAATTCTTTGAAAAATTCCCGATTCGAGCAAATCCGTCACGACGACCGACGCGCCGATTTCGATAAATTCTTCTGTTTCATTGATAAACCGCAAATCCAAGTTATCGAAAAGATTTTCCGCATCGGCATAAACCATTTCTTCCGGTCGCTGCACATACAAATCAGTTCCGCCGCTGAGGAATTTCGGTTTTTGATTTTCCGAATTTGAAATCTGAAATCTGAAATCTGAAATTTCCGATAATCTTTCTTTGATGTTGGCAAAATATTCGGGAACGATTTCGTTTTTGATGGCATTTTCCAGATTATTTTCTGAATTGACAACAGACAAAGGACGATTAACTAAGGACGAACAAGCGCGTTCGATTGATTTGTAGCCGGTGCAGCGGCAGATGTTTCCGTCAATCGCGGAAATCGCCGAATCAACGGTTTTCGGCGTGTCGTCAATGCAGAAATTCGTCAGAGACATGACGAATCCGACCGTGCAAAATCCGCACTGCGTTCCGCTGTTTTCAACCATCACGGCTTGGACTTCGGTTAATTCACCGTCAGGTTTATTGATGCCTTCGACGGTTACGATGTGTTTGCCGTGCGCGTTCGCCAGCGGCATCAGACACGAAGTTTGTGAGCGATATTTCATTTTATTACTGTTCAATTCGCCGACCATAATCGTGCAAGCTCCGCAATCCCCTTCACGGCAACCGATTTTTGTGCCTTTCAGATTTTTGTAATAACGCACAAAATCCAACACGGTCGTGCCTTTCGGCAGATCGGTTTCGATGTTTTGATTGTTCAGGATAAATTTAATCATTCAAGAAAGTGGAAAATGGAAAACGGAAAATGGAAAATATTTTATTCATAATTTTCCATTTTCCACTTTACATTTTCCGTTAATTCAAAATTTGCGAATTAAAATCACGCCGACCGTAATCAGCGTTACGCCGACGACGCGCATTACGCTGATCTGTTTGACCGGAACATCTAAAATTCCAAAATGGTCAATTACTAACGTAACCGCCATCTGTCCGGCGATGACAAGCGAAAACATCAACGCAACGCCGAGTCGCGGCACGAGCGAAACGGTCGCGGCGACAAAAAACGCGCCCAATAAACCGCCGATCCACGCAATCGCCGGAGCATTTTTCGCGTCCGTCAGATTTCCGAGCGGAATTCCGGTCGCCAAAATATATATGAAAAGTCCGATTGTCCCGACGATAAACGAAACAAACGCCGCCAGAATCGAACTGTTCACGCTCAACGCCAGTTTATTATTGATCGCCGCCTGCGTCGGCATCATAATTCCGGCGGCAATTGCCAGAAAAATGAAAAAATATGTGTTAAAAAATGAAGCCATTCTCTTTAATGGTGAATTGTGAATGGTGAATGATTAATTAAGAAATTGCATTGCTTTCACAATTCATCATTAATCATTCACAATTCACAATTAGTATTTTGTTTTATCTGTTTTTTCCGCCCAGTTTTGGAAAACTTTCAAGCCTTCTTCGCGCATAAAATTTATGCTTTTGATTTGCCGTTTTTCGATTGGTTTTTCTATTTCTTCGTAGATAAATTGATCGTCAAACCCGACTTTTGCTGCGTCTTCGTGAGTTGCGGCGTAAAAGATTTGTTTCGGACGCGCCCAATAAATCGCACCCAGACACATCGGGCAAGGTTCACACGAAGCGTATAAAATGCAACTGTCAAGCTGAAATGAATTGAGATGCTGACACGCATCACGAATCGCCACGATTTCAGCGTGCGCCGTCGGATCGTTGGTCGAAGTTACGCGATTACAGCCTTCGCCGACAATTTCGCCGTTTTTCACAACAACCGCGCCAAACGGTCCGCCCGCGCCGTTTTCCATTCCCTTTTGCGCCAGTTCAATCGCCCGACGCATAAATTTTTCGTCTTGTTCTGTCATAAAATTTTCTAACGTAGAGGATCGCGGTAATATTTATCACGTTCCTCAATTTTGCTGTCGGCTAAATCGAAAAGCCTCTGCCAATTCGGAAGCATTGCAAACCAAACATCTTCGCTTTTTGTTTTTACAATATTTTCTTTTATCTTTTCTCGTTTTAAATAACCGTTTTTTTTGAGCAGAAAAACAATATCACCCAAATCTTTATCGCGTCCGGCAATATATTTCAAAATCGCCAACCATTCCGGCGTGATTATTCTCAAACCGTTTTTCAAAACATTCGCGTCTTTCAACGCTTCAACATAATATTGCCGATAATTATCTTCCCGAACAATCCAATCAACGTGAATTTTCTTTTTTCCAACTTTGACTTCATAAGATTCGCCGCCAAATCCAATCGGGCGAATCGGTTCGAGCGACAATCTTTTCAAAGAAATAATATCAACATCTTTCGTCAAACGCGGCGAACCGTAAAGGTGCATCGCAACTCCGCCCGCCAACGCCCACTCGACTTGCTCCTTTTCGGCAATCTTCGCTAATTTTTTCACGGCGGAAATCCCCGTTTCCGTGTCAATCATCGGCGAATTTTCGAGATTTTGTTCGATGTATTCGATTAATTCTTTTTCGCTCATTTTAGGTTAATCACTAAATATTGAAGATTCATTATATTTGCTGTTTTTTTCGTTTCTATACCAAATAAATCCGATAACCAAATCAAATATTAAAAGTAAAAAAATTATTGCCTTTGCAATCCTTTCCCATCTTTTTCCATAAGCCGTTATAGCTGCATCATATAAGAAAAAATAAGTTTCGGGATGTAACTGATATGCCTTATCATATTCATATCCAATTGCATAAACGCTTATCGCTAAAATAATTATAACGAGATTTAATACAATGAATTTTTTAAATGACAGTTTCATTAAGAAAGTTACTACCTCTGAAAATCTCGAATATCTTTGAAGGGTTTTTCTTTGTCCGTAAAATCAGGGCGATAATAAAGCGAAGCCGAATCGAATTCTTGCATAAAACCATTTTCAAAACCTAAATCTTCCAATAGTGAAACGGCTTTTGTCCATTCGCGCTCTGAGATTTTACGTGAAAGCAAGATGTAACGCGAATCAGTCGCGGCTTTGTTCGTCGCGTAATACTGCGCCATCAGCGAGATAGAAACTTTCGGCGAGAGATTTTCTTTTATCCAAACAAGGTTTTCTTCGATTCCCGCGAGATCGTTTGGCAAAACCAACATTCTGATAACCAAGCCTTTTTTCAAAAGTCCGTTTTCGTCGAAAACTAATTCGTCGCCGGTTTGTCGAAACATTTCTTTTAACGCTTTTCGCGCAAAATCCGTGTAACCGCGCACTTTTGAAAATTCAAATCCGGCATCGTTTTCGGCGTATTTGAAATCGGGCAGATAGATGTCAACAATTCCATCGAGCAATTTTAAAACTTCGACCGAATCGTAAGCGTTCGTGTTGTAAACAATCGGCAATTTAAGACCTTTTTCCGCCGCGATTAAAATTGCGCGAGCCATTTGCGGAGCGAAATGCGTCGGTGAAACAAAACCAATATTATGACAACCTTTTGCTTGAAGTTCGAGCATCATTTCCGCCAGACGTTCGTGCGTTATTTCGTTTTTTTTCTGCGTTTTCCAAGTCTGCGAGATTTGATAATTTTGACAGTAAACACAGCGCAAGTTACAGTTTCCAAAGAAAATATTTCCCGCGCCGTTTTTTCCTGAAAGCGCAGGTTCTTCGCCGAAATGCGCCGTGTAACTCGAAACAATCGGCAACGCGCCCGAATAACACGCGGCGATCTCGTCTTTAAGGCGATTATTTCCGCAATCCTTCGGGCAAACGGTGCAGTTTTCCAAAAGTTTTTCGAGTTTTTCAACTCTCTGTTTCAGTTCGCCCGTCTTCAGTAATTTCAGGAACTTTGGATTTAAATCTTCTTTTTCCATGAGCATTATAGGTATATTTGCTGATGATTTCCTGCGGTGCAACCTTTCGCGCCAATTCCCACGTAAAATCCATTTCGGCGTTGACCGTAATAGTCGCCATTCGAGTTTCTAACAACATTAAAATACTTCCATAAAATAAAAACATGATGCCGATGATGCCGACCGGAATCGGCAACCAACGATAAAAACTGAAAAATGCGGCTATCGCAATTGTTACGCTCGTTAAAATAAAAAAGCCGAGTCCATAATAAAATGTTCCCATCGCACGCTGCAAAATTCGAGCGCGACTCGTAACTTTATCGAGCAGTTTCACAACAGTTTCAACCCTTTTGTCATAAAGCGGAATACTTTTTTTATCTTCGATCAAAATAAGGTCATTTAATCTCATTTCCAACTCGCGCACGCGGTCAATTACACGACCAAGCCGCGTCGAAGTCGAAAGCACGAGCGAACCCGTCGCCGAAATAAGAAGCGTCGGCGTAACCATCGCAGTCAAAAATTCGATTGTCGAATTCAAAGCAGTCGCATTGACGTTTAATAAATCTCCGGCAAACATAATTTTTCTACTTTTCTTCCTTGCGCGTTTGCACTTTTCCATAAAAAATAAATGGTATGACTACAATCATCCAAAAGCAAGGAACTGTTGTTACTTTGCAACACGAAAGTAAGATTCTCAAAGACAATCCGCTCGGCGATCCTTTTGTTCGGGATCTATATATTTATCTGCCGCCCGATTATGAAGCTGAAAATGATAAAAAATTTCCGGTCGTTTATTGTCTGACGGGTTTTACGGGACGCGGGAAAATGTTTCTGAACGACAATGCCTTCGCGCCGAATCTGGCGGATAGATTGGATAAGCTAATTTCTGAAGACAAAATAAAACCGATGATCGCCGTGATGCCGGATTGCTTTACAAAATACGGCGGTTCGCAATTTATCAATTCGAGCGCGACGGGAAATTATGAAGATTATTTAACGCAGGAAATCGTGCCGTTTGTTGATGAAAATGTCCGCACGATTTCCGATAAAAATTCCCGCGCCGTGATGGGCAAATCTTCCGGCGGTTACGGCGCGTTGATTATGGCAATGCGCCACGCCGATTTGTTCGGTTTGGCGTGTTCGACGAGCGGCGATTGTTATTTCGATTATTGTTATCTGCCGGATTTTCCGAAAGCGTTTCGCGGTTTGAAAGGAAATCCCAAAAAACTCATCGAAAAATTTTATGACGAAGAAGCAAAAAAAGGTCAAAACGATTTTGACGCGCTGAATATCTTGGCAATGAGCGCGTGTTATTCGCCGAATCCCGAAAGCGAATTCGGATTCGAGTTACCTTTTGACTTAAAAACAAGCGAACTGCGCCAAGACGTTTGGCAAAAATGGCTCGCACACGATCCCGTCAGATTAGTTGAAAAATCGGTCGAAAATCTTAAATCATTAAAACTTTTATATCTCGATGCCGGAACACGGGATGAAGTTTTTCTCGATCTGGGCGCGAGAATTTTGTGCGAAAGACTGAAAGAATTTGATATTGCTTACATTCACGAAGAATTCGATGACGGACACCGCAATATCAATTACCGCTATAATCGCTCGTTAGAAATAATTTCGGAAAATATCGAATCTACCGATTAAACCAGCCGGGAGCGCAGGTTGCCAACCTGCATCGTCGCGCCAGCGGCGAAATGACTTTCGATTACAATAAACTTTATTCAAAGCACAGGCTTTTTCGCGCTATCGCGCTCAGGCAGGTTGGCAACCTGCGCTCCCGGCATAAGGCAACTATTTCAAATTGACCTAAAAAATCGGTCAAAGTTTATTCATTTTGATTGATTCATCTTTCAATTCTTCTCTATAAAATTTATCTTATTTTCTCATTTTACCAACAAACATCGGCACTTCGATAATTCTCACGAGTTTGGCACATTCATTGCAGAACATTTTTTGCCAGAATTGTATGTTGTGGCAGGTGTAAATAATATGAATGAAAAGTTTTCCGCGACAATTAGACCTAACGCAGGTTTTTCACTAAAAGAATTTTGTTCTGGATTGCTTCTGTTTGCGTTCTGTTTTCAGATATTTGCTTTTTCCCTTAATGCTCAATCCGTGAGAAAAGTAAGAGAAAATAAGGTTGAAGTTCAAACTTTACCGAAAAATGAAGATAAGGAAAGTAAAATAGCTCCTGATTTAGAAGAAAATGTTGATGCACTCTTTAATGAGGGCAAGCCTGATAAAACTCAGAAAGTTATTATCAAATTAAAGGACGAAAACACAACGGAAAAGAAACCGAAGGAAGTTGTTGACAGCGGAATTTTGATGGCGGATTTAACCGCTCAGAATAATGTCAGTTCCAAGTTAGGCGATCTCGGTGGCAGATCAAAGAAATCATTTTCAAAAATGGGAATGATGACTGCCGAACTTCCGCTTTCCAAGATTCGTCAATTGGCTGATGATGAAAACATCGAATATATCAGTCCTGACCGTGCGGTAAAAGCGACCGGCAAAAATAGCCATTACTATAAAACTACGGGCGCGTTGGACGGTTACGATGAAGTCAGTGGTGTCAAGGCGGATGGCGAGGGCATCGGTGTTGCAGTTCTCGACAGCGGAATTGACGTAACTCACAGATTATTAGAACCCGGTGGCGATCATCCGGGCGTTGTTTATTCAAAAAGTTTTACCGGACTTTCCGCTACTGATGACGAATATGGACACGGTACACACGTTGCTTCGCTTCTGGCGGGAAGCAAAAAATTTAGAAGCAATCTCTACGGCGGTATCGCGCAGGGCGTGAAAATTATTAATCTCGCAGTTCTCGATGCCAATGGAAACGGTTCGACAAGTGCTGCAATTGCCGCAGTTGATTGGGTTATCACCAATAAATCCGCCTACAACATTCGCGTAATAAATATGAGTTTGGGAACTCCGGCAAAAGACAGCTATGAAAATGATCCGCTGTGTCAGGCAGTTCGCCGCGCTTTTTATGCCGGTATTGTGGTTGTCATTTCTGCTGGAAACAGCGGTAAAGACGACTTCGGCAATAAACTCTACGGCAGTATCAGTTCGCCCGGAATCGAGCCTTCGGCGATCACGGTCGGTGCGGCAAATTCATACGGAACTGATTATCGTGTTGATGACGCAATCGCAAGTTTTAGTTCAAAAGGTCCGACACGCGGTTATAAAATTGTCGGTGGTGTTAAAAAATACGACAATTTAATCAAACCCGACATCGTTGCACCGGGAAATAAATTGATTGCGGCAATTTCAAACAGTTCTCGTGGAAACTCAGGAAGCATCGTTCGCAGAAACCCTTCACTTGATACAAGGG
>JBBSAX010000219.1:0-8512 GCA_038251885.1 Pyrinomonadales bacterium | reverse complement strand
TGAACAATCTGGCAATCGGGATACTGAGAAAAATAGGATGGGAAAATATCGCCCAAGCCAGAAGATATTATGAAATTGAATTCAACAAAGGAATTGAATTAATTATCAATCCAATTATTGCCTGACTTTGCAAGAGCCGTACTGACATTAACTATAACCAAGGTCTATCGTCAGACGAGAAAGCAGTTGAATACTGAATTTTGCTCGGTCTGCGGACAAGAAACGGAAGTATTGAATTCGTCGGAATCCGCCCGATTTTTGAAAATCGAAGACCATTTGTTAAATGAGTTACTTGCTTCCGGCAAAATTCACATAATCGAAACCGATAACGGAAATCTACAAATTTGCAAAAGATCGCTGTTCAAATAAATGAAAAATAAAAAGTATGTGACGAAATAAAAATGGACGCGGGCAATTTATTTACGAATATCATCGCACATAAATAATTGTGCCTAACAATCTTTCAGTTTTTTGAAGAGGAAGCTATGAAAAAATTTATCATCTCCGGCACGATTCTGCTGACAATCGCTGGCTTTGCTTTAACCGTATTTTATTCATATTTTAACACCACAGCGGAACAAGATTTTCCGTATGAAGGCGATGAGCCTGATATGCCGGCTTTTATGAAAAATAAAGGCGACAAGGAAGACTTTATGCTGCGCCGCGCCGAAGGCATCGGTTTAAAGCGCGGAATTGACAATGATAAACCGCTTCCTAATCCGAAACTTCGCCAGACGGCTATCGCCGAAATGGAGCGTCAGCAAGAAACTTTGGCGAATATGCCTGAATCGGAGGTAAAGGAATCTTTAACTTCAACGTGGACTCCGATTGGTCCCGCGCCAATTCCGAACGGTCAAACGGTCGGTGTTTCAACGCCTGTGAGCGGACGTGTCACGGCAATTGCGGTTCATCCGACGAATCCGAGTATTGTTTATGTCGGGGCGGCACAAGGCGGACTTTATCGCACGACCGACGGTGGAACGAACTGGACACCGATATTGGATACTGCACTAAGTTTGGCAATTGGCGCGGTAGCTATTGCCCCATCGCAACCGGAAACGGTTTATGTCGGAACGGGCGAAGGAAATTTTTCCTTCGACAGTTTTTTCGGAACGGGAGTTTACCGAATAGATAATGCGAGCAGCGCGTCGCCGACTGTCACCGGACCTTTGAATAGAGATGATCGTCCGCCGAACGGTGATACTTTTACGGGACGTGCGATCAGCAAAATTGTTATAAATCACGTTGACCCGTCAAATATCTGGGTTGCTTCTACTAGCGGTAATGCCGGGATCGGAGGACAAAATACGATAGGTGCGCCACTTCCGAATCGCGGTATTTATCGTTCATTTAATGCAACTTCGGCTAATCCGTCTTTTAGGCAAATTGGTATTTTTGAATTTGGTAATATTGATTTTGATATACATGATATAGTTCTTGATCCGCTTAATGTTGATTTTATGGTAGCGAATCCGCACTTTAACGGCGGCGGTGTATATGTTTCATTCGATGCTCGTGCTAATAATCCAACATTTATAAGCCGTCTGGCACTTGCCGGAGTAAGTACAAGAGATGTTAATACTGAATTTGCCATTCACCATACGATAGCGACACAACCTCCGACAATTTATGCCGCAACCGGCAATGGCGGCGGCAGAGTTCTTCGCTCAACGGATTTCGGTGCGACGTGGACAAATCAAATAACTAATAACTTTTGCGGCTTTCAGTGTTTTTATGACATCGCTGTCGCCGTTGATCCGAACGATCAGAATCGGGTTTATCTCGGCGGCGATCCGAATATGGTATTCGGCAGATCAACTAATGGCGGAACTTCTTTTACAAGAAACGAAAACGGTTTACACACCGATACGCACGTTATTGCCGTTGCTCCTTCATTACCGACAACGATTTATCTCGGCACGGACGGCGGTATCTACAAATCAACCGACAGCGGCACGACTTGGACACCTTTAAATAATTCTCAGTTTAATGCAACACAATTTATGAGCCTCGCCGTTCATCCGACCGACCCGAATTTCACTATCGGCGGAACGCAGGACAACGGCACGAACTTTTTTCAACCGCAGGGAACGTGGACACGCGCCGATTTCGGCGATGGCGGTTACGCGCTGATTGATCAAAACTCGACCGATACAACCAACGTGCGGATGTATCATACATATTTCAATAACGGCACTCTTCAAGGATACGGAACAGTTTCCAATACCGCTCAGGCGATGGATAACGGATGGACTTTTCGCGGCTGTCAATCTGCCGGTGCGACGACAAACGGTATTACCTGCACCGGCGCAGTAAATTTCTATGCGCCGCTGGCAAGAGGTCCGGGCAATCCGAACACGGTTTATTTCGGAACAGACCGGCTGTATCGTTCAACCGACACGGGTTTGAACCACACGATTGTCAGTCAAGCCCCGATAACGGCAAATGTTCCGATTAGTGCCATCGGCATTTCGCCGCAAAATGATAATGTCAGAATTGTCGGACAAAATAACGGCGGAATCTGGGGAACAATTACGGGTTCGTCGAATTTGACAAATCTTGACCCGTCCAATGCTGTGCCGAACAATTACATCGCCCGCGCCGTTATTGACCCGAATAATCAAAACACCGCTTATGTTACGCTTTCGGCTTTTGGCGTTACTAATGTTTGGAAAACGACGAATCTCCAAAACGGAGTGCCGACTTGGACTGCTGCTTCCGGCAGCGGCGGAAATATTTTACCGCAAATTCCGGTTAATGCTTTCGTGGTTGACCCGACAAATTCCAACACTCTCTATTGCGGAACAGACATCGGAGTCTTTATTTCGACCAATGGCGGAACAGCCTGGATGCCTTTCGGCACGGGCTTGCCGCGTGTCGCGGTTTTCGATATGGCGATTACCGCCAACCGCAAACTGCGAGTTGCCACTCACGGACGCGGAATGTGGGAGGTAAATTTGACCGACACGCCAAGTATTTCCATTAATGATGTTTCAATGAATGAAGGCAACACCGGCACAACCGCTTTTACGTTTAATGTTTCGCTTTCAAATTCCGCCAACCAAACCGTTACGGTCAATTATGCAACGGCAAATGACACGGCAATAGCAGGCAGCGATTACATTGCCAACTCAGGAACTTTGACATTCAATCCGGGCGAAACGAGCAAGCCGATAACTGTGCTGGTCAACGGCGATATAATGTTTGAGCAAAATGAAACTTTCTTTGTTAATCTTTCAAATCCGGTGAATGCTACTATTTCGGATAATCAAGGCGTTGGAACTATTGTCAATGATGACAGCGCAATTTCCATCAACGATGTTTCGATGAATGAAGGCAACAGCGGAACGACCGCTTTTACGTTCACGGTCAATGTTACGCCGCCGGGATTGCAGCCCATTACGGTTAATTACTCGACTGCTAACGGAACTGCCGTCGCTCCGGGCGATTACACTTCGATTCCCCAAACTCTTCTGGTCTTCGGCACAGGTGAGGCGAGCAAGCAAATAACTGTTCAGGTCAACGGCGACACGACGATTGAGCCTAACGAAACCTTTTTCGTTAATCTTTCAAATCCATCCAACGCAGTCATCTCAGATGATCAAGGCGTTGGAACTATTTTGAATGACGACAATACTTCCGGCTGTAATTATTCGATAAACCCGACCAACCAAAACTTCCCCGTCAGCGGCGGCAGCAACAATGTCCAAGTAACCGCACCGAGCGGCTGTGCGTGGACTGCCGTTTCTAATAATTCTTTCGTAGAGCCTTTATTTTTCATGAGAAATCAAACTGCTCCAAGTAAAAATAATGATTTTATAAATTCTCTGACAGCAAATATAAACGGACTTTTCTCACCAAATTCACCAAATACGGTTTTCAGCAACACTTCGCCGATTACAATTCCCGATTCCGGCACGGCGACTCCGTATCCGTCAGATATACCGGTTTCGGGAATGACGGGAACGATTACCGATTTGAATGTTAAAATTAACAATCTTTCGCACACTTTCCCGGATGATTTTGCAATGTTGCTGGTCAGTCCCGACGGCAACAGAAAGTTTATACTTCAATCCGATTCGGGCGGCGGCACGGATGTTGTTAATCTGACATATACCTTTGACGACCAAGCGGTAATCAACATTCCCGACGACGGACCGATGCCTCCCGATAACGGTTCGGTCAGACCGTCAAGTATCGGCGATAATGACGGAATGCCTCCGCCCGCGCCCGCCGAACCATACAGTCAACCGGCAACTGCCGGAACAGCTACATTAAACGGCACATTCGGCGGCATCAACCCGAACGGAACGTGGAAACTGTTTGTGATTGACTTCGTTGCAGGAGATGGCGGCAGCATCGGCGGCGGTTGGAGTTTAGATATAACCACACAGGGCGGAACGACGAATTTTATCACTATTACATCAGGTCAAAATGGCAACGGCAACGGCACGGTCGGTTATTCGGTTGGACAAAACACGACCGGACAGCCCCGCACCGCAACAATGACTATTGCCGGTCAAACCTTTACGGTTAATCAGTCTAATACAACGACGGTTAACCGAAAGGCTTTCGATTTAGACGGCGACGGCAAAACCGATGTCGGTATTTTCCGTCCCGCTCCCGGCGAATGGTGGTATTTGAGAAGTTCTGATGGCGGAAATCGGGCTTTTTCTTTCGGTCAATCAACCGATAAAATTGTCGCCGCCGATTATACCGGAGATGGCAGAACCGACATTGCTTTCTTTAGACCGGCTTCGGGTGAATGGTTTATTTTGAGAAGTGAAGATTCTTCCTTCTACTCATTCCCGTTTGGCAATTCAACTGACATTCCGACTCCGGCTGACTTCGACGGTGATGGCAAAGCTGATCCGGCAATCTTCAGACCTTCGACGAGAGAATGGTTTATTGTCAATTCCAGTGGCGGAACAACCATTACGACTTTTGGAATAGCGGGAGACTTGCCTGTCGCGGCTGATTATGACGGAGACAATAAAGCCGACATCGGTATCTATCGTCCATCGAACGGTCAATGGTGGCTCAATCGTTCAACTGCCGGATTAATTGTAACCACATTCGGAATATCTTCGGATAAAACAGTGCAAGCCGATTACACCGGAGACGGCAAGGCAGATGTCGCATTTTTCAGACCTTCGACCAGAGAATGGTTTGTCTTGAGATCAGAAGATTTCTCATTTTATTCCGCCCCATTCGGTGCACCCGGAGATATTGCCTCGCCGGGAGATTACGACGGCGACGGCAGGACAGACTTTGCGATTTTCCGTCCATCGAATAATACCTGGTTCATCCAGCAATCAACAAGTGGATTCACGGCAATCACCTTCGGAATCACGAATGACATTCCGATCCCTAATGCTTACGTCAGGTAATTTATATATCAGACACTGATACTTTTGTTCCGGCAAGTCTGCCCCTCCGACTTACCGGAACTTTAAAGCCCTTAACGCAAGGGCTTTTTTTGCTTGAAATCATTTAAGAGATACCCATTTTGTGGTAAGTTTCTTTGTAACTTAAATCATTCACAAAATTATGAAATTTTTAATATCTGTTTTACTTTTAACATTACTATTCACATTTGAAAGCAAAAATATTTCCGCCCAGCAGAAACATCAGAAATTGACGATTATTTTGCTCAGACACGCAGAGAAAGATAAAGAAGATGAAGAATTCGGAAATTCGATCAATCCGAGATTGTCAAAAGACGGCGAAGCGCGGGCGCAAAAATTAAGTGAGATTTTGGAAAAATACAAACCGGACGCGGTTTTTTCTTCACAATTTCTGCGAACGATTTCGACGGCTAGACCATTTGCTCGAAAAAAAAGGATGATGATTCGATTTTATAATCATCGAAAACTTGAAGAAATCGCCGCTATTGCGACCGCCGGAAATTTTAAGCGAATCGTTATCGTCGGACATAATTCAACCACGCCCGCGCTGATGAATATGCTGGTAGGACAGGATAAATACAAGGCTCTCGACGAATCGGAATATGACAAGATATTTATCGTGAGATTAAAGAAAAAGAAAAACAAACCGAATAAAATCAGGGAAGAAAAAGTCATCACTTATTAAAATCATCTTCTATATCAAAACTCGCTCCCGCTCTAATTTGGCGAAATAAACTGCGATAAAAACCGTAATAATCATAATCGCCGAAGCTGTCCAAAAGGTGCGCTGAATTGTAAAATTATCAACTTTGTTCAGCGAATTATTGAGCAAAACTCCACCGATTGCCGGACCGATTGCGCGTGCCAGACTTGCGCCTGATTGCAAAACACCGAGCGATTTTCCCTGTTCATTTTCTTTGGCGACTTTAGATGCGAGGCTCGTGATCGAAGGTGAAGCCATCGAATTTCCGATTGCCAAAAGCGCGACGACCGAAAGAACGCCTGCCAAACCGCCGAATTCGGGGCTGATAAACGGAATCGTGAAAAGGCTAATTGCCATCATTATCGAACCGACGATCATCAAAGGATTTTCGCCAAATGTTTTGACCAATCTGCCGAAAAGTCCGCCTTGAAAAATCACGGCTAAAATTCCGATGAAGGCAAAAATATATCCGTTTTGTTCCGCCGTGTAACCGAAGCGTTCGATGGTGTAAAGCACGAAGGCGTAGGTCATTATTGAAAAAGACGTAACGAGGAAAAAATAGACGGCGTTCAATGTGGCGAAATGCGCGTCCCTGAGCGATTCGAACAATTCGGCAAAGCGATTTTTGCGTGCCTTTGACGAGTCATACAAATCAGTGTTTACCGTTTCGGGCAAGATAAAATAGAGCAAACCTGCATTTAGAAATGATAAAACTGCGGCAAATAGAAACGGAACGTGAATTCCGTAACGGCTCAAAATTCCGCCGATTGCCGGACCGAAAACGAATCCGAGTCCGAACATCGCGCCGAAAAGTCCCATTCCTTTGGCGCGGTCTTTTATTGATGTTACGTCGGCAATGTAGGCTTGTGCCGTCGAGATATTTCCGCCCGTAATTCCGGCGATAATTCTTCCGGCAAAAACCAGCCAAAGCGCAGAGGCAAAACCAATAAAAAGATAACCGATTGCCGAACCCAAAATCGAGAAAAACAAGATCGGTCGTCTGCCATAACGGTCGGAAAGACTTCCCAAAATCGGGGCAAAAATAAATTGCATCCACGAATAAATGGAAAAAAGTATTCCAACTTCAAAAGGTGTTGCATTAAAAGGCGCAGTTTCTGCATAGTAGGGCAATAAAGGAATGACAATGCCGAAACCGACGAGATCAATGAAAACCGTTAAGTATATGATTAAAAGCGGTTTTGTTAAAAATTTTTCGTTAGTTGTTTCGGCTTGCATTTTCTGAGTTAAAACGGACGCGGCGGTAAATTTCGCTGATTGGTAAAGTTAATCCGACAGATTGAAATTCGATTTCTTCATCCGATTTATCGAAATAATAAGTTATCCAATTTCCATCCGATTGTCGGCGGTGAAGTTCGATGATTATTTTGTATTGGTCAACAATCGCATATTCCTGAACGCTCAACATTTGCTGATAAAAAAGAAGTTTTTCGCGGCAGTCAATATGTTTTACCATATCTAAATCAGTCGAGAATAAATTGACCGTTTTCTTCTCATATTTGACTACGACCAATTTGATTGTCCTTTTCAAACTAACTGACCAGACGACCTTAGCATAAACTTTAACTTCCTTGTTGACTGCTTTAACCGTTGTTTCCTCAAATCGGCTGACATCGTTAAAGTCAACCTTTCCGTCATATTTCCGAGGTCGTCCGCGCCTCTTTTGAGCGCCATCAGAGAGATATTGAACATTGCCATCTGAACGTAACCGCGAGATGACCGTAAAACCTGCGGTGGTCATTCGATTGACGAATTTGAACTTGCCATAATAGCCATCAAACAAGCCAATGCGCGTATATTCGAGAATCTTTGAAGCGACTTCTTCGACCTGTTCAGCATAAAAATCAATCCGCGTTTCCTTTCCGAGTCAGCTTCTTTATTCGCTAAATTCGGCTCGGTCAGATCAACGGTCAAAGCGAATGATGCTCCACTTTTCCCACACACCAACGAAATAATCAAGGCTTCCAAGCCTTTTTCGGCGCGACTCGCGCAACCATTCCAGAACTTATCCAGCCCAAAGGTTTCTTTTCCGCTTTTCTTGATAAAACTGGCATCCATCGCAAAAGCCGTGATTTGACACTCGGCTTGCTTGATAATGGATTGGTTAATCTCAGTAAAATCAAGCGGTTGACGAAACTGTCGGCGAAAAGTGTGCTCGTTCAAAGAAGAATGTCGTGCCAAAGTAGAAAAGTTGATCTTCGACTGACAAAAATAGTTTGAAAAAGAACTCGTAAAAACTTCAATTGCAGCTTGTGCAGATTTCTCAAGCCATCTAAAATTTGATTGATAAACAAAGCAGATATTTCCTTTAGCTAGATTTTTAGTCAAATTAAACTAAACTGGAATTCGCTTTGTTTGTCAAAAAACTGTCCGAAGTATTGAT
>JBBSAX010000218.1:0-8548 GCA_038251885.1 Pyrinomonadales bacterium | reverse complement strand
CCTCAAACATAATTTTAACCGAAGAGCCGATTCGCCCAAGCGCGATTGACAGTAAGATTACCAATCAAGTTGAAGAACCTTCCACAAACAAAGACCAAATACCGAAAACTGCAAATCAAAAAGAAAATCGCAGATCAAACATCGCAAATCGCAAATTATTAAAGGGTGATTTGGATAATATAATCTTAAAAGCCTTACGCAAAGAACCTGAGCGACGTTATTTATCGGTGCAGGAATTTTCCGAAGACATTCGCCGCCATCTCGTCGGTTTGCCGGTTACAGCGACGGCAGATACGACTTTTTACCGCATCGGGAAATTTTTCAAACGCCATCGTATCGGAGTTTTGGCAAGTTTTCTAGTTTTGTTTTCGCTTTTGGTCGGAATTTCGGCAACCACTTGGCAAGCGCATCGGGCAAATCTGGAACGCGATAAAGCTGAAATTCGTTTCAGACAAGTTCGCAAACTCGCTAATACCGTTTTGTTTGAGTATCACGATGGCATCGAAAAATTGCCCGGTTCAACTGCTCTGCGTGAAAAAATGGTCAAGGACGCGCTCGAATATCTCGACAATCTTTCGTCTGAAAGCGGCAACGATTCTGATTTGCAACGCGAACTTGCAACGGCTTATCAAAAAGTCGGCGATGTTCAATCTAAAGTTGATGGCGGAGCGGTCGGCAATGTTCAAGGTGCTTTAGAAAGTTTTCAAAAAGCCTTACAAATCAGACAAAATCTGGCAGCATTGAATCCAGAAAATAAGGAAGATTTATTCGCACTTGCCGCAGCTTCCGGCAAAGTCGGGGACAGTATCGGAATAACGGACGAAAATACGCGGTTAGAATATTACAAACAAGCTCTGAAAATCTACGAAAATCTCAGTCTGTCCGCGCCGTCTGATGCAAAATTCCGTAACGGATTGGCGCAGGGATATTTCGATTTGGGTGTTGGTTTGAAAATGATCCGCGCCAATGCAGAAGCAATTGAAAATTACCGGAAAGCCATCTCGATTTGGGAAGGTTTACTCGCGGAAGACGATTCAAATTTTGAATATCGCCGAAGTTTGGCGCAGAGTTACAAAAGGACGGGCGAGGTTTTAGATTTCAACGAAGACTACGCAAGTTCAATCGAACTTTATCGAAAAGCATTAATCCTTGATGAAGAAAGAATAAAAGCATTTCCCGAAAACTTGGATGTAAAAACCGATTTATCATTCAGCTACGGCGCAATCGGTTATAATCTGATGAAAACCGGCGACTTGGAAAATGCAGAAAGTTACTTGAAGAAAACCTTGAAATTAAGGCTCGAAGTTGCCGATGCCGATCCGAAAAGAGTTCGTGCTTCACTAGCCAGAGCCTATGGAAGGCTCGGTGAACTTGCAGTTTTGCAGGACAATTTAAATGAAGCAATTGATAGTTTTCGAAGCGGAATTATTTTATTCCAAGAGTTGGCGGTCAATGATGACTCGGATATTTTGAGCAAAATTATGTTGGGACAAACTCTCGAAAAACTGGGCTTTGCATATCAAAAAGCCGCCACCAAAAATAAAGATCAAGAATTACACCGCAAAGCGTGTCTGCAATTTCAAAATTCAATAAAAATTTGGGAAACAATCGCGCAACAAAAACAACTTTTGCCGTGGCAAATTGAAGCTTCTGAAAAAGTCAAAAAAAACTCGGCAAAATGCGAAACAGAAAAATTTTGAATTCCGCATTGCGCCAAGTTTTTTCTGACAGCGAATCAAGGATTAACAACCAATCCTTTGTCGTTAAATTTCATTTTCTTCGGATCAAGTTGCGTTAAAGATGCCAAAGAAACTCCGGCAAGAGTTTGAAAAACTTTTACTGTATCTTCATCATCACCTTCTTTGCCGATAGTGTAACCGCCTAAAACCAAACCGCCGATATAGATCAAAGTTTCGCTCATTTCCTGTTTTTCGCGGTCAGTCGAAGCAGCAAATTGTTCGTCTTCGATCAAAGAATCGGACAAAGCATCGTACAAATTATCAATCGCCTGATCGCTCGGTTCGGGCGCGTCATTGTAAACCGTAACGCAACTTGCCAGAAAGAATGTCAAGGCAAGCGCAACATCATTTTTCTTACCTTTTTTCGCCGCTTCTTCTTCATAAGCCGCTTTTGCAACCTTAAAAAACTCGACCATCAACGCTCGCTCGTCAGCAGTTGCGGCAAATTCATTTAGCAATTTTTCAGCGGTTTTCAATCGCGCATCAGGTTTGTATGTAAGAATTTTGTAGTCGTCGAAATCTTCCGTTTCGATCGGTTTGTTTCTTAAAGGAGTTTTTCCGCCTTTGACAGAAGGAGTTTTACCCTTTGTGGTTTTCGCCGACTGAGTTCTTTTCGGGACAGTTTTTTTAACGACAGGTTTTTTCAGCCGTTCAAAAACACCGAGACCGACCTTACCTTTGACTTCTGCCGAGATTGAATTTCCGAGATTGGCAGATTGAATACCGCCGGTTTGAGCGAAAATGTTTGTAATTTCAGCGACTGCGAAAATTAAAAACAACGAAAACACGGGAAAGAAAAACTTTTTAGCGCAAATTTTCATAACAAATTCTAAGACCGAAAAGTAAATTTATATTTTAAAACAGATCAAGATTTGAAGTTGATTTTAACTTATTAAACACCTCGTTTAATCTTCAATCTCTCTCATTGCGGTTAGCTAAATATAAATTTGTGGTCAGTTAAGATCATAAAATCTTAAATCTTTATTTATCAAATAAAATATAAAGACGGCAGTGTGTAATAAACTGAATCCGATTGAAATCAAACTACGCAATTCTTTACGACCGCAAGCGGAAAAAAGTGCAAAGATGCTCGTGTCATCCAAAATCTCTTCTTCAGAAGGTTTGAAGAGAAATTTAGAACCTGAAAACAAAGCAAAGTAAGAACTTATGAAAAAGAAAATAATCGGATAGAACTCATAAGCATTATATAACTTCTCAAAACCGGTAGGTATAAATAATGCGGACAACCATCCAAACATATTTATTGACAAAAACAACAAAAAGAAGAGCGGATTATTATTTGACTCAAGAACATTTACAGTCTGTTCAACTGCATCTTCTTTAGCCTGTATGTAATCTCTTCTTAATTTGAATAATTGTTTTATCATTCGGATTTATTTTATATGAAAAGAACTTAGAAAATCTATGCTCTACTCATAATTACCAGATCAGGCTTCATCGCTTCGATGGAAACTTGACGTGCTACTTCTTCCGCCGTTTTGCGAAACGCCTGAGCCTGCGGCGATTCTGGATTAGAAATTACAACCGGAACGCCTTTATCGCCCGCTTCGCGGACTTCGATTCCGAGCGGAACTTCGCCTAAAAATGGCACGCCCATTTCATCTGCAAATGCGCTTCCACCGCCTGCGCCGAAAATGTCGTAGCGTTTTTCGGGCATATCGGGCGGAACGAAATACGACATATTTTCAATCACACCTAAAACCGGAACAGCAACTGTTTCAAACATTTTCAGAGCGCGTCGAACATCCGCCAGAGAAACGATTTGCGGAGTTGTCACCAAAACCGCGCCTTGAACCGGAACTAATTGCGCCAGAGATAATTGAACATCGCCCGTTCCCGGCGGCATATCTACTATCAAATAATCGAGTTCGCCCCAATCAACATCGGTCAAAAATTGGCGAACAATTCCGTGAAGCATCGGACCGCGCAGGATCATCGGTTTGTCGGGCGGAGCGAGAACCGCCATCGAGATCATTTTTACACCGTATCCTTCGAGTGGAACGATCTTTCCGTTTATTGCAGAAGGTTGTTTTTGCGATAAACCCATCATCAAAGGCACATTCGGACCGTAAACGTCCGCGTCCATCAGACCGACTTTTGCGCCGTCTATGGCGAGCGAAACTGCAAGGTTTACCGCGACGGTTGATTTTCCAACGCCGCCTTTGCCGCTTGATACCGCGATAATATTTTTGACATTCGGCAAAGCCATATTTCCCGCGATGCCGCGACCTTGCGGAACTTCCGCGTCCATTATGACTTTGACATTTTCCACGCCCTCGATTGAACCGACAAGCTGTTTTGCTTCCGTTTCAAACGCCTCTTTGACGGGACACGCCGGAGTTGTCAAAACGATCCGAAATGAAACTTCGCTGCCTTTGATTTCCAAATCTTTGATAAATCCGAGCGTTACGATGTCTTTTTTCAAATCGGGATCAATTATATTGCTTAATTTTTCTAAAACTTTTTCTTCCGTTATTTGATTCATAAATGTTTTTAAATAATTTTTATACTAAAGCTAATCTTGATTTTGGTTCGGGAATTTCGTCGCCGAATTCTCTAGCTGTTTCAACCCAAAGTTCGATTGCGTCATTAATATTTTCAACAGCTTCGGCTTGAGTTTTTCCGTGTGCCATAAAGCCGTTTAATTCAGGAACTTCAGCGACAAAAACTTCGTCTTCATCGCTCCAATAGATTATTATTTCGTATTTGTGCATTATTCGCTACTAACAAAATTCAGTTATTTGACGGGAGCGCAAGCATCTTGCTTGCCCGTTCGAGCGAAGCAAGAACGGTAAAAAGCTTGATTTCACTAAAAGTTTAAGGCAATCGCGGTGTGCGTCCGTTCTTGCTTTGCTCGAACGGACGGCAAGCAGGATGCTTGCGCTCCCGTCGCTATAAAATTTTTCCAACAGTTTTTCGCGCTTGCCCATATAATGAATTTAACATAATTTAGAATTGTTTTCGATGAAACAAGATAAACAAAAGTTATTCCTAAAACTATCGAGCGAGGCACAAAGTTGCTTAATTTGCGAAGCGATGCGCGATAAAGTCGCGGTGTTGAGCGAATTTAACGGTAATATTAATCCGAAAGTGTTTTTTATTGCCGAAGCTCCCGGCAGACAAGGTGCAGATCGCACACGAAAACCTTTTTCGGGCGACAAATCGGGCGAGAATTTCCAAAAATTTCTTGATTCGATAAACTTGAAGCGCGAAGAAATTTTCATCACCAACGCCGTGCTTTGCAGTCCGCGAAAGCCGAACGGCGCAAACCGGAATCCGAAGAAAAGCGAGATGAAAAATTGCTCGAATTTTCTCAAAAAAACGATTGATCTAATAAATCCGAAAATAATTGTTACATTGGGCGCAGTTTCGCTTGAAGCGTTGAAATTATTGGAGTATCATCAGTTTTCGTTGAAAACGGACGTTGGAAAAATTCTTTGTTGGAACAGGCAAATTCTGGTTCCGCTGTATCATCCAAGTCCGCAAGTTCTCGCATCGCACCGACGTGAAAAAGAACAACTCGAAGATTACAAAGTTTTAGCCGAAGCGATTGAAAAAATCTCTTTCAAAACCAAGTAAAAAAACATACAATTAAAATATCAGGATCAAGGAGTTTCGGTTATGAAGTTCAGGCTTTTGGTTTTGCTCACCCTTTTAGCAATCCCGACATTCATTTACGCACAAAAAAATACATACATCGGCTACAAATATACCGGCGTAACTTACAACAAATCTCTGCCGAACGGCGTTAAAGATTTGGGCGGAAGCCTTTTAGATGACGATGATTACGGCGTTTCTCATATGAAAAAAGGAAAAACCGAAATGCTCTGGCTTGCCAAAATTACAAGCCGCAATAAAAAAGGAATTCCGATCTGGAAAGTCAGAGATGTTTTAACTTTGCCCGCGCTCAAAAAAAATCAGGAAATTCTGCAAGGTTTCACATATCCCTGCACCGTCAACAAAAAAGAAGATTTGAATTTAATAGTTTTAGGTGAATTCCAGTTGAAAAATAAAACTTACAAAGTTATCAAAGCGTGGCGTGCGAATACGAAAGCGAATAAATTTCAGATGATTTCGACAAAAGGAATTGCGTGTGAATCTGTCAAAGCGCAAAGTTATTAATTCATTGGAACGCGAACTTTAGTTCGCCAGTAAAATCGGAAAAGTCTCTTTAATTGAGTAAAGACACGCGAACTGAAGTTCGCGTTCCGACCTTAAAAAAGATATACAAGATGAATAGGATCGAAAAATATTCTATTATTTTTGTATATCTTTTTTGATTTTAAATTTATGAACGAACATTTTTTAACAGAATATTTAGAGGTCAGAGAAAACGGCGCGGGGCTTATCGAATTTGAAAATCGAGGGCTTATCGAAGTTTCCGGCACTGAAGCGGAAATGTTTTTGACCGGATTAATTACCAATGATGTCAAAACTTTACAGGAAAATTCGTGGATGAATGCCGCCTTTCCGAACGCACAAGGTCGGCTTCTTGCAGTTGTAAAATGCTGGAAATCGGACGGCAAATTTTATTTCGATACGGAAGACAAAACTTACGAAACCGTTTTGAAAAATCTCGAAAGATTTACGCTTGCCGGAGATTTTAAGGTTGCGGATTTGAGTAAAGATTTCGCGTTTTTGTCTATTCAAGGCAAAAAAATGCCGGAATTTGAATTTGAAATGCCGGAAGAAAAACAAATTATCGAAACCGAATTTGAAGGCGAAAAATTAATTATTTTAAACAATGCAGACATCGGCGAAAAAGGTTTTTACTTTTATGTTTCAAAGAATTCTGCCGAGAAATTCAAAACAAAAATGCACGAACTCGGCGTAAAATCCGTTTCCGATCAGGTGTTTGAAGTCCTGCGAATCGAAGCCGGATTGCCGCTTTACAATGTTGATATGGACGATTCGACCGTCGTTCCCGAAGTCAATTTAGAAAATTTAATCAGCTACAACAAAGGCTGTTACATCGGTCAGGAAGTAATCGCCCGAATCCATTTTCGCGGTCACGTTGCAAAACAATTGACAGGTTTAATCTTTGAAGAAATAGGCGCAAAAGTCGAAATCGGCGACGAAATAAAATCAATTGACGATAAAAACGCCGGAAAAATAACTTCCGTCGCATATTCGCCGAAACTCGAAAAACAAATCGCGCTCGCCTTCGTTCGCTACGCTTATTTAGAAGAAGGAACGGAAGTTAAAGTCGGCGATTCGATTGCAAAAGTTAAAAATTTACCGTTTTTGAAATAATGGGTTAAAATAATTCGAGAGGTAAAAAATTATGTCAGCCGTATTGGATTTAGCTAAAGAAAAACAAACCTTTAAAATACCTAACGAAGGATTTGCGCTCGAATTTCCCGAACCTTTTTTCTTTATCGTTAAAGTTCCCGGACGAAAATTTACCGATCAGGAACTCTGCGAGATTGACGCGGCAAATGGAGATTTGCGAATCGAAACAAATGCGGACGGAGATTTTGAGATTATGCCACCACCTTTTCCAGAAACGAGTAGAAAAAATATGGCGATTGACGCGCAGCTTTGGATTTGGTCGCGGAAAGATAAAACCGGAGTTTGTTTTGAATCATCGGCAAAATTTACTCTGCCGAACGGCGCGAAAAGAATGCCCGACGCGGCTTGGATTTTGAAAGAAAGATATTACGCCTTTTCCGAAGAAGAACGCGCCGAATCTTTCACTGAAATCGCGCCGGATTTTGTCATCGAACTTCGCTCAAAATCTGATCGTTTGCCGATTTTGCAAAACAAAATGAGTGAATACATCGAAAACGGCGTGCGACTCGGTTGGCTGATTGATCCATATAAAAAACAAGTTCACATTTATCGCGCAAACGGCGAAGTTGAAATTTTGGAAAATCCAAACAAAGTTTCGGGCGAAAAGGTTTTGAATGGTTTTGAACTCGATTTAACGGAAATTTGGTAAAAAGGAGAATTTGTGATGAAAAAATTAAGTTTGTTATTTTTGATTTTAGTTGCAATGAGTTCAGTTGTTTTTTCTCAAACGAAAGGAAAAGAAGAAATACCAGAAACACCAAATGCCGTTAAAATCACGGAGTTTGGAAAAGTTACGAATGGTTATATCAAAATGATACTCGACAACTTTTATGTTGAACTCAATAACAATCCGAGCGCAACAGGATACATTATAAATTTCGGATCGGCGCGTGAAATTGCCAGAGTTGAGAGATTAATTAGGAATCAAATTAAGTTTAGAAGATTTGATGGAGAAAGACTTGTGATAGTTAATGGCGGAAAAGCGGAAAAATTACAAACTCAATTCTGGCTCGTGCCTGCTGGTGCAGAACCGCCAATTCCTGAATATAACGAGGATTTGAAATAAATAAAAATGAATGTAGCACAAATAAAAACAGACGATTTAGATATAAATTTGCCGAACGCCAAGCTCGCTTACACGATTATTCAGTCGCTTTTGCAAGGACAAGAGGCTTTGAGCGATTTGCTCGTCGTGATGTCGCACGCTTTGGATGAAGATGTCGTCAAGGCTCTGACGAACACGAATGAATGGGAAAAATATCTCGAATCAAAACGCGAACTCGAAAACACGAAATTGCAGATCGAAAAATTTACGGAAGAACTTAAGAAAATGGATAACGGATAGTGGATAATGGATACAGGGCTTTCTCATAAAAAGTTAAGATGTTTTAATGCTATCATCAGACTGTCAAAGTCATCTCCAAAATTTTCTAATTGGGCTTTTTTATTCTGACAGTTCTGCCGATTTAAGATGATGTCGGCTAATGTTCTAAGTT
>JBBSAX010000217.1:0-8584 GCA_038251885.1 Pyrinomonadales bacterium | reverse complement strand
TTCTTCGGAAATATCACCAAGAAAAACGTCCACATCCGACTTCGACCATTCACGTAAAAGAACGGCAACCGCATTACCGATGCCGCCCGAACCTGCGATAAATATTTTATGACTCATAAGTTACAGATTTCAACATAAAACTTAGAAAGACTCAAAGCGCAAAAATAAAAAAATTTAATCTAAGAGTTTTGTTTCGATATGAGATTTTGCTTGAAGCGTTCGATGAACCGGGCATTTATCGGCGATTTCTAAAAGCCGCTGTTTTTGCCCGTCATCCAGATTTCCTTTCATTTCAATTTCTCTGGTAAATTGATCGAGTTTGCTGTCCGTTGATTCGCATATCTTGCAATCTTCGATGTGAACTTTGTCATAACGAACGTGAACGAAAACTTCATTTAAGTCCCATTTTTTGCGCTCGGCATACATTCTCAAAGTCATCGCCGTGCAAGCCGCCAAACCTGAAGAAACGAGTTCGTAAGGCGACGGTCCGTAATCATTTCCGCCGAAAGTTTTCGGCTCATCGGCAACGAGGCGATGATTGTTAGATTTGATCTGCGTGGTAAATTTATCGTCTTTGCCGAGATACGCGACGATGTGGCTTTTAGTCTTAAATTCCTTCGGTTCGGGAATTTCAACATAACGCTTTGCCCAATTTGCAATTAGATCGCCGGCGTAGCAAGCATCTTTTTCGCTCGATAAAAGATGATCCGCGCCGTCAAGTGAAATAAAACTTTTCGGGTGAAACGCCGCCGCGTAAAGTTCGGCTGCATTTTCGATTCCGACGATTTTGTCTTGCGGCGAATGCAGAAACAGAAACGATTTTCGCATCCTTTTGACGACAACTAAAAGATTTTGCGCTTCGAGATCGTCTATAAATTGCTGTTTGACCGTAAAATTTCTGCCACCGATATTTACTTCCGCAGAGCCTTTTTCTCTGATTTTATCAATGCCGCCCTGCAAGAGATTTTTAACGTGCTGAGGCGCAGATGGCGATCCGATTGTTACGACAGCTTTGACTTCTTCAAATTCGCTCGCTGCTAGAAGTGCCGCCGCGCCGCCGAGCGAATGTCCGATAAACATTGCCGGAGATTCATAATTTTCCTTCAAATAATTCGCCGCGCAGATCAGATCATCAACCGAACCCGAAAATGTCGTATCGGCAAATTCGCCTTCGCTCATTCCGAGTCCCGTAAAATCAAAACTCAACACGCCGAAACCTTCCGCCGTCAATGACTGCGTGATATATCGGACCGCTCTGAAATTCTTATTGCACGTAAAACAATGCGCGAAGATCGCAAAATTATGCGATTTTTGATTGACCGGAAAAGTAATTTCCGCAGAAAGTTTTTCGCCTTTGCTGTTTGAAAAGTAGATTTTTTCTGATGCCATAATAATTTATTAAACCGTTGAATTCTCATTTTTATTCCGATAAATCACTTGGAAGTTGTTTGGAAATTCAAAAATTACTGATTTGGTCATCGAAGATGACTGACAATATAGTCTGGCGAGAATCGCCGGGTAGTTGCAAATTATTTAATTGCTGGCTGTAGGCGAGCAACATTTTCCGGTAATTGTTCGACTCTTTCAACGGCGACTTTTTCGAGTTTCCAAACAACTTCTTAAACTTTCGGTTTATCGCTCACATAAAATGTAAGTTTTCCGCCACTCATAATTTCCGAGTGAGTTAAATAATTTCGATTTACTTCCTTTCCGTTAATTTCAATCTTTTTCACATAAACATTTTTGTCGCTTTGATTAGGAGACACAGATTTTTTTCATTTTTTTAAATTTGAATTGGTAAATTTGTCTGCTAATTCTACATCAATTCAAATTTATATTGAAGCTCTTTATCTGTTCATTGAAAGAAAAAACAGGTTATTTTTTCGCGCTGAAAATCATTGTCAAAAGTCGCGGAATCTGAGTTTTATCTTCATCGTCAAACCATTCTTTGAGTTCTATAATTTCAAAATTATTATTTTTTGCCGCTTCAAAAAATTCCGAAATATTATGTGTAAAACACTTGAGTTCAAACACGCCCGAATCGGTGTCGAAACGCGCTTTGCTTCCCTGATATTGTTTGAACGGATGAAGTTCGCCGATGTAAAATTGTCCGCCCGTTCGCAAGACTTTATTCGCCTGACCGAAAACAAAATCAATATTTTCAATGTGTTCCAAAGCAAGCGAGCAGGTTAAAAATTCAAACGAATTTTCGGCAAAATTCCATTCTTCGCGCAAATCAAACTGACGAAATTCGACATTTTCAGCCGTAATTTTCATTTTTGCACGTTCGAGCATTTCCGCCGAAAAATCTACGCCAACGAGTTTTTTCGCTTTCCCAAGCAAAAATTCAGTATTTTTGCCCGTTCCGCAGCCGATTTCCAGAATATCTGCATTTTCGATTTTCGCAAGGCTTTTTCGTAAAGCAACTGCTTCCAAATCGCGCGTTTTATTTTCGACCGTATCGTAATTATTTGCCCAGACATTGTAGGCTTGCCGATTTTCCATCAGAGTTAATATAGAAAAAGTGGAAGAACTTTAAGTTTTATTATTTTTCAAAAGTTAAAAAATTTTCCGTAAAAGATATAAAATGCCCAATGAGAGTGTAATACCAACGCTAAACTACAAAAATCTTCAAACTTTTTATTGGCTAATCTTATTTTTTGTGTTTTACTTGATCCTCAAACTAAACCCAAAAACCTTATATCAAAACGTCTTTTATCGCCGATTCAAAAACTAAAACCTTACGTTTTGTCTTTTTTACCTCTGGATGATCGTCGTTGTATTTTTTCTTCAAATTCCAAAGTTCGGTTTCGAGTTCGATTTTCCTTAAAATCAATTTTCCCAAAGCAAGTGTGAGTTTTTGGCTTTCCGTAGGCTTAACGGCAAAAAGTTTACTCATTTCTATTTTGATCAAACCGAGTTGAAACTGAATTTCCTTAACTTTCGGAAATTCCATAGTATATGCCACCAACAAATCTTCTAAATCAGCTTCAAGTTCGGTTCTTCTGAGTAGAACTTCGGTATAAGCGGACGAAGATTTTACTATTTGTTCAGCTTCGGTGGTCGGCTTTCCGTTAATATTTGTTTGAGAAAAACAAATATTAACGAAAAGAAGTAAAAACAGTGTAATGAAAATTGATTTTTGTAGTTTCATAATTTCTAAATGTGAATGATGAAAAGTTGATTCTTTCGGCTAATTTTCATTAGTCGTTTTCGACATCGAATGAAGAATCAGCCAGAGGTTGATTAAAAGCAAATTCTGTCAGTTTTGCATTCCATTGAATTTCGTTCGTGCCGTTTTGTCCGGTTGTCGAATAAATTATGCGGTATGTGTGTGGCAACATTAAACCGCCGGCTTCCTTAAAATCGGAAAAGTCTTCGGTCAATTTGATGCGCGTTTCACTATAACCGCTCGATTGTTCGGGAGTTCTTCCGATTCCGGCGGATGCGATTCTTTTATATTCGCTGCGAACGTGACGGAAAGTTTCTTTATCAAAATACAAAGTTACATCAACATCGCCGCCGCCTTTGACCGAATAACCGACAGCGTAAACTTCTTTGCCGTCAATTTTTTTCGTGCCTTCGGAGGAAAACTTGGCTTTGTTATCGGTCATATCAACAAATGCCCAAGAGGTTGAAAGCGTTCCGCCGAGCAGACTTTCTTCGAGCAAAAGACCGTTTGATAAAATAAAATTTCCGAGTAAAGAGCGTTGACCGACGCGAACATAACCGACATTGGCTTTTTTGCCGTCAAAACTGAATTTTTCCGAAGGATAATCTATGGAATTTAAATTAAGTCCGAAAAAGTTTTTGGTTCCGGCGGAAGCCATTACAATTCTGCCTTGCGCGGGCAGGTTTTTCGGTGAAATAGATTGAACTGTTATTTCGCCAACCGCGATCAAACTTTTCAGCGCAGTGCGTTTTTCCGCCGTCCCGATTGAATCGAGATGTTTTGCGATAATGTCTTCAACTTTAATTTTTTGAGCGAATGTGGAAATTGAGAACAGAAAAAGAAACAGTAAGGGAAAAACTGTAAATCGAAATATTTTCATTATTTTACTCCAGAGAAAAAATTACGTAGCGATTGCCATATTACTTGAGTTTGATTCGGTTGAGCAAGTAGAATCTTCTTCGCCTGATGTATCGCATGAATTTATCTCCAAATCTCTGTCCGCATCGGCTTCAACCGCACCGTCGCCGAAGGTTTTTCGTTCGCTCAAGGTTTTAAAATAAATGCCGATATTGTCCAGAATTTCCTGTGCCGAATGAGAATGATAAAGCGTCTGACGAAACTGTGCGCCGCCGACCAAACCTTTAGTAAATTGTCCGGCAAGCTGCTTCATTTTGCCCAAAGCCGGAAGTTCGGTCATATCTTCCCGCAGATATTCAAAAAACTCCAAAAGCGCGGCTTGTTTTACCTCAAACGAAGGTTGAAAAGGTTCGCGTCCTTCGATTACGTCTTGAATCTGACGAAAAATCCACGGATTTTGCATTGCGCCGCGACCGATCAAAATTCCATCCACGCCGGTTTCATCGAATTTTTTGAGCGCAAACTCAACATCAGTCACGTCGCCGTTGCCCGAAACAGGAATAGAAACGGCTTCTTTAACGGCTTTGATAATGTCCCAATTTGCTTCGCCTTTGTAGCCTTGTTCGCGCGTTCTGCCGTGAACTTGAAGATGTTCAACGCCGCATTGCTCCGCCATTTTTGCGACTTCGACCGCGTTGATCGTCGAATCCGTATAACCAGTTCTGATTTTCAAAGTCAGCGGAATCGAGATCGCTTTTTTGATTTCGGTCAAAATCAATTCGAGATTCGGCAAATCTTTTAATAATCCCGAACCGCCGCCTTTTTTGACGACCTTCGGCGCAGGACAACCGCAGTTCACATCCAGAATATCCGCGCCGACTTCCTGCGCCATTTCCGCGCCCAAAACCATCCGTTTTACTTCGCCACCGAAAATCTGCACCGCAAACGGACGTTCCGATTCATCAAAACGCATTTGTCGTTTCGATTTCGGATTGTGCCGCGTCAAACCTTCGACCGAGATAAATTCGGACACGGACAGCCCGACACCGCCGCAATTTTTAATCAAACGGCGAAACGAATAATCCGTCACGCCCGCCATTGGCGACAGCACGAGCGGCGGATTGATTTCTATATTTCTGATTTTGAAAGGTTTCATCTGATTTTTTTCGTAACTTCAATTTTAAAATCTATCAAAAAAATTATCAAAATCAAGGGAGAATGTTTGTTCGGCTTTCATTTGTTTTCTTGTATCGCGGATAATCTCGCGTAATCTTTTCATCGGTTTTTTGCCTTCGAGTTCGGTTAGATCGGCTTTTGAAAGCTCATTTAATTGTTGGAGTTTGGTCTTTTCGTGTTCGAGTTTAAGGCTTTGCACACCGAAATAATTGACATATTTTTGCAACGGCTGATAGCGCGGATGTTGGGTAGCGAGATGAATTTGCATTTCGAGTTCCTGCACCTGTTCTTTGAGAGCCTGATTGTAAATTTTGAGTTTTTCGTCGCTCAGGTCTTCGAGATTATCTTCTTCTTTTTGCAGCCATTCGAGTTCGAGGCGCAAAAGCGTGTGCAGATCGCCATCTTTGTAAGCGATGGTCAATTGCTTCATCAAAACTTCTTTTTCGGCGCGGCGGGTTTCGTCGCGTTCGAGATCGGGATGTAAAACTTTGGCGAGTTGTTTATACATTGCGGCGATGTTTTTGGTTTTCGCTTCTTCGATCTGCTGTTCGCGTGCTTCTTTTTCGATTTGTCGTTGCGTTTTTTTGCGTTTGGATTTAGCGGCTGCTTGGGCTTCGGCTTGGGCTTGGACATCGCCGACTTTTTCAAACATTTTTCTGATTATTTCGTCTTCGCTCAAGTCGGAAGTGAAATCGTCGAGATCAATGTCAACGCCCAAACCTTTGAAAGTTTCGCGCATATCGTCCTTCATTGCCTCGAAATCCGCTTCGGCAGATTCGTCAAAACTTTCGCCTTCGACAAATTCAAAAATTTTCTTTAATTCAGCGTCGGGTTCACGTTTGGCAAAACTTAAAAATTCATCAATTTGTCCGGCGATAATATCTATCAAAACATCTTTTTCCGACTTCGTGAGAAGTGTTTGTTCGTGATAAAGCCGATAAAAAGTCTTTGCCGAACGATCAGCGAGTTCGGCGGCTTCCGTTTCCAACGGATGAATATGTTTGCCATAAAAATCGAGTTTTTCCGAAAGTGATTTTTCGGTTTTCTCTTTCTCGCGGCGAAGTTTTTCCAGCTTTTTGACCAGACGATTAAAGGTCTGCTGATTTTTGTTCAACTTTTGCTTTTCTTTTTTGCCGATAACAAGTTCTTTCTTCATTTTCGTCTTTTGAATTTTATATTTTAGCAACAATTTCCATCGTTCGTTTTCACACTGACGGTGCAGACCTTTTTCAGAAGTTCGCTGACTTGTGCTTTATATCAAATATTTCGTGGATTCACCGCTGTAATCTGTGCAAAGCGTTTAAAATCTTTTTCGTTGAAAGTTACGAGAGTTAAAATTTTGTGCGTCAGCATTGACGCGACGATTTTGGTGTCGTGAACTTGTAAGCCGATTATTTTATGGTCTGAAACAAGTTTTCGCCATTCATAAAAAGTTGTCGGATTATCAGGCAAAAGGTGAAAGTATTTTTGTATTATATTGGCTTTGCGTTCCGTTTGTTCAAATGATAGACCAAAACCGCCGCGTGCCGAAGTCGGGCGTGTGCAGACGTTCCAAAATTCAGCTAGGATTTGCGGGGTGTAATAGAAAATCTCGTTATTTGTCCGAAGTATGCGGATAGCATTTAAGACAACAGCGCGTTGCGGCGAGTTTTTATCGGCAAGTCGCAGAAAACAATTTGTGTCGAAAAGATGAGGCATTAGTCGTGGTCAAAATAAATATCTTCGCGTGAATAAGTTCCGTTATATTCGGTTTTATTTTCCGTATTATCGGCAAATTCCCGCATATCGTTTTCAAATTCAGCATCGCTATTTTCCGCTTTCAAAGACAAATCGTTTTCGCCTTTCGGCAGAATGCTTTTGAGATATTCGTCAACCGACATTCCGAATGTTTTTGCTTGTTTTTCAAGCAAATCCAAAGTTTCGGGTTTGATTTGTTCAGCCATTGTGTTCATAACTCGTTAAGTTTAGCATTTATCGGATAACTCTTTCAAAGATTTTCTTTCTCTATCTGTAATGGCTCAGTAAAAAGTTAAAAGCGACTGGAGCGCAAGCGTCCCGCTTGCAATGAGCGTCGTTTTTTGACCCGAAAAAGCGTCGGATTACTAAAAAGTTATTGGAAAATAAACGCCGTTACATCGCTGAAAAACGCGATGTTTGCAATCGGGACGGTTGCGCTCCAGTCTTTTTTCTAACTTTTTACTGAGGTATTACCTCCATCTCCTGCACAATTTCCATTGTTTTCACGCTGACGGTGCAGACTCTTTGCAGAAGTTCGATTGTCTGTTCTTTGTAGTCGGCAAATTTATAACTGTTGAATTTTTCGGCGATGGTTTGGTCTTTCGGTTTTTTTTCTTTGTATTGGTCTAAAATCCATTCGAGCGCGGAGCGGTTTCCCAACTTGTATTCCCACGCGGATTCGGGGATATTGTGCAGACTCGTCGCCGAATCGAGATAGATCACGCCGTTTTCTTTGTCGGCTTTTAGTTTCGGTTTCGGATTTTCCGTTTCAACGTCTTTTCTTTCCAGCGCGTATTTTTCCGTCTGTTCGTAATTGATGTGCAAATCCATCAATTCTTTTCCCATTTCTGCCCATTTCCAAAAATCTTCGTAAAAAGGAATTCTGGGAAAATCGCGTTTGAGATTTAGTTCGTATTTCGCGCGATACGTCGGATCGTGCAGAACGGCATAGACGTAATGAAAAATATGTTCTTTGGAAATCGCGTCCGGGTCAGAACCGCCTGCGTGAGCGGGCGGTTGAAGTTTGTCATTGCGAAACTCCGATTCATCCGCGTTGTTCGATGCTGACGTTAAGCCATCCGCTAACTCAGTTGAAAGCGTGTCAGAACCGCCTGCGGTAGCGGGCGGTTGTAGTTTGACATTGTGATTCTTGGATTTATCTAACTTGTCCGTCGCTTGAGTTAAACCATCCGCTACCGCAGATGGTTCTGACCTGTAATGCTCACGAAACTTTTCCAACGCCCAATCGGTGATATTTTCGCGGCGGCTTTGTTATTTCAATATTTCGTTAAAAATAATTTTCAAATTTTCTTCGGAAACTTCTAACATTTTGCCGTGAGCAATTTTCAAAGAATCTAATACTTCAGCAAATTTCTGAAAGCCATTTTCGCTTCGTAATTCAACCCAATCAACATTCAAACTGTTCAATTGCTTTTTGTTCATATCGGAAAGTTTATCTGCAACAAAAACTTGACTATCTCTGGCGATGACGGCATCAGCACTTTCTGGATTGCCTTTTCCCATCAATTTAACTTCGCATTTATATTGATTTTCGCCGTCCAGCAGATAAAAATCTATTTCGCGCTCAAAGGTTATTTCGTCAACTTCAATATTCTTTCCTTTGAGTTTGACGGAGTAATT
>JBBSAX010000216.1:0-8758 GCA_038251885.1 Pyrinomonadales bacterium | reverse complement strand
TATTTCGTCAGCACAGTCGGCGCACACGGAACAGAAAAAATGATCAAGAGTTATGTAAAACAACAAGGTAAGCCGGAAGACGACAGACAACTCCGGCTCTTTTAATACCCCGTCAGCTTGCTGCGGGGTAGTTTATTAACGACGTTTTTTCAAATCGCTTTTTTGTCGTATGAGATCAACATATTTCAGTTAATCGAATTTTCCGTCGAATTCGCGCATCACTTCGGGCGGAATCATCACCGAATCAAAAAGCGCGGGCAAAATATCCAATCTGCCAACGCGCTCCAAACCGATTAAAAAAGTGCTGTCCGAAACAACCGCTTCTTTCACAAGCCGAGTTCCTCGCCCAAATCGTCAGGCGAATAATTGATGACCGGAACTTTATATTTACCTAAAATTTCGATAAATGCCCGTTTAGAATATCCCGCGAGTTTCGCCGCTTGTCCGAGTGAAACGCGCTCGGTTTCATATAATTTCACGGCAAGCATCGTTTGCGCTTCATCTTTAGTCACGCTTGAGGGCAAATCCAAAGTCAGTTCAATCGTATTCGTCATAATTTTCACTCACTATTTTAATTCCAACTGATTTTCTTTTGTAACTCTGATTAAAAAACGCAGAGCCTGATTGACCGCTTCAGAATCGGGAAAGACTTTTGCCACGTCAACGTCGAGCGTAATCGCACTTTCCTGCAAAAGTTTTCTGCCCGCGCCGACTTTGCGGACTTTGAGCGTTGAAAAATCGTATTCGGGTTCGAGTTCGTCATTCAAATTTTCCGTGTTCATAATTTCTCCGTTCCTGCGCCGTTATTTCTCTCGCGCTGATGATTCGTATTTTACCATCTCTTTCGGTGTATGAGACAATTAAAAGCCTTTGCCGAGCAGATTCGCCGACAATTAAAAAGCGATGTTCTTCCGCCGAATGTTTCGGGTCGTAAAAATCAACATAAAACAAATCGTCAAACACTGTTGTTGCCTCATTAAAATCAACGCCGTGTTTTTTAAGATTCGCTTCGGCTTTTTCTTCGTCCCATTCAAATTTCACTTTCGCCTCGTTTTCTCAAACAATCTCGATGCATATCAAATATTATTTGCAGCTTTGATTTTCGCTTCGTCGGTTATTTTCAGTTTTTTAGCGACCTGTTTTGTTTTGTTCTCTTGTAGTTTCTTTTAGTTCTTTTTTAATTTTTTCATCTGCTTTCTTAATTCGCTTCATTTCTTTTTCAATCAAATCATATTTCAAAAGCTCAACATTTTCTTCAACATAATTTTCTGCCAAATAAGATGGCATCAATTCTGCTTTTTCAAAATCTTTTGATTTAATAATTCTAAAAAACTCTTTCGTTAAAGGATTTTCGCGTCCGAGTTCATAACTTTGTTTGAAATTCTCGATATGAAATCTGTAAAGCCGTAAGAAAATAAGGACGATATACTTTTCATATTCTTTCGAATCACTGTTTTTCAAATTTGATATTACCTGCAAAACCTTTTCGCTTGGTTCAGGCGGAGAAGGAATCACCGTTCCTTTTGCGGGTTTTGGTTCGTAAGTTTCAGCATATTTTTTGACAATATCAATATCTATCGGGCTAGCTTTTGCTAACTCTAATTTTTCATGAGTTTTTTCGATTGTTGGTAATGAAGGTTGAGTTTCCAAAAGTTCGGTTGGTGAATTTTGTGAACAGGAAACTGACGAAACTACAAACGTCAAACATATTAAAAAAAAAGAAACTTTTGATGGAGACATATTTGTTCTCATAACTTTATTTTCTGAATTTTACAGATAAACGCAAATCATAAAAATCTGCGCTTATCCGTATCCATCTGCGGTTAATTATTTCCTAGAAAAAGCCCATCGCCTTTTTATCATACGAAATCAGCATATTTTTGTTGTTGCGGTAATGGTCGAGCATCATTTTATGGTTTTCGCGTCCGAAGCCGGATTTTTTGTAGCCGCCGAATGGGGCGTGCGCGGGGTAATTGTGATAGCAATTTACCCAAACTCGTCCGGCTTTGATGGCTCGCGGGATTTGGTAAAGTTGGTGCGCGTCGCGTGTCCAAACGCCTGCGCCTAAGCCGTAGAGCGTGTCGTTGGCGATGGCGATTGCGTCGGCTTCGTCTTTGAAAGTCGTGACGGACGCGACCGGACCGAAGATTTCTTCCTGGAAGACGCGCATTTTGTTGTGTCCTTTGATTAGCGTCGGCTCGACGTAAAAGCCTTCTTCGATGCCTTCGTGATTTTTGTGCGCTTTGCCGCCGCAGAGAACTTCCGCGCCTTCATCGCGTCCGATTTGGATGTAATTGAGGATTTTTTCGTATTGATCGCTGCTCGCCTGTGCGCCGATCATCGTTGACGGATCGAGCGGATGTCCCATTTTTATTGCCTTTGTGCGTTCGACGATGCGCTCGATAAATTTGTCGGCGATTGATTCCTGCACCAAAATTCTGGACGGGCAAGTGCAGACTTCGCCTTGGTTGAGCGCGAAAAGTGCCGCGCCTTCGAGACATTTATCGAAAAATTCGTCGTCCGCGTCCATCACACTTTCAAAAAATACGTTGGGCGATTTGCCGCCCAATTCCAACGTCACGGGAATCAGATTTTGCGACGCATACTGCATAATCAAGCGTCCGGTCGTCGTTTCGCCCGTGAATGCGACTTTCGCAATCCGCTCGTTTGTTGCCAGCGGTTTTCCCGCTTCGGGACCGAAACCATTGACGATATTCAAAACTCCCGGCGGCAGAATGTCTTTGATAAGTTCCATCAAAACCATAATGCTCGCGGGCGTTTGTTCGGCAGGTTTGACAATCGTGCAGTTTCCCGCCGCCAACGCCGGAGCCATTTTCCAGGTCGCCATCAAAATCGGGAAATTCCAAGGGATAATCTGCGCGACAACGCCCAAAGGTTCTTTGATGTTGAGCGAAACCGTGTTCGCGTCGAGTTCCGTCGCGCCGCCTTCTTCCGCCCGAATGACACCCGCAAAATAGCGAAAATGGTCAATCGCCAAAGGCAAATCCGCCGCCATCGTCTCCCGAATCGGCTTGCCGTTGTCCCAAGTTTCCGCCCGCGCCAGAAGTTCGAGATTTGCTTCCATCGTGTCGGCAATTTTCCACAAAAGATTGCTTCGCGTCGTTGCCGAAGAATTATTCCACTCAGGCGCGGCTTTGTGCGCCGCGTCGAGCGCAAGTTCAATATCTTCCGCCGTCGAACGCGCAACTTTCGTAAAAGGTTTGCCGTCAACGGGCGAAATTACGTCAAAATATTCGCCGCCTTTCGGAGCGACGAATTCGCCGCCGATAAAATTGTTATATTGTTCCTTAAATTTCGGAATGTCATAGCTTTTTTGTGTTCCGTCCATTTTTTTTGCTCCTTTAAATTGATTTACAGCCGAATATATTTTCGGTTGTTTGAATAAGTTTTGGTGAAATTTATTTTAACACCTTCGAGACGCGAATGCCCAAAAAGAAAAATACGAATCAAGATGAGTCCGCGCGACGATGACCGGAAAATTCTTCATCCGACCCGCGCTCTGAGCCTTAAAACCGCCGCGTGAAGCGTGATGACCGCCGTTGCAATCGTCCCGACCCGCGCCCGAATTCGCCGACCGTCGTGATAATCGTCCCGACTGGCGTTAAAAACCGCTGACCGCCGCGCAAAGTCTGCCGACCGTCGTTCAATAATCGCCGACCAAACGCAAAATCTCGCCGACCAACCACTAAACAATCGTTTACAGAGTTTTTTTCGCCCTGACCGCCGTTTAGATTGCCGTTACCGGAGCATTTTTACTGTTACCGATTTGATAGTTTCTCGATTTGTATTGTTGATTATGCTGTTTGTTAAGTTGTAATTTTGTGTTAAGTTTGAGTAGTTTTAGACATAACACAGAGGAGCTAATTTATTTCAATGGTTGAACGTCAAATGACCGCCGTATCTTTGTTTTCCGGTGCTGGCGGAATGGACGTAGGAATTATGCAAGCGGGTTTTGACGTGCTTGGTTGTGTGGAGGTTGACCCGCATTGTTGCGAAACTTTACGCGCCGCCGCGACACGCGAGAAACGCAAAACACTCATTCTTGAAGATGACATTCGCACCGTTGAGCCGGAAAACCTAATGGAGCATTTGGGACTGAAATCGGGCGAACTTGATTTGCTTTGCGGTGGTCCGCCTTGCCAAGCATTTTCACAAATCGGCAAGCGGCAATGTTTGGATGACGAACGCGGAATGCTACTTTTCGAGATGGTTCGTTTTGCCGAAATTTTTCGCCCAAAAGCTATTTTGATTGAGCAAGTCAAAGGTTTGCTGAACGCGCCAACGCCGGACGGTAAAGTTGGCGGCGTGTTTGAAATGTTGCTGGACAAATTGCAAGCACTTGATTATGTCCCGAAGTGGAAAACTGTATTAGCGGCGGATTATGGAGTTCCACAACTGCGACAAAGAGTTTTTATTGTCGCCACAAAAAAGCCGAACGGATTTGAATTTCCGCCAGCTACACACGGACACGGCAAGCAGACGGTTTCTTTATTTCCACTTCCGCCTTATCGAACGGTTGGAGATGTGCTTGAAGGTTTATCTGAGCCGTTGCCGATAAAAAGCTATCAGCCCGAAGATAGTCATTTAGATGTAACGCCCGAAGGCGATAGACGACGAATTAACGGAGTGCCGGAAGGTTCACACCTTGCAAAAGAATTACACCTTCCCGCCGAGCAAAGATGTAATTTGACGAAAAAAGACACAACCAAATTTCGCCGACTTTCAAGACTTGAGCCGTCAAATACATTACGTTGCGGAGAGATTTTCTTTCATCCGTTGGAAAACAGATATTTAACGCCGCGAGAATATATGCGGATTCACGGTTATCCCGACGATTATTTATTGAAGGGACCGATTCGAGGGCGTTCCGGCAGAGTTCGGAATCTTGACCAACATCGTCAAGTCGCCAACTCTGTGCCGCCGCCGCTTGCTTACGTTCTTGCAAAATCAATCAGGAGAACTATTGAATGCCAAAACTCTTTGAAATCTTCGGCTACCCAATCAGCGACAACTCCGAAGAAGCGACGCGCAACCGTTTAGCGGCGCGTTGTCCGTTTATGGAACGCGATTGTGACGGCGGCGGAAATCGTTATTCTTCGCAGATTGACCTTGCCCGAAATCAGGAATTAGCGGCGATTTTTCCCAATCGGAAACAACTTGCGGCGGGCGTTTGTTCGATTCAACTTTTGCCGGACACAACGCCTTGGATTGTTTGCCCGCGCCGATTGCTTGTTTTAGGACGCGAACGCGCCGGAGAAAGAGCGCATCAGAAAAATTCGGAATCCAAAACTTTGAATGTTCTCGGTTATCCGGCAGGCACAAAATTAGGCGTTTGGAGTGAAGTTAAAATCAAATACAAAGAAACCGTTGGCGATTTGTTAATTTCTTTTGACTACACTTTTGATTATGTTTTAATACCTATCGGTTCTGTGAGTCAAACTGAGATTATTGCTGAATTTGGCGGAAGTTGGAACGCTTGGCAGCGCATTTTTGAATCCGGCGGCTACACGATTGCTAAACGCGAAAATGAGTATTTTGTCGAAGATTGTCCGAAAGATAAGCCGAGCATTATTGAAATAATGACTTCCAGCACTTCAGGCGGAAACAAAAACAAGGGCAATACGATTTCGATGGCGTTTGAAGATGCAATGTTGAATAAGCCACATAACGCTCCGGGCATCAACTACCGTCAAGTTTGGGCGAGAATGGCAAGCCAACTTATCGCTAAAAGTGAAATAGCTTTAAACTGGAACGGAAAAACAATTTGGGTTGTTCAGGATGTTTTAGTTGATTACATTTCAGCAACAACGGCTCTAAATGTTAGACAGTTTCTTGCCGAAAATGCGTCGGAAGTAAATTTGCTAAGTTTTTCCTACGGAACTGATTTTCAAAACTCAAGCGGCGTAATAGATTTGTCAGATGTAGAATTGTTTGCCGGACAAATTTCTTCTGTTCCGAGAGATGTGCAAAAGCCGAGTTTCCAAGACATTATTCGTTCGCCGATTTGTCCGCCGTTATCGTCTTTGAAAAAGTCGTTAGCCAAGCGAAAACCGATGAATCAAGTTTTCGTGCCGTGAAAGAAAGGTCTTTTGTAGGTTAAAATGCAATCTAACAAATCCTTGGACGTGAGGGCGAAACGGCTACTTTCTTATGGCGGTCTTCTTTAACTCAAAGTTGGATTGATTCACATAAATCATTAGCTCAAGTCAAACCGTCTCAAAAGCCGCTTGATAATCGCTGACCAAACGCAAAATCTCGCTGACCAACCACTAAACAATCGTTTGCAGAGTTTTTTTCGCCCTGACCGCCGTTCAGATTGCCGTTACCGGAGCGTTTTTACTGTTACCGATTTGATAGTTTCTTGATTTGTATTGTTGATTATGCCGTTTATGTCAAAAACGATTGTTTTCGTCAGTTCATTTCGCTTTGAAAAATGTAGAAGGTCGCATTAGACATTACAGTTAAATTCACGAGCATTTGAGAAAGCAGAAAACCCGAAAAATATTGGAATCTAATATTTTTATTAGACAAAACAATTATTTTGTCTAATTCTTCGCGGGATTTTTTAAGTTTCCCGCAAAGACGCTAATTCGCAAAGAAAACCAAAAATTATTTTTGAAATATATTCTACTTTTTCTTATTTAGCTTACTCTGACTAAGATTCCGTCATTGGTAATGGCTTTGGAGGGAAAACTTGTGGGGCTCGACATACGCCTGGAATGCCTTTAAAACAACCTGCATTACCAGATCCTCCAGATGTTGCATCTCTTCCCCGAGTTCCGTCATTTCCTTCGTGCCTATCAGTCCTTCCGAAGCCGCAATCATCGTGATCTCCTCTTTTGCCACCTAAACCACTAGTACCACCACGACCACCACGACCAGGAGCTCCATAAATTCGGATAATGCCATCGTTTGACTCTTGGGGCGGATTAGTTGGCACAGGGTCACTATCATTTATGATGCAAAATGATTCCGGTGGGTGCTGCAAAATCGCAGGAAAACTACACATCACTTTAGCAGTATCACCTCCACTGCCTCCAATTCCTGCATTGCCGCCGTTTCCACCATCACCGCCATTAGGTCCGCCAAACCCCCAATCTTCACAATGACCTTGCTTTCCGTTTCCGCCATCACCACCATCACCAGCATTACCGCCTATGCCGCCATCAATGTTTATGAATAGAGAACCTTGGCTGGTAACGCTAATTGATACATTAAAGCCAAGGTCTACGCCTGTCATGCCGTTTGTTCCATCCTTTCCCTTTTCGCCATCTCCACCCCTTGCTCCCCAATTTCTCCCATCATCTCCCCGCTTAGCTTTTTTGGGTTTAGAAGGAATTCCTTCTTTAGGGGAAAGGTCTATTACACAACCAATTCCAAACTCAAGTGTTTTAGTACTCCAGGCGAGTGCCTCATACTTTCCATAACGATCCTTAGTCCAATTCGACGGCAGTTGAATTGTAAGGCGATCCGGCAATATAATTTCGGGATCATAAAATGCCTTATCTTCAGGATATTTTAAAGTGTAAATTTGCTGTCCAGGTATTAGTGTAGGCCACGCCACTTATATTTCTCCTATCTTAAATTTTAAAAGTAGTTCTAAAAATTCTTGCGAACGCTTATCATCACGTTTATTTTCCCTTATAGTGTAACACAGATTTTATCTGAAGAAACTTCTGAAGCAATAATTGTTGACAGATAGTCCAATCACTTCGCTTATGCCGACACCTGTCAGGCTTTCAGACAATATCGAAAGTGCGAGGCATGCCAAATTAGATATTTCATTTGTTCCATCTAATTTTCACTTTGAAATTCTATATTATTTGTCTATGAGTTTTTAGATTAAAATATTACAAATTGGACAAAACGATTGAAGTGTCCAATTAAATTACAACTCACAGAAGCAATGAAATATTCCTTATTCATTTTTCTTGAACATTTTTGCGAAAAGGTGTATAAATCAGACAAACCGCATCGGGATTAGTCGAAATCTATTTGTAATCTGACGGATGACGGTAATCGTTCACAATTTGAATTGAGGTGAAATTTTATGAGCGACAGGAAAAGAAACATTCTCGAAGCGGCGGAGCGCATCGGGTATTTCGGGATGGCGAATCCGCAGTTGGCGGGCGAACTGCCTTCGACGGTCGAATGGTTTGCCGATAATGCCGGTAACGTCGAGCGTCTGCATCAAGCCGGAATTACGTCGGCTTCTCGTCAGGCAGCGCGAAGTCGAGCGGCACGCGCAGCAAGGTGGCGCGGGCGAAGGAAATCGAGAATGATTTGAGACTCGTCGCACGGACGGCGCGGACTGTCGAGATGAAGAACAAAGATTTTAAGAATACGTTCACGCTGTCGCGCGGCAGTCTGAGCTATCAGGAACTCGTCGAAAGAGCCGATTCGTTTATCGCCGACGCGCCCGTCAATCAAGCCTTTTTTGAAAAATACGCTTTAACCAAGCAATTTTTCACCGATCTGGGAACCGACGTGGAAGAGTTTCGTGAAACCGCGCACGGGCAAGCCGATGCCAGCCGCACAAACGTCGGGGTGACCGCCGACACCGAAGCAATTCTCCAAGACACGCTCGACACGCGCCACGAACTCGATATGGCTTTGCGAAATTATTACCGCGACAATCCCGCCAAACTCGCCGAATGGCTGACCGCCAGCCACATTCAACGCAAAAAGAAAAAGGACGAACAACCGCCAACGGGCGAAAATCCGCCGACACCGTAGG
>JBBSAX010000215.1:0-8796 GCA_038251885.1 Pyrinomonadales bacterium | reverse complement strand
CGCCCGAACTTTTCGAGCAAGATTTGTCCGGCTTCACGCGTCGTTTCAATTGCAAAATTCAGCATTAGATTTTTATTATTTTAAGAAAAATTTCAACGTAATCTCTGATAATACTGCACGGATTTTTCTTTTCTTGCAAACGGCTGAGTTTTCAAATGATTTCAGTTTGTTGAAGCCTGTGCAAATTAAAGTATATGTGCTTTCAACGCTTTAGCGTTCGGAATAGATGATAACTGATAGATTGTAGATGAGAGATTTGATCTGTCAGTTATCATCTATCATCTATTCCGAATGATTATTTCTTAACTTCCTATTTTGCAGAGACTTCAGTTGATTACAGTGATTTTTGGAGAAAACCGAGAAATTCATCAACATTTCGCGTTAAACCGGGAAATGTCGAAACGGTTTTGCCTTCCCCGTCTAAAATTGCGTAAAAAGGCAAAGCAACCGTTTGAAATGTTTTCTCCTGATATTCCTGTTGTTTTGTATTATTTTCGCTTCCGTCGTCGGTGTAAAGTTTTGCCAGAACGAATTTCGACATTTCAGCTTCAACTTCTTTTTTAACAAAAACATTCGCTTCCATCCAGCGGCAATTTGTGCAGGTGTAACCCGTAAAATCTATGAAAACCTTTTTATTTTCGGTTTTTGCCTGTGCGATGGCTTTGTCTAAATCGTTATCAATCCATTTAAGTTCTTCCGAAGATTTTCCGCCGAAGAATTTTGCCGAGTTTCCTTCTAAATCAGGCGGCAAAAATGATTCTAGTTCGCCGAGTTTTGCGCCGAAGAGTCCGGTCAGTAGGAAAAATGCAATCGCCAAACTGAGAACCGCCGACATCAGACGAAATGCGCCGATTCTTTCGGGTTTGGAATCGTGCGGCAGTTGAAATTTTCCTAACAAATATATTGCCAAAACGCCGAACAGCGCGATCCAAATTGCCAAAACAACCGGGCGCGTGAAAATTCCCCATTTCCAGATTAAATCTACGTTTGAAATAAATTTCATCGCCGCCGCGACTTCCAGAAAACCCATTGCAACTTTGATCGAATTCATCCAACCGCCCGCGCGAGGCAGACTCGAAACATATTGCGGAACGAGCGCGAGAACGAAAAACGGCAGAGCGAAAATGCTCGAAAAAGCGAGCATCCCGACGAGCGGCATTTGCCACGAACCGTTTGCCGCCGAAACCAAAATCGTCCCGACAAACGGCGACGTGCAGGTAAAACTCGTCAAAGTAAAGGTCAACCCCATAAGGAGTGCGCCGATTATTCCGCTTCCTTCGCCTTCTTTGCTGCGCGTCAAACCGTCCAATTTTGTCAAAACCCCGGTCGGAATCGCTATTTCATATGCGCCGAAAAGATTGAATGCGAAAAAGAGGAAAATTCCTGTAATCAGAAGATTTACCCAGGGATTTGCCGCAAAAAGATTGATTCCCGCCGCACCGACAAAAATCGCCAGAAGCATTCCTAAAATTGTGAAAGTGGCAATAATTCCAAGCGAATAAACGGTGGCAAGTTTAACGGCTTTTTTGCGGTCGCCGGATGAATGATTCGTAAAATATGAAACCGTGATCGGAATCATCGGAAAAACGCACGGCGTTAAAAGCGACAACGCGCCGAGCGTAATTGCCAGCCAAATAAAACCCCATAAGTTTTCAGAGTTAATCGAGTTTGGCGAGTTAATCGAGTTATCAGAGTTTGCCGTGTTTATATCATTTGTCGGCGTTTGCTGATCGTTTTGGTTTTGCTGACCACCGACCACCGACGACTGACTACTTCTCTTTACATCTTCAAATCCATTGAACGAAACTTTGACGGTTTTCGGCGGCAGACAAACCTTGTCGTCGCAAACTTGGTAACGAACATTTATTGCCAGATCATCACCGTTTGCTTCGCCGTTTGCTTTGATTGGAACAATAAATTCGGCTTTATCGGCAAAAAATTTCGTATCAATTTGAAAATTCGGATCGTATTTTGTGATCGCGCCGGAAGATTTCGGATTTCCTTCAAGCGCGAAAGACAAACCTTCGGGAACTGTTATTTTTGTTGGAAATGGTCCTTTTCCGGGCTGTTCGATGTCGTATAAATGCCAATTCGGTTCGATATTCGCTTTTAATTTCGCTTCGATTTTTTCGCCTTGTTTGAGCGTTTTATCTTTCGCGTTAGATTCGAGTGTCCAAGAAACCGGATTTTGCGCGTTGGATATTAACGGAAAAGTTAATATCAATAATCCGAAAATAAGAAATAATTTAATTTTTATAGCAGACAACATATTTTTGAACAACAAACCTTTAAAGATACGCAAAACTCAAAACTGTGATTTTAATCGAAAGAGCATTTTATCACTTACCTAAGCGATTTTGATAATTGAAAAAATTGATAACTATCTTGGTTTTGCACAAATCGCTTCATCTCGCTTATAATTTAAGTTTGAATTTTCAATCTGAATTAAATATGTAAATTGCGCCGATTTTTATTCCTGAGGGCGCGGAGGAATTTAGTTTTGCCAAAGACATCTACTCGAAAAACAACTGAAAGCAAGTCAGACACAGTTTCAAATAACGGTTTGAAGAAGCATACGACCAAAGCTGAAAAAACTGCGGCAGAGGGCTTAACGGAAGAAGTTGATTTATCGGAAGCGAAAGCGGAATTTGAAAAACGCCAGAAATCCCAACTTGCATCCATCAAAAAACTCGATAAAGAACTTTTAAGAAAAATGCTTTACGAAATGGTTCTCGGCAGAGTGTTTGAACAAAAATGCGCCGAAGTTTACCGCATCGGAAAGATCGGCGGTTTTTGCCATCTTTACATCGGACAGGAAGCAATCGCCGTTGGAACACAACTCGCGCTTAAAGAAGGCGATTATGTCATCACTTCTTACCGCGATCACGTTCAAGCGATGGTCGCCGGAATCACGCCCGAAGCCGTGCTTGCTGAGCTTTACGGAAAAGAAGGCGGAAATGTCAAAGGCAAAGGCGGTTCGATGCATATGTTTTCCAAAGAACACGGATTTTTCGGCGGACACGGCATCGTCGGCGGTCAGATCGGTGTCGGAACGGGAATGGCTTACGCGCAGAAATACAAAGGAACAGACAATGTAACGCTCTGCTTTTTTGGCGAAGCGGCAGTCAATCAAGGGATTTTTCACGAATCTTTGAATATGGCGCAATTGTGGAAACTTCCCATTATTTACATCTGCGAAAATAACAAATACGGAATGGGAACTTCGCAGACTCGTGCAATGAGTATTTCAAGCATTGCCAAAAAAGCCGAAGGTTACGGAATGGCTGGCGAATTTGTTGACGGAATGGACGTAATGGCTGTCCGCGAAGCGACTGAACGCGCCTTAAAACGCGCCCGCGAAGAATCTTTGCCGACGCTGCTTGAAATTCGTGCGTATCGTTATATGGGACATTCGATGAGCGATCCCGGAAAATATCGCACGACAGACGAAATCAAAAAATATCAAGAACGCGATCCGATCACGCTTTTTCAAGATTCTTTGAAAAAAGCGAAGATTTTTACGGACAAGGATTTTGAAGAAATCGAACAACAAGCAAAAGAAGCGACTCAAAAAGCTGTAAAATTCGCCGAAGAAAGTCCTTTCCCTGATGAAAGTGAATTGTTCACAGACGTTTTTGCAAAGTGAGCAGTGAGCAGTGAGCAGTAAAAAACAAGCTAAAACTCTGCTTACCGCTTACTGCTAACCGCTCACTAAAAAGATATGGAGAAACCTCATAAAAGACTTATTGCTTGGCAAAAATGTATGGATTTGGTTGTTTTGATTTATAAAATAACTGAAGATTTTCCAAAGTCAGAAACTTATGGGCTGGTTTCACAAATGCGAAGAGCGTCGGTTTCCGCGCCATCAAATATAGCAGAAGGCGCGGCGGATCGCTCGAAAATTCAGTTTATGAATTTTTTAAGTATAGCAATTGGTTCATTGAACGAATTGAATACCCAGTTAGAAATTGCTTTTCGGATTAATTATCTAAATGAGAATAGTCACGATGAAGCACAAAAACTATTAGACGAGTGTCTTGCAGTAACTTACGGATTAAAAAAGAGCATCCAGCAACGATAAATTCTGCTCACTGCTCACCGCTTACTGCTAACTAAAAAATATGGCAACTTTAACAATCCGCGATGCGCTGAACGAAGCGTTACGCGAAGAAATTTTAAGAGACGAAAATGTTTTCATAATGGGCGAGGAAGTCGCTGAATATGACGGCGCGTATAAAGTTACGCGCGGGCTTTGGAAAGAATTCGGCGATAAACGTGTCGTTGATACGCCGATCACCGAACTCGGTTTTGCGGCAGTCGGAGTCGGCGCGGCGATGGCTGGTTTGCGTCCGGTGATCGAATTTATGACGTTTAATTTTTCGATTCTCGCGGCTGACCAAATCATCAACCACGCGGCGAAAATGTTTTATATGTCGGGCGGACAATTTAATGTCCCGATAGTTTTTCGCGGTCCGAACGGTTCGGCTTATCAAGTTTCAAGTCAACATTCACAAGCACTCGAAGCATTTTACGCGAATTTTCCCGGCTTGAAAATTGTAATGCCTTCGACCGCAGCCGACGCGAAAGGTCTTTTGAAATCTTCGATACGCGACAACAATCCCGTAATTTTTATGGAACAGGAAACGATGTACGGCTTAAAAGGCGAAGTTCCCGAAGATGACGATTTCACGATTCCGCTCGGCGTTGCCGATGTCAAACGCGAAGGAACTGACTGCACAATCGTCGCGCGTTCGTTCACCGTTCCGCAAGCGTTGCAAGCGGCGGAAATTATGCAGAAGGATTTCGATGTTTCGGTCGAAGTCGTTGATCCGCGCACGATCAAACCGCTCGATATTGACACGATTGTCGCTTCGGTAAAAAAGACAAACCGCTTGGTCGTTGCCGAAGAATCGCATTCATTCGCGTCAGTTGGCGCAGAGATTTCGCATCAAGTAATGGAAAACGCTTTCGATTATCTGGACGCGCCGATCAAACGCATTTCAACCGCCGAAGCACCAATGCCGTATGCGCGAAATTTAGAAGTCGCGTCACTTCCAAGCGTCGAAAAAATCATCGCGGCGGTTAAGGAAGTTTGTTATTTGTAAATGAAATTTACTTGGAACGAGAAGAAGAGATTACAAGTTGAAAAGAGTCATAAAGTTGATTTTGAAAGACTCAAAGATATTTTCAACGATCCGTTCGCCATCGAATTTGTGGATGAAAATCATTCTACTGACGAAGAAATAAGATTTGGAATAATTGGTTTTACCGTTGAATATGGTTTGATTTATTTGGTTTTCTTTGAGGTTTCGATAAATTTCATCCGATGTATAACAGCGCGAAAAGCTGAAAAATGGATGGTAAAAAGATATGAACAGGAAAAAAGCAGAATCTGAATTAACCTATCTCGAAACGACCGAAGAAGAAAAATCTCACGGTTTGCGGCGTATCGAACGCCGTCATATAACTAAAGACAGCGAAACGACGTTGAAAGATTGTTTCGTCACAATCGAGTTAACTCTTGATGCCGAAGTTCTAAATTATTTTGATAAAGATTCGGCAAAGATCAATGCAATTCTGCGAGGCGAAATGGAGAAACGAAAATTACGAGACGAGCTATTGGAAGATCAGGAGTTTGTTAGTCGTTTAAAGGAAAAACTCGCGGCATAAAATGAAAATAAGATATTTAATTATTCCGGGCTTAGGAAATTCTAGCCCCGAACATTGGCAGAGTCTTTGGGAAAAAGAATTCCCCGAAAAATTTCGGCGCATTGAACAAGCCGAATGGGAAACGCCGATCTGCGATGATTGGATTGAAACAATTGAAAAAGAGGTGCAAAGAGAATCGCCGGAAAATGTTGTTTTAATCGCGCATAGCTTAGGTTGCACCGCAGTCGTACATTGGGCGAAAAAATTTGGAACAAAAATAAAAGGTGCATTTTTAGTTGCGCCGAGCGATTGCGAAGCTGAAACTTATAATTTTGACACGAAAGGATTTGCGCCGATTCCGCTTGAGAAATTACCTTTCAAAAGTTTGGTTGCGGCAAGCGAAAATGACGAATATGTTTCGCTTGAAAGAGCCGAACAATTTGCCGATGCTTGGGGAAGTTTATTTATAAATGTCGGTGCGAAAGGTCATATTAACGCAAATTCGGGTTTTGGCGAGTGGAACGAAGGTTTAGAATTACTGAAAAATTTAGATTAAATTATGGCAAATAAAATTTTAATGCCCAAACTTTCTCCGACGATGGAAGAAGGACAGATTTCAAGTTGGGTGAAAAAAGAAGGCGAGGCAATCGAGGCGAATGAAACAATTGCGGAAGTTGATACCGACAAAGCGACGATGGAAATGACTTCGCTCGAACCCGGAACTTTATTAAAGATTATTGTTCCGGCGGGCGATAATGCGAAACTCGGTCAGACCATCGGAATTCTCGGCGAAAAAGGCGAAGATATTTCCGCGCTTTTGAAGGAAATCGAAGGCGAAAGTTCTTCAAACGGCGCATCTGCTGAAAGTAAAGAAGAAGCAAAGGAAGAACCGAAAGCCGAAGAAAAACCTGTTGAAGAAACTAAATCTGCTGAAACTTCTGAAAAGAAATCCGAAGAACCGAAAGCCGAAGAAAAGCCAAAAACTGAAAGCCAATCTTCAAACGGCAGAATGATCGTTTCACCGATTGCGGCGCGAATGGCGGCGGAAAACGGTGTTGATTTGAAATTAATTTCCGGCTCGGGACCAAAAGGAAGAATCATCAAACGCGATATTGAATCAGCGATTGAGTCCCAAGTTTCAAGTCCCAAGTCTCAAGTCGAAGAAGTTGCGATTCCATCAACCGTCGGTTACGGACAAAGTTCCGCAACTCAAGGCGCAAGTGCTTTCCGCGAAGAAAACACTTCAAAAATGCGGCAGATCATTGCCAAACGTCTGGGCGAATCAATCGGTCCGATTCCGACATTTTATTTAACGGTCGAGATCGAAATGGATAACGCGCTCGAATTTCGCAGGCAAATCAACGAGGCAATCGCGCCGGAAAAAGTTTCGGTCAATGACGTAATTATTAAAGTTGCGGCAATGGCTTCGATGAAACATCCGTTCGTCAATTCGTCTTATCGCGATGACAAAATTCGTTTCTACGAAGATGCCGATGTCGGCGTTGCGGTGGCGATTGATGAAGGTTTAATTACGCCCGTCATTCGAGGCGCAAACAAAAAAGGAATTGCAGAGATTGCCAGAGAAGTCAAAGATTTAGCCGAAAAAGCGCGTGATAAAAAACTTCAGCCCGAAGAATACACGGGCGCGACATTTTCGATTTCAAACTTGGGAATGTTCGGCATCAAAGAATTTACCGCGATCATCAACCCGCCCGAAGCCGCAATTTTCGCCATCGGCGCGGCAAAACCAACCGCAGTCGTCAAAGATGGCGAAATCGTCGTGCGAAACGTGATGTCGGTTACAATGTCGTGCGATCATCGCGTAATAGACGGCGCAACGGGCGCGAAATTCTTACAGACATTTAAGCAAATGCTCGAAAATCCGGTGTTGATGCTGATGTAAATTTTCAATGGATTTTGAAATTCTCGGTAAAATCTCCGACATTGAAATTATTGCTATCGGCGGGAAAATTCGCATTTTACCCTTCTTGCAAGACAAATTCGGCAAAGGTCGTTGGCGAAAACTAAAGGGAATTGCCGAAGTAAAATTAAGCGATGGTGAAATCCGTCTTGCCTAAATCCATTGGTTTGAAGCGCACGGAATTGGCAAAAAGTTCTTGCGTATCAAGCATTATCTTGATTAAATTGTTTTATGAATGAACCGAATAAATTTGCGATTTGTATTTTTGCCGATGAAAATCTGCTTTTGACACCGCGTCGCATTTACAAAGTTTTGCCCGACGCGGCGGCAGAAAGTTCCGATTATATTCGCATTATTGACGACGAAGGCGAAGATTATCTTTATCCCAAAAAATACTTTGTTTTCGCACTTTTTCCGCAAGAAGTGGAAAAAGCATTATTGCAAACAATTTGACGGCGCAAAATTTTTGCAGACATTCAAACAATGCTTGAAAATCCGGTTTTGATGTTGATGTAAAATTGAAAAAGGTGAGTAAAAGATTACTTACCTTTTTCATCATCCTCGCCAACAATCTCCGCAAACCGCGCATCACCACGGATAAAATCGAAAACCGAATTATTTCTCGCCCAGTCTTTATACGCCGGATTTAAGCCCAGACATTTCCCTAAAAGTTCGATGATTTCATTTTTCGCTTTCGCGCCAACAGATTTAGCCTTTAACACTGCCAAATTCCCGTAAGCATCTGCGAGATTCGGATTCAATTCAATCGCCGTGTTATATTTCTCTTCCGCTTCCGCCCGACGACTTTCATCTTTGGCAAGCAAAACTCCGAGATTGTTGTAAGCATTTGCGTCATTCGGATTCAATGCAATCGCCGTGTTATATTTCTCTTCCGCTTCCGCCCGACGACTTTCATCTTCGGCAAGCAAAATTCCGAGATTGTTGTAAGCATCTGCGTAATTCGGATTCAATGCAATCGCCGTGTTATATTGCTTTTCCGCTTCCGCCCGACGACTTTCATCTTTGGCAAGCAAATTTCCGAGATTGTTGTAAGCATTTGCGTCATTCGGATTCAATTCAATCGCCGTGTTATACTTAGCTTCCGCTTCCGCCCGACGACTTTCATCTTCGTCAAGCAAATTTCCGAGATTGTAGTAAGCATTTGCGTAATTCGGATTCAATTCAATCGCCGTGTTATATTTCTCTTCCGCTTCCGCCCGACGACT
>JBBSAX010000214.1:0-8836 GCA_038251885.1 Pyrinomonadales bacterium | reverse complement strand
TCGGTGAATTTTGCACAGAATTTTCTTCAAGTTTTCCACAAGCGGAAAAAATAACGGGCAAAATTAAAAACAAACAAATAATTCTTGGTTTGATAAAATTTTTCATTATAAATGTTCAATTAATGCAAACACTAAAAAATAGAGTTTAGATTAATTTTTATCGCGTAAAAATTAATCTAAAAACTTCAAAAGCAAAATATAAATTTATGAGATCGGATTATTGTTTGCAGCTTTATTTAAAAAATTAGCTGTTATATTACACGCAATTTTCAAGAGTGAGTTTCATTTTCTGGCTTTCGGGTTCACTGCTTGAATCTACACTTTTTTAAAACAATTTTTTTTCACTTAATTCCGCGTCAAACTTCGATATTTTATGCGATGAGGCTGATCGGCATCGTGTCCTAGACGACGTTTTTTGTCTTCCTCGTATTGCGAGAAATTGCCGTCGAAATAGACGACTTTTGAATCGCCTTCAAACGCCAGAATGTGCGTGGCGATTCGATCCAAAAACCAACGGTCGTGCGAAATTACGACCGCGCAGCCCGCGAAATTTTCGAGTGCTTCTTCCAATGCACGCATCGTGTTCACATCTAAATCGTTGGTCGGTTCGTCTAATAGCAAAACATTTGCGCCTGATTTTAGCATTTTGGCTAAGTGAACACGATTTCTTTCGCCGCCGGAAAGTTGTCCGACGCGCTTTTGCTGATCGCCGCCCGAAAAATTGAAGCGCGAAACGTATGCGCGGGAATTCATCTCGCGTTTTCCGAGTTGAACCAAATCCAAACCGTCAGCGATTTCATCAAATACGGTTTTGCTGCCGTCCAAAGAATCGCGCGATTGGTCAACGTAGCCGAGTTTGACGGTTTCGCCAACGCGAAAAGTTCCGTCGTCCGGTGTTTCCTGTTCGGTAATCATTCGAAAAAGCGTCGTTTTTCCCGCACCGTTCGGACCGATCACACCGACGATTCCGCCCGGCGGCAGAGAAAATTCGAGATTATCAAAAAGAATTTTGTCACCGTAAGCCTTTGAAACATCGTGCGCTTCGATGACAATATCGCCGAGCCGTTCGCCCGGTGGAATGTAGATTTCCAAAGTTTCGTTGCGTGTTTCACTTTCTTCGGAAACGAGTTTTTCGTAATCATTGATACGCGCTTTCGATTTCGCATGACGACCTTTCGGCGACATTCGAATCCATTCTAGTTCGCGTTCCAAAGTTTTGGCGCGTTTATCTTCCGATTTCGCTTCATTTGCCAAACGATTTTGTTTTTGCTCAAGCCACGAAGAATAATTTCCCTTCCAAGGAATTCCTTCGCCGCGATCGAGTTCCAAAATCCAACCCGCGACATTATCGAGAAAATATCGGTCGTGCGTTACGGCGATAATCGTGCCTTCGTATTTCTGCAAATGTTGTTCGAGCCAAGCGACGGTTTCAGCATCTAAATGGTTTGTCGGCTCATCAAGAAGCAAAATATCAGGCTTTTGTAAAAGCAGACGGCACAGCGCAACGCGGCGTTTTTCGCCACCCGAAAGATTTGCAATCGGCGTTTCCGGCGGCGGACAGCGCAGCGCGTCCATTGCCATTTCAAGCCGCGAATCCAAATCCCAAGCGTCTGCCGCGTCGAGTTTTTCCTGAACTTCGCCCTGACGTTCAAGCAGCGCGTTCATCTCGTCGTCGGTCATTTCTTCGCCGAATTTCATATTAATTTCGTCGAATTCCGTCAGGAGATCAACCGTTGATTGCACCGCTTCTTCAACGATTTGCTTCACCGTTTTCGATTCGTCCAATTTCGGTTCCTGCTCCAAATAACCGACGGAATAACCCTTTGAAAAAACGACTTCGCCGTTAAATTCCTTGTCAGTTCCGGCAATGATTTTCAAAAGCGAAGATTTCCCCGAACCGTTAAGTCCGAGAACGCCGATCTTCGCGCCGTAAAAAAATGAAAGATAGATGTCTTTGAGAACAGGTTTCTTATCATAAAACTTGCTCACTTTGACCATCGAAAAAATGATTTTATTCGGTTCGTTATTATTACTCATAAAAAATTAATTTTTACTATTTCAAGACTTTCACTCAACTAAAATTACAAAGTTGGAATCATTGGATTTTGCAGTTGTAATTTCAAGTATTCCACCAATAAACTTTTCCTCTTTTAATAAATTGTCGTTCTCATTTCTTTCGCTTCCGCAAAAACTTCTTTGGAATTAACGCACTTCGAACTCATAAGTCTATCCCCATCCAAACAAACCATTTCCGAGATACGCTTCCCGATTCTCATCAATCCAACCCATCGCCGGATTAAATTTTTCGGTTCTTTATTTCCAATTATTCTCAATTTTCCCAATTATAAATATACAAATCGTTGTGGTTCGTCGTGTTTGAACTATACAAACATTTTCCCCGGATTCAAAATGCCGTTCGGATCGAAGTCCTTCAATAAGTCTCATAATTTTAAGTAAAATATCCTTTTTCGACTTGAATTCTCGTTCTAACTTTTAACTTCCACGACAAATAGGTTAATTTAGCAAAGATGGAACATTTCGACGTATTAATCGTGGGAGCGGGACTTTCGGGAGTCGGGGCGGCGGCGCATTTGAAGATGGAATGCCCGAACAAGAGTTTTGCGATTCTCGAAGGACGTGCGGTTTCCGGCGGGACTTGGGATTTGTTTCGCTATCCGGGCATTCGTTCGGATTCCGATATGTTCACGCTCGGTTACAGATTTCGCCCTTGGAATAATCCGAAGGCGATTGCCGACGGTCCTTCGATTTTGAAATACATTCGCGATACGGCTAAAGAGTTCAAACTCGAAGAAAAAATCCGCTACAACCACCGCGTTCAAAAAGCTGAATGGTCAACTGCCGAAGCACTCTGGAAAGTAGAAGCAAAAGTTGCCGAACAAATCGTTAATTTAACTTGCAATTTTCTCTATTTCTGCACGGGATATTACGATTACGAAAACGGTTACACGCCTGATTTTGCGGGAATGGAAGATTTCGAGGGACAAATCGTGCATCCGCAGAAATGGACGGACGATATTGATTACTCAGACAAAAAGATCGTCGTCATCGGCAGCGGCGCGACTGCCGTGACGCTCGTTCCGGCACTTGTGGAAAAAGCCGCGCACGTCACAATGCTCCAGCGTTCGCCGACCTACGTGGTTTCGCGTCCCGCCGAAGACAAGATCGCCAATTTCTTACGTTCGATTTTGCCCAACCGTGCCGCTTATATGTTGACACGCTGGAAAAATGTTCTTTTGGGAATGTTCTTTTACAATTTTTCGCGCAAACGCCCCGAAGCGATGAAGCGTCTGGTCGCCAAAGGCGTGAAAAAACAAATCGGCGCAGAACTCGCCGAAAAACATTTTTCGCCGACCTATAATCCGTGGGATCAAAGACTGTGCCTCGTTCCCGATTCCGATCTTTTCAATGCGATCAGCGAAGGCAAAGCGACGGTCGTCACCGATCAAATCGAAACTTTTACGCCCAACGGATTACAATTAAAATCCGGCGAACGACTCGACGCGGACATCATCGTCACTGCGACTGGATTAGTGATGAAAATATTAGCTGGAATGAGCCTCGTCGTTGACGGCGAAACGGTTGATATGTCGAAAAAATTTGCGTATAAAGGGATGATGTATAGCGACATTCCCAACGCCGCGTCCGCGCTCGGATACACGAACGCCTCGTGGACTCTGAAATGCGATCTGACCGCGCAATATGTCTGCCGGATGCTAAAATTTATGGACGAAAACAACTACGCCATCTGCACGCCGCGCCTCAACGATCCGTCCGTCAAACCCGTGCCGGTCGTTGATTTCAATTCCGGCTACATCCAAAGAGCGATCAAAACCCTCCCAAGCCAAGGCTCAAAACACCCGTGGCGATTACACCAAAACTACGTCAAAGATTTGAGAATGCTCCGCTACGGCAATATGCAGGACGGCACAATGGAATTCAAAGCAAAATAGTAAAGCCTTCCTGCTCAAAATGATTGTCGTGTGTGAGAATTTCTCGAATGTTGAGAGTTTTCATCGTCAATATCGAAATACAATCGGTTAAACTGTAGTCTTTGTCGAGACGTTTTTCATAAATAACGTGAGTTCGATATAAGCCGTCGAAGACGGCAGCATATTTGTAGCCCATAACGCTAGTTATGGGAATAGTTTAATGAATTGTTGCAAGCGGTTGAAAACCGCGACATACAATTTTATATGTCGCCATTTTCAATGGCTTTATCAATAAATCACATTTTCCCCACATCTAGCGATGTGGGCTACAAATATAACGTCAGTTTCACCGACTAAAGACGAATTTCTTATCTCGAACTCACGTTAAAGATCAAGTGCTTCGATAAAAATTTCGGCGAATGCGGAAGATATTCGACATCGAAATCAACCAAAATATCGCGGACTTTATCAACAACATTTAGACGCATTTATGCACCGTATTCCGAATAAAAATTCAACAATTCGATCATGACGGTTTCGGTTGTTAAGATCTGAGCGTCGGCAATTTTTGGTTAGATTTCTTTAGCAATCGAATGCCATTGGTCTTTCGGATTGAGTAGAGCAGCCCAGTAAAATGTGTCGGCGAATATCTGTTTCATTTAAGCACCCCAACAGAAGTAGGTTAGACTATTTGCTGAAATGGGTAAAACAAAAGTTGTTGAATTGACTGCCGAACAGCGGGCGGAGTTGGAAAAAAGTTATCGAACAGGCAAAAGTCATTGTTTCCGCACACGTTGTCAGATGGTTTTGCTGAAAAGCGAAAAGCGGACTTCCGAAGAGATTGCCGCAGTTTCGGATTGCTGCGAGATGGTCGTTAATAACTGGCTGGTGCGCTATGAAAAAGAAGAAATCAAAAGTTTGGCAACACGGGTGGGGCGCGGGCGACCGCCGATCTTGAGTCAGCAGAATCCGCTTCATTTGAAGAAGGTTGAAGATGAAATAAAGAAATATCCGAACTCGTTCAAAACGGTAGTTGCCATTTTGGAAGCTGATTTGGATTTGCTGATGCACCCGCAAATATTGAAGCGATACTTAAAAAAAACGAGTATCGGTTCTGTCGCTCCCGCACGTGGCTCAAACCGAGGCAGGTGGCTGAAGAAAGAGAAGAAAAAGAAAGACAGTTGAAGATTTTGTGGTGGTTATACTTGGGCGGACGGATAGATTTATATTTCGGCGATGAGTCGGGATTTTCGATGAATCCGAAACTGCCTTACGGGTGGTTAAAGAAAGGTGAGCGGATTCAGATATTTCCGCAGAGAGACAAGAAGGTGAATTTATTCGGCGTATTTCGCCCTGATAATTTCTGCGTTACTGACGAAAGCGCTGGCAACATTAACGTGGATTTTCTGATTCGGTCAATCAATGATTTCTGCCGTTATATTAAGAAACCGACCGTCCTGGTTTTAGATAATGCCCCGACGCATCGGTCGCAGAAGTTCATCGCGCAGATGGCACAATGAATGGAGCAGGATTTATACGTTTTCTTTTTGCAGAAGTATTCACCGCACTTGAATTTGGCGGAAACCTTTTGGCGGAAAGCCAAATATGAATGGCTCAGACCAAGCGATTACGGCTCATTTGCCAAGTTCAAAAAGAAGGTCAAAGCCATTTTTACCGGCATCGGAACAGAATACAAAATCGCCTTCAGCCAAATGTCAGTCTAATCTATTTCTGTTGGGGTGCCTAGAAAATCACAAATTTGATTCGGAAAATTAACCTATGCGATAGACTGAGTTTTCATAGAAATTGGAGTTTTGTCATAACCCCACAACTACTGTTAAATATTTTGTAAACTCTTCACAACTTTCTGTCGTATAATTCAAAAGATTTACGCACAATTTTTAATCAAAACAGAATTTATTTATATGAAATCAAACTATTTCGGAAAGGCTTTTGCCTTTCTTTTACTGATTCTTCCCGGTTTCGGCAACGCCCAAAATGTTGCGTCGGTCAGCCAACCGTCCACCGTGACCGTTCAGAAATCGAGCCAAAGCGGTTCGAATATCGAAGAGCGAAACGTCCGTGCAAATATAGAATTTCTGGCGGGCGACGCGCTTCAAGGGCGCGGCAGCGGAACGCTTTTTGAACATATTTCAGCGCAGTATTTCGCTTCGCTGATGCGTCAATTCGGCATCGAAGCGACGGGCGAAAACGATGCTTCGGGCGGCAAAACTTATATTCAAACCGTAAATATTACGCGAAATACATTTGCCGAACCGCCGAAATTAAGTTATGAAGGCACCACTTTAGAATACGGCAAGGATATGCTTGTCTTTCAAATTTCGTCCGAAAAAATCACCGGCGGACTTCAAAAAATAAAATCCGGCGTAACTCCGAAAAAAGATGCAATTTTATTTGTCAGAGCCGAAGACGAAAAGGCGATGCCGAATCTGGAACAACTGGCGGAAAATGCGGCGGCGATAATTATTGAAGAAAATCCGCAAAGACGCGGCTTTTGGGACAGACTTGCCGCCCGAAAAGTTTCGTTCACATCATTCGGCAAAGACAAACCGAAATCTTCAGCCGCAACAATTATCGTCAGCAAAGATGCGGCGGAGGCTTTGTCAAAAGTTGCGGACGGAACACAGATCGCAATCAGCGGAAAGTTGGATGAACCGCAAACGAGTAAGACTTGGAACGCCGTCGGAAAAATCACGGGAAGTGACGCGAAATTATCAAGCGAAGTCATTTTATTATCGGCGCATCTCGATCATCTCGGCGTTAGAGAAAACGCTCCCGGCAACGACAAAATATTTAACGGTGCGGACGATGATGCGTCGGGTTGTGTCGCGGTTTTGGAACTGGCGCGAGTTTTATCTCAAAACGGTCGTCCGAAGCGTTCGATTTATTTTGCGTTTTTCGGCAGCGAAGAAGCGGGCGGTTTCGGTTCGCGTTATTTTGTTGATAATCTGGCGTTTCCGAAAGATAAATTAATTGCGAATCTGCAATTTGAAATGCTCGGTCGCCCCGATGCAAAAGTCGGCGCGGACGAACTCTGGCTGACGGGTTATGACCGTTCGGATTTGGGCGCGGAACTGGCAAAACGCGGCGCGAAACTGGTCAATGATCCGCATCCCGATCAAAATTTCTTTCAGCGTTCCGATAATTACACTTTGGCGCGTCAGGGAATTATCGCGCACACCGTTTCGAGTTTCGGTCTGCATACCGATTATCATCAAGCGAGCGATGAAATAAAAACAATTGATTTCGGACATCTGACGCGTTCGATCAATTCGATGATCAAACCCATAGAATGGCTCGTCAATTCAAACTTTAAACCTTTTTGGTTTGAAGGCAAGAAACCGTAAAAGTTGGGAGCGCAGGCATCTTGCCTGCACGTTTGCGAAAGCAAATGAATTACGATTGAATATCGAAAAATTGGAATGCAACGGAAATTTTCGCGCTTTTGCGCTCATTGCAGGCAAGATGCCTGCGCTCCCGGCTACTTAGGAGAAAATTTTAATGAAAGAAGTTACTTTAACCGCATTTATAACAATTATTTTAAGCATTGCAGTTTTCGCGCAAAGCGAAAAACCGACGCTTTTTCGAGAGCCGGCGATCAGCAAAACCGATATTGTTTTCTCTTACGGTGGAGATTTATGGATGGTTTCGCGCAACGGCGGCGATGCCAAAAGATTGACCGCCGGAATCGGAATTGAAACGAATCCGTATTTTTCGCCGGATGGAAGATTTATTGCTTTTACCGCGCAATACGACGGAAATACTGACGTTTACGTTGTTCCTGTAACGGGCGGCGTTCCGAATCGTCTGACGTATCATCCCGCGCTCGATGAAGTTTCGGGTTGGACACCGGACGGCAGAAGTGTTCTTTTTTCTTCGACGCGCAACAGCAGTTCAAATTATTCGCGCCTTTTTTCAATGCCGGTTGATGGCAAAGGCTTGCCGAATGAAATTCCGTTGCCGATGGCAAATCGCGGTTGGCTTTCGCCGGACGGAAACTTCGTCGCTTACGAACCGCTTTCGCAATGGCAGGAAGATTGGAAACAGTATAAAGGCGGACAAACTCAGCCAATTTGGATTGCCAAACTTTCCGATTCAACGGTCGAAAAAGTTCCGCGCGAAAATTCAAACGATAAATGCCCGATGTGGATTGGCGACAAAGTTTATTTCCTTTCGGACAGAAACGGCGGCAAGGCTTCACTTTTTGCCTTTGATACAAAGTCGAAACAGGTCGAACAAGTTCTTGAAAACAAAGGTTTAGATATTAAATACGCTTCGGCGGATGCGAACACGATTGTCTATGAACAATTCGGCGCGATTTACACGCTCGATGTCGGTTCAAAAACTCCGAAAAAAGTAAATATCCGCGTCGCGGGAGATTTTCCGGGTGTGCGTCCGCGTTTTGAAAAAGTCGGCGGCAGAATTTCAAATGCGGCGATCTCGCCAAACGGCGTTCGTGCCGTCTTTGAAGCTCGCGGCGAAATTATTTCCGCGCCCGCCGATAAAGGAAATGCACGAAATCTGACCAATACGACAAACGCGATGGAACGCGATCCGGCGTGGTCGCCCGACGGAAAATATGTCGCATATTTTTCGGACGAATCCGGCGAATATGCTTTGCATCTCAGAGATCAAACCGGAATGGGCGAAGTCAAAAAGATCAAACTCGGTGCGCCCGGATTTTATTCGTCGCCCGTTTGGTCGCCCGACAGCAAGAAAATTGTGTATAACGATCAGACAATCAGCCTCTGGTATGTTGATGTCGAAAGCGGCAAAAATACAAAGGTTGACCAAAATACTTACGGCGATTTCGGCGATGTTGTCGAGGCAAATTGGTCGCCGGACAGTCGTTGGTTGACGTATGC
>JBBSAX010000213.1:0-8845 GCA_038251885.1 Pyrinomonadales bacterium | reverse complement strand
GAGAATATAAATCGTGCCGATGCCGAAAAATGCGCCGTAGGCAAACGCTAACAATGAAACAAAAATGTTGTTGGTCAAAATTCCGCTTGCGCCGATTTGATTTGCTTCATTTAGACTTAACCACCATTTTTTGTCGGTTTGTGCCGCAATCCGAATATTTTCCAAACCGAGCGTTTCGGCGAAATTAAAATCGTTATAACACAAAATAAATGAGATGATTCCGAAAACGGTAAAAACAGAAAAAGCGAGCGTAATGTAGTTTAAATTTTGGCGAAAGGTCTGGGGAAAGTCTTTGGCAAAAAAATTCCAGACGAGATTTATACCTTGACTTTCGGCGCGGTAAATTTTGCCGTGAGCGCGAATGACCAGGCTGTTGAGATAATTTATTAATTTCGGGTCGCGCGTTTCGGCGCGGGCGATTGCCAAATCAGCCGCTGTTCGACGGTAAAGCTCGCCGAATTCGCGCACTTCCATTTTTGATAAGCCGCGCAGAGAAGCCGCTTCGAGAATTTTCAGCAAATCCTCTAACCTTTCCCAGTTATTTTTTCGTTCTTCTATAAAACGATTCATATTAATTTCCGATTTTAGTTTTTAACTTTCGGATTGTAAATATAACTCGGACGGAACGTGAACTTTAGTTCACAAATCACGGGTGAACTAAAGTTCACGTTCCGTCTTTGCCAATCGCAAATCTAAAATCTAGAATCTAACTTTACGAATGAGCGAAGAAGTTAAAAAACACAACGAAGAGGAATTAATTGAAAAAACTTACGACTTTAGGGTTGCGAAGCGACTTTTAAGTTATCTCAAACCTTACTGGAAACTCGCGGCAGTTGCGCTTTTTCTGACTCTTTTAACGAATATTTTGATTAGTGTTCAGCCGCGTTTTACGCAGATCGCGGTTGATGATTTCATTGTTCCGAAACAAACCGAAGGCATCTGGCTTTTTTCTTTGGCTTTTTTCGGACTTTTTCTGTTCCGCTTTATTTTTTCGTATATTCAGGAAATTTTGCTCAATGTCGTCGGACAAAAAGTGATGTTCGATCTGCGAACGCAGATTTACACGAAACTTCAGGAACAGGAAGTCGCATATTACGACAAAAATCCTGTCGGACGAATTATTACGCGATTGACGAGCGATGTTGACGCGCTCAACGAACTTTTTACTTCGGGCGTAATTGACGGACTTGGCGATTTCGTTATTATTTTCGCAATCATCGCGCAGATGTTTTGGATAGATTGGCGGTTGGCAATTGTTTCATTAATTACAGTTCCGCTTCTTTTTGCCGCGACGAATTGGTTTCGCAAACGCGCCCGCGTCGGTTTTGATAAAGTCCGCACGCGTATGGCAAAGCTCAATGCTTTCTTGCAGGAACATATTTCGGGAGCGCAAACCGTCCAGCTTTTCAACGCCGAAGAAAAAGTTCAGCGACAATTTCACGACATTAACGACGAATACCGCGACGCAAATATCGAAACGATTTATTATTACTCGATTTTTTATCCGCTAGTCGAATTTATCGGCGCAATTGGAACTGCTGTAATTATCGGATTCGGCGGTTACACGATCTTAAATCAAACGCAATTTGCCGATAATGCTCTGACAATCGGGATTGTCATCGCTTTTATTCAATTTTCACAACAACTTTTTCAGCCGATCCGCGATTTATCGGACAAATTTAATGTACTTCAAGCCGCAATCGTCGCTTCGCATCGAATCTTTTTATTACTCGATTTGCCCGTCCAAATTACATCGCCCGAAAACCCGAAAAAAAGCGGAAAAACGCTCGGAAAGATCGAATTTCAAAACGTCTGGTTTGCGTATAAAGAAAACGATTGGGTTTTGAAAAACATTTCTTTTACCATCGAACCGGGCGAATCTGTTGCACTCGTTGGACATACGGGTTCGGGAAAAACGACCGTTACGAATCTTTTGATGCGTTTTTACGATATTCAAAAAGGCAAGATATTGCTTGATGGTATTGACATTAGAGATTGGAATCTGAAGGAATTACGCGAAAATTTTGCGGTCGTTTTGCAGGATGTTTTCCTTTTCAGCGGTTCGCTGGAAGACAATATTAAACTCGGAAATCAAACGATTGCAGACGAAAAAGTCGTTTGGGCTTCAAAGGAAGTTCACGCTGACGAATTTGTTCAGAAACTGCCGAATAAATACAAATCTCTGGTAAAAGAACGTGGTGCGGGTCTTTCGGTCGGACAAAAACAACTTATTTCCTTTGCGCGTGCCCTTGCTTTTGAGCCGAAAATTTTAATTTTAGATGAAGCAACGAGTTCGATTGATACCGAAACCGAACAATTAATTCAACAAGCGGTTGACCGGGTGATGCAGGAAAGAACTTCGCTTGTTATCGCGCATCGGCTTTCAACTATACAAAAATGTGATAGAATCCTGGTTTTCCATCACGGCGAACTGCGCGAAGCCGGAACGCACAACGAACTTTTAGGAATGCGCGGACTTTACTGGCGGCTTTATCAACTGCAATATTCGGAAGATAAAAGTGCCACGACCTTCGAAAAACAAAGCCGAAACCTGAGTCTCGAACAAGGCGGTATCTGAAGATTTAAAGAGATTTAAGGTCAATTCGCAAAACAAGTAGAATAAATCGTCAAAATCGTTTATAATGCGGATTTAAAGATGTCACCTGAAGCTACCTTGAACACAGATTTATTAGAAAAATGTGAGTCCGTGATGGATGAGATATTCGCACGGTGTAATGAAAATGCGCCCAATTTCGGTGTTACGATTGACTGTTTGAAAACATCTCTCGCAAAAACTGTTCAAAAATACATTCTTAAAAATTATTCAGAAACACCCTCAGTAGAAGAAGTAAAAGAATTTCTTTTACAAATTCAAGCTGACGATCTGTTTTTAGCTTTGGGATGCGCGAGCGGAAATGAACGTGCGTGGTGGGAATTTGACCAGCAACATCGTTCTTATCTGGAAAGAGTTGCGCGGCATCTGGCACGAACCGATGTTGATGCCGAAGAAGTTGTTGATACGGTTTATGTCGAACTTTACGGAACGCGCGTGGTTGACGGCGAAAGGGTTTCAAAATTTGCAACTTATAGCGGACGCGGCTCTCTGCGCGGTTGGCTGAGAACGGTGATCTGGCATTCGCTCGTAGATCTGCATCGCGCCAGCCACGACGAAGTTTCGCTGGACGAAATGACGGAGAATGTCGGTGAAGGACACGCGCATTCAAATTTCGCCGAAACCGATCTTGGCGGCGAAAACCAAATGGTCGAACATATTTCCAAACAAAGATACCGCAAAGCGACGCTCTCTTCGATTGAAAAAGCATTTGCCGATTTGGATGACCATGAAAAACTTCTTTTGCTTTATTATCACGTCGAGGATTTAAAACTACGCGAAATTGCCAGAATGGTTGAAAATCCGGGTTCGCCGCTTCGTGATTGGTTTCAAAGAAAATCTTCTACTCGTGATAAGAATCCTGCCAGCCGAATCCACGAATCAACTATTATGCGTTGGCTGGAAAAATGTTATGCCAAAGTTTTACAAATGTTTCGTTCGGAACTCGTTTCAACCCATAATTTAACAAAAGAAGAAATAGATATTTGTATGGAATTGGCAACGCAAGACCTCGCAACATCTAATATTTATCGAAATTTAACGACAACTTAACACCAATTTAACGCATCCGATTTTTTTTCTTTCCCCCAATAAAGAAAAAGTTATGCAAATAAAAGAATTTACCCCCGTCAATATAGCGGGAGGCTGGAACTACTATGGAAAAAGAGGGGAGTTTTAATTTGGAAGAATTAAAAACACAAAAATTAATAAGTAACTATTTACATTTGCAAGTTTCTAGCAACGGTTTGTCGGCAGACGGACAGCATCTAGACGAAGATTCGCTGTCAGCTTTTGTCGAGGGCAATTTGGGACAAAAGGAATCTCAGCCAATTGTCAGTCATTTAGTTGATTGTTCTTTCTGTCGTCAGGTTACGGCAGAACTTGTAAAATTAGATTTTGCTCTCGCCGGAGAGATGCAGCAAACGGTTGTTAATACGGAAACACCATCAAAAATTACTGAAGTTTTAAGCAATATTTTATCGCGTATTTTCGGAACAAATGATGGTGCTGTTTTTGCTCATCAAGAAACGGAAGAAGATAATGAAAAAATAGATCAAAAGGAAGAGAAATCAGAAGAAGAAGAAAATAATAAATAAACATTAATAATAATTAAAAGATTTAAAAGTTACTTGTTTCGGTGATATACAAATCACTGCAAACAGGTAACTTTTTGCTTTTTAAATATGCGTTTTACCATTATTATTATTACTGATTTCTAAAAAACTCGTCGTTAAGCCGTTTCAGGCTTATAATTTTCGTATCCATAGAGTTATAGTTTCCTTAAGCATCTATTTTTTAAGGAGATAAAATTTGTCAGAAAATAATGATAAATGTCACCCGAGAGATTATTCCGTTTCGATTGAGAAAGTAGCGGTAGCAGATTTGCCTACGCAAATCGGCAGTTTCAAAATCGCGGGTTATCGTTCTTTGACGAGCAATGAAGAATTCGTCGTTTTATTCAAAGGCGAAATGAAAGCCGAGATTCCGACGCTAGTGCGAATTCATTCACAATGTTTGACCGGCGATGTTTTCGGTTCGATCAAATGTGATTGCGGCTTGCAGCTGGAAAAAGCGATGGAATTAATTGAAAGCGAAGGGCGCGGCGCAATCGTCTATCAACAACAGGAAGGTCGCGGAATCGGCATAATTAATAAAATTCGTGCTTATGCACTTCAGGACAACGGCGCAGATACTGTTGAAGCCAACGAAAGATTAGGTTTTGCCGTTGATGCGCGAAATTACCAGCAATGTGCCGAAATTCTTTTCGATTTAGGACTCTGCAAGGTGCGCGTGATGTCCAATAATCCCGATAAAATCAAAGCTCTGCAAGATGCCGGAATGCAAATCATCGAACGCGTTCCGATTGAAGTTGAAGCCAAAGAACCGGCGGCACATTATCTGCGAGTTAAAAAAGAGAAAATGGGGCATTTGTTGGAATTTGAAGAATAGAGAATAAAAATCAGATGAAATTGAACTATATTCAAAGACCTTGCCGAGAGAAAATAATCAGGAAACAGAACACGAAAATACTCAAACGAAAAAGTTTATAAAGATACTTCGGGAAAAAGGTAAAGAAACCTGAGGATAAAAATCCAAAATCCTGAATTATTTTCAATAAATCGTAATATTTCTTATTTTCACAAATCCCTGCCGGTATCTATCTTTCACAGTAACCCATTATTTTCTATACACTTAGGTCATTTTTTTTGTAATAATAATCTATGGCTACGAATTTGCTTTAAACCACTACGACAATAAGTATATGCAGTTCCCTTTAATAAGTTAGTTAGGCGTGAACGGCATTTAAAACTTAAATTTTTTCAAGAATTTTATATAGTAAGGAGATTACAATGAAAACAAACTTCAGATTTACATCTCTAGTGTTAGCTTTTATGCTCTGCTTTTCAGCAATAGCATTTGGACAAAACACTAAAGGTACTGTCGAAGGAACTATTACAGATCAGAACGGCGCAGATGTTCCAAACGCGACCGTCACAGTTAAAAGTACCGGGTCAACCGCAGGTTTTAACAGAACTGTAACCACCGGTCAAAATGGTTACTTTCAGATCACACAAATTCCGATTGGAACTTACACAGTTACAGCAACAGCTACAAACTTTAAGACTTCTACGCAAGACGTTACGGTCAGCTTGGATAGAGCTGCTGTTGCCAACGCTAAGTTAGAAGTCGGTAGTCAGGGTGAAACTGTTATCGTAAGCAGTGATGATGCAGTAACTATTGATAATGGAAGTACTCAGATCGATACAAACATTACGAAAGCAATTTTTGACGCGTTGCCGAAAGGAACGAATTTTACGTCATTACTTAAAACCGCTCCGAATGTTCGCCCGGAAGCACTTGCCGGCGGATTTCAGGTAGATGGAGCCAGCGGTTCGGAAAACGTATTCGTTATTGACGGACAAGAAGTTACAAACTTCCGCACGGGTATTTTGACGAGCAACAACAATGTTCCGTTTGAAATTCTGCAAGAAGTTCAAATCAAATCAACCGGTTTTAATGCTGAATACGGTGGTGCCACCGGCGGCGTTATCAACGTTGTTACCGTTGGTGGAAACAATGAGCTTCGCGGTAACTTTGCGCTTTCCTTCCAGCCGGCTAAATTACAGGGCGATCCCCGCAACATTTTAAGAACATACTCAACCAATGATCCGGGCAACTTTGAATATTTTTCGCCGAATAAAGACGGCGGAACGAATTTCTTCCCGGTAGCTGCATTGAGCGGACCGGTTGTTAAGGACAAACTTTGGTTTTCATTAGCATATGCGCCGCAAATTTTTGAAACAAACAGACGGGTTAATTATTTAACCTCAAACGATCCGAGAACCCGCACATTTTCTCAAACCGTTGACTATAATCAAACAGTAAAGCAAGAATATGCATTTGCTCGTGTTGATGCACAGCCGTTTTCAAAACTGCGCTTATTCGGAAGTTTTCTCTGGAATCCGCTTATTCAAGACGGTGTTCTTCCGGCAAATACTGAAGGTTTAGGCGGAGCGCCGCAGTCAGTCAACTTTGGCGGAAGCACCGGAGTTCTTGCCGGTAACGCTTTACTCGGACAACAGGGCGGACGACAAAACTCCAATAATATTAACGGACAGGCAACCTACACGGCAACTAACAATTTGGTTTTGAATTTCCGTGCCGGTCGCAGTTTCTTAAACCAAAGATTGAATTCTTATGGATTACCGCGCGTAACACGAGTTATTTGCAGTGCATTAGGAACGCAGACAGCAGCAACAACAGGTTGCGCTCAAGGTTTCCAAAATGTCGGTAACAATAACCAAATCAACTTTGACGTTTCGACACGTACAACTTTTGATGCTGATGCCAGTTTGGTTGGAATCAACTTAGGTGGTCGTCATAATTTCAAATTCGGATACCAGTTCAACCGTTTGTTCAATACAGTTAACAACGGTTACAGAGACCTTGGTATTATTCAACTTTTCTATGACAGAGACGTTGCTGCACTTAGCGGCGCTCCTGTTACACCGACAGCTGGCAACTTGGGTTCAGGACTTTTAACGAGATTCGGAACAGTAGGTGAAGCAAGTAGTAAAAACCAAGCACTTTTTGCTCAAGATTCATGGCAGATCGGCAGACGTTTAACACTTAACCTCGGTATTCGTATCGAAAATGAAACCGTTCCGAACTTCGGTTCGACAGGTTCACAAGCTATCAAATTCGGATGGGGAGACAAGATCACCCCGCGTTTCGGTGGTGCATTTGACTTGACCGGTGACGGCAAAACAAAACTTTTTGCCAGCTATGGTTGGTTCTATGACCGTTTCAAATATGAATTACCGCGCGGTTCATTCGGTGGAGACTTCTTCCGTAGAGACTTCTTTGAAATCTTGCCGAGTCGTGGATTGAACTATCTAGGATATACGCGTGCGAATATTCTCGGCAGCAACCCCGATCCGATCGGCGGAACTTGCCCGATCATTGGTGGTTCGGGCTTTTCGGTTTGTCAATTTGACTTCCGCGTCGCAACCAACTTAATCGGTGCGGATATTTTTGATACAGGTGCTGTTGATCCTAATCTCAAAGCCGCTCGCCAGAGTGAATATACTGTCGGTATCGAGCGTCAATTAGGTGCTAATCTTTTGTTAGCAGCCCGTTATACCCACAAACAACAAGACAAAGCAATTGAAGATATTGGTGTCTTTAATGCTCAAGGTAGTGAAGCCTATATCATCGGTAACCCGGGATTCGGCTTAGCTTGTGACGTTGCTTCAACTGCAAACTTACCCTGCCCGAAAGCAGAACGTAAATATGATGCATTTGAAGTTCGCGTTGACAAACGTGCTTCAAACTACTTCTACAATGCCAGCTATACCTATAGCCGTTTGTTCGGTAACTATTCAGGTTTAGCAAGTTCTGATGAAGCCGGTCGTAACAGTCCGAACGTCAATCGTTTGTTCGATTTACCGCCGCTGGGTTTCAATGCTGATGGCGATCCGGATAATGGTCGTTTAGCAACAGACCGTCCGCATGTTTTCAAAGCATTCGGTGGTTACAGCTATAGTTGGTTTGGTAATGACACGAATCGCACAACGCTTTCGTCATTTACCACAATCCAATCAGGAACACCTTTAACTACAATCTACAATCTGTATTCATTGGGAACAACCATCCTTAATGGACGTGGAGATTTAGGACGCACTGAAACATTTACTGAAACTGATCTTTCGATCAGTCATCGTTATAAATTCGGAAGAGATAATCGTTTCATTCTGGAACCGTATATGGATCTCCGTAATCTTTTCGATGAAAGTAATGTATTGGGCGTGAACACTAACATTAGTGCTACTAACTTTAGTGCAAGCGCAACTACCTTGCGTTCACCGCAAGCCGGTTGCACAACTTGTACGAGTGAAGCTGCTGTTTTCCAAACCATTTTTAATGGCACAGGTATTCGTCAGTTTGTTCTTAACTATGTTAATAGCCCGGTTACAGCTGTTTCAGGTAGAACCTTAAACACTTATGGCTTAGCCAATAACTTCCAGGCTCCGCGCGATGTTCGTTTCGGAGTTCGGTTCTTATTCTAATTGATTTATCTAGAATAAAACTTGTAAGCCTGTTCCTAAATGGAACAGGCTTTTTTTTCGTGTGTAAATGAGATTTAAGAATCAGTATAATGAACATTAATAGGGAGTTAAATGGCGGAAACGCGACTGCAAAGGAGCGTGCTGTTATATTGAGCACGCTCCT
>JBBSAX010000212.1:0-8846 GCA_038251885.1 Pyrinomonadales bacterium | reverse complement strand
CTTCGATCATCAGCCGCTTATTTTCCTTTTGCTCTTGACGCAGCCCCCAGCCGACGGCAATGAACATAAACAAAAATACCTGAATCTGTGTCCGCTGACGATAAGCCGTACCGGTATTTCCTTGATAAAGTGAATAAACCAAGGTCAACATCAGGGTAAAGATCAGAACCGGAACAGCATTTCGCAGACGGCTTTTCAGCGTGAACCACAGCCCGCTGATTGCCAAAGGAATCAACGCCCACCACAGAAAAATTTCAGGCAATGTAGCGGCTTGACGAAAGTTTGAAACTTGCCACGGAAACGGTGCGAGAATTAAATATGCAAATCCGATCGGTAAAACAGAGATCATTCCCAGCGGTGTCGAAACATCTATATCGCCTTCACCGGCAAATCCCGAATCCCCGGCAACTCCGGCATACTGACGGCTTATTTGGAGGCGGTCAACCGTCCCGAATGTTTCAAAATCGGTTGTCGCCGTTCGCAGAATTCCAAAATAGGTTAATGCCAGTCCAACGATTGTAATTGCCACCGTTCTTCTAACAAGGGATTGTGTTGAGGAACTGATACCGATAATAAAGCTTCCCGTAATTGCCGCAGCAACCATATAAAAGATATAGAACCGAAGTGACATTATACCGATAAGCGAAAAAATCAAAAATCCAATTGCCGCATAGCTGAATTTTTTCTGCAATTGAAAAACCATTGTCATTGCTAATACGAGTAAAAATACGATAAATCCGTCCTTGAGCATTTGTGATGACCAAATGATGAAGGAAGGGAAAAAAGCTATCGCAATAGCTGAAAGTCTGGCAACTCTTTGATTAACATAAATCTGTTTGGCGCAGAAATAAATCATCGGTGCCGTCGCCGCACCAAAAACCGCAGAAAACGACTGCACCACTAACATACTTGGTCCGAAAATAGCGTAGAGAACTCCTGTCAGATAATTCATTCCCCAGCTACCACCGCTCATACTTATCGCTTCGATCGTGGCTGGGTCATTCATATTTACCTGCCCAAACCAAAATTCTGTCATTAGCTGTCCTTTTAAATTATAACCACCTGCATCAGGACCGAAAAAATTGTATAGTTCAAAGTAAAAAATAACCGCTCCGAGTATCATCCGCACAAGAAGTGCAGAAAGAAAAATTTGAACCAAAAATCTGCTGTCTTCGGTATAACGGCGAATCAGAAAAATTGTTATCAATGATAAAAACGTGACAAGTAAAACCGCCAGCGGTCCGTCGGGAAAAGTAACAACCGACAAGCCAACGGCAAATAATACACACAAAATTAATAAAAGCCTATTCATTGGTAAAAAACTCTCTTTCTTAAAAAACTATATTATCGCTGGTTTTCCCATACTTTTCCGATACTCCCGACCAAACTCACCGGATTTGGAAATGATTCCCTTCATCGGCAAAATCTCGAGCGTTCCTTTTTCTCTTAAAGAATCGGCGTATTCGAGTATTTTTCGCAACCCGGCAAACATCTTTTCAGGTTCGTCTGCCATATTAGTCGGATGAAACCACAGATGAAAGATCTTTTTGTCCTTCGCCGCCGCATCCAATCCTTTGAACACGCGGCTTGTCCGCAAGCTCAGCGGAACATACCGCCGAATGCCGTTCATCGGAAAATACATCGCCGAACCGGGAATATTCCATAAACCGTTTTCTTCCTCTTCAGGCAAAACGACCGGCGGTTTTGCCGCCCGCAAAACGTCGAGCATTCGCATTACCCGCCGTAATTTTTGCGGATATTTCGGTTTTTCAAACCAATTCGGTTCTGCGCCGCGATAGTATTTAAAACCCGCTTGCCGAACTATATCGAGATGCCCGATCTCATTGCGCGGAAAGACAAACGAACTCATTTCGATATTCATCTCCCGCGCTAATTTTATACATTCGGCTAATTCGCTTCGAGCAGTTTCGGGCGAACATCCCGCATCGCCGAAAATTACGTGCGAAAATGAATGCGAGCCGATTTCCTGCGGAAAAGGACAGTCACGTATTTTTTCAACGAGGTCGCGTCCGTAAAAAATAGGCGAGTTTTCCGCGTCTTTACAGGGATCGTGAATAAACCAATCCGCCGGATGCCAGTCGTGTTTTGGACGGATGATCTCCGGGTGCTTTTCTCCATTTTTGGCAGAACATTTTTCTAAAAACAAATGTCCCAAAATGCACCACGTCGCCGAAATTTCAAACTCGACAAATAAATCTAAAAGTCTATCAATCACCTGCTCGCGTTCGTATTTATAAACCCGACTTAACTTGTCCGCACCTAAAATATCGAGCGTTCCCCAGACTAACTCGAAATCCAGGCTGATCGTAAAAACTCCGCAATCAAGTTGTGTAAACTGTTTCATATTTACAACTATTCAGGCTTTTTGGCGTGAACGAGAAACATATTTGAAAAATTCTTGAGAACCGGCGCATCAGACGTTTTTACATCGATTTTTTCCCAAATCTTGAGCAATCCCGGAACGATGGACGGCACGATCCGCTCGACCCAAATCATCGAACCGCCGTAAACACCGTGAACGCCGATGCCCTTAAATCCGGCATCGCCGAATCCTTTCTGCAATTCTCCGTCGGAGTGAAAAAATTGCTTGAGATGTGTCAGATCGCCGACCTGTTTTGACGCGGTGATCCAATTGACTACCGGATATAGATTCGCTTGCAAGGGCGGAGCGGCTGTTACCAATGCCGTGCCGCCGGGTTTTAAGACCCGTGCAATCTCCCGCAAACACGGGTTTATATCCGGCAAATAGCGCAGAACTTCGATGCAAACCACATAATCGAAACTTGCATCGGGAAGTGGAACATTCTCCACATCGCCTTGATAAAAATCAATTTCAGGATTGATCTTTCGCGCTTCATTCAGCATATCTTCCGAACCGTCAACGCCGGTCAATTCATATCCGCGCTGACGATATTGCGCCAGATGATAACCCGTACCGCAACCCAGATCCAACATTTTCTTTCCGTTTCCATCAGCCGGAATAAATTTGTTCAACCATTTATCCAGATGATAACGGCTGTATTTAAAGCAATTGCGGTAAGGGTCTTCAGCAATGGTCGAATACCGTTCGGCAAACAATGCCGCCTGTTCCGAATGAGTTTCTATGGCGAGTTGTTTTTGTTGTTCTTCTGTTGTGTTCATAGCTTGACTTTATTTTTCATTTCTCCATTTCTATTTTGGGTTTGGACATTTTCTTTGATCACTTCCGCAAATTGTTTGGCGCATTGTTTCATCGAGTAATATTCGACGACGGTTTTCCGCGCCTCATCGCCAAACTGCTTTCTCAATGCTTCATTATCAATCAAAGCATCAAATGCATTCAACCATTCTTCGGTCGTATCGGCGAGAAAACCATTTTTACCGTGCTTGATTACCTCCCGATTAACTCCGATACCGGAACAAATAGTCGAGATACCGAGCGACATATAAAGCAGGGCTTTCATCGCGCATTTGCCGCGCGACCAGCGATTATTCGGCATCGGCATAATCCCGATGTCGAAACTCGAAATAATATCAACTTCCGTTTCGGGAAACCAGCGATGCCATTGATAAAAAATACCAGGCAAATCCGGTTCTCTGTCCGAATGTATATGAAGTTCTATGTCGTTTCGCCTCTCCATCAGTTTACGCAGCATCGGTGCGAAATATTCTAAATATGTTTGTGATGTTGCGCTTCCCGTCCAACCGATTTTTATTTTGCCTTTTTGAGGTAAATGAGGGCGCGGTTGATATTTTTCAATGTCCACACTGGATGGAATTATTATTACGCTCTGATTGTATTTTGCCGCATATTCAGCTAAAAACGAATTACCGACGATGACGCTCGAACTCAAACGGCAAATTGTCGCCGTTTTTCCGGCAAATTTAGTCCAACCAAGAAATTTGTTCGATTCCGCCGTGTGCGTCATAAAAATTGCATCGTCAAAATCAAAAATAATCGGACGGCGATAAAGCTTTATCAATCTTTCCAAAAATGCCGGTCCAATCATTGCGGCGGCGCGATAGATATAAATCGCGTCATACTTCGGCAAAACGGAAAAGTGCGATATGCGGCGAAACAAAGCCTGTGTCAAAACATTGACTTTCGAGAAAAATTTTCCGGCTTGCGGCATTGTCTTTATCAACTTCTCATCAGCAAAACTGTAATAATCAATTTCAATATTTTCGTCCTTCAAAAACGGTTCCCATTGCTCTATCCTAAACCGTTGTCCCGGCGTGGTGTTGTAAGGATAAAGCGTTAAGGCACAAACTCTGATTTTTTTGTTTCCGTTCATTTACTGAAAATGGAGATTAAGCCTTCTCCGATAATTTTTGATATGTTCGACGATATTTCTCGCCGCCGACTCGTTCAAGGTCAAATCTTTCGTATGCGCTTAGTCGGCATTTTTCTGCCAAATTCGAAGTTTTGCCCAGATTTTCAATTTTCTGCAAGGCTGCACTATAACTTTTTTGGCTGAAATCTTCCACCACCGCGCCGGTTTTATCAGCTTCAATTTGTTCGGCAACGTCGCCCACGCCGCGATTTGTAATGATCGGAACGCCGCTTGCCAGATATTCGGCGATCTTTGTCGGCGATGATGATTGCTTGGAAAAACACGCTTTGATGAAGGAAAGAGCAACATCGGATGCACTCAAATATCGGGGAATTTCGCCGTGCGGAACTTTCTTAATGAGAAAATCTTTTTCCGTAAATCCGCGTTCTTTTAATTTTTCTTCCATTATGGCGGGATCGGATTGCGTTAAAATTAGCGCAAATGTCGAATCATTTTCTTCGCGTGCCGCCTTCATTAAATCCGCCATTTCATCGGCTAAATACCATGTTCCGATCGAACCGATATAAGTTATCACGCGGCGTTTTTCAAGATTGTGCAGCTTGCGAATTTCGCAGCGCGATTGTTCGTCCGCAATTTCAAATTTCTCCAGATCAACACAGCACGGAATAACTTCGACAGGTCTGCCGAACTTGTCAAAACCCGTTTCCTTGCTTTCGGGGAAAAGAATCTGCCGTGCCTTTTCCGTCAACACGACAAACGCATCGGCTTCTTTGAAAAGCCATTTTTCGGCGCGTTTGACCGCTTTGTAAAGCCATCCGTCTTCTTTCCAATTACCTGCATCGGTATATTCTTCGGGAAAAAAGCCGCGAATGTCGAAAAGTATTTTAGGTTTCCGGCGACTGAATTTTCGCGCAATTGCGCTCATCATTGCCGGAACATGAACACGGGCGTGAAGCACATCAATTTGCTCGCGCCGAATCAAACGCCATGTGTAAAAAGCACCGACCAAAACATCAAAAAGCGTCGCGGGCGCGGAAGGTCGTTTGTGATACGTCCGAAAATCCCAGAAAATTCCTTCTTCGGCAAGACTTTTGCGCGTTTTTTCGATTTCGGCATCCGTCCACTTTTCACGCGGATTTGTTTCAAAGGTCAGCAAAAAAACTTTTATCCCATCTTTCCTAATCTCGCGCAGATACGGCAAAACCTGCGTCTGCACCAGCGGTTCGCGCAAACCGAAATAACAAAGATAAAGCGTTTTGAAGTTGTTTTGCATTAATTTTTAAGGTGATTTGTAAAAAATGAAATATCAATTAAAGTCCTACTGATGTGAGTTTTTTATGCCTTTTCTCCGATTATATTCACGCCCGGATTTTTCAGCCGTTTGATATTCTTGATGCCGGCATTTGATAAATAAGTTTCAGTTTCCTCGCCGGTTTGCGGTTGGTCAAAGGCGGGTGAAAGCATATCGAAAGTGTCCAGAACCGCCCATTCGTATCTCTGCTTTCGGCTTAAATCCTTTTTCTCAATGTAGTTGGCAATCGGAATAACAAAAGCGAAAATCTTTCCCAAAAGCGGAATGCGAAACAAGACATCAGTAACCGGAAAGGCGACGGGCATCACAAACCGGATTGTTTTCAAAAGCGTTTCATCCTTCATCCGGCGCGTTAGCGGACGAATCAGGTATTTTCCGAAAAGAAATGTCCACGGCTTGCGTTCGTATATCGTCACGGCAATTTTCCCACCTTTTTTGACGAGCCGCGAAATTGATTCCAGAGTTTTCGGCGGACTCGGCGTGTGCTGAACGACTCCGATGCAGTAACAACCGTCAAAAGTCCCGTCGCGGAAAGGCAATTCGTAAATACTTGCTTGCACGAAATGGATGTTTTTGCGATCCGCCAGATTTTTTTTCGAGGCTTCGATTGCCGAACTGATGTCAATCCCGATGACTTCACAATCATTTTCGGAAACGACATCGAGAAAACGTCCCGCGCCGCAACCCGCATCCAAAATCCATTTTCCCTTGAGCCAATCGTTTGTCCATTCGGTTTCCGAATAAAATCTGTCCGCCGATTGCCTTGTGCCGCTTTGAGAATCGAGTTGGGTTGCCTTAAATTCATTCCATTGAAACCCGAATGACGACGAATAATTATTTTTATCCACAAATCGCGGAATTCCGGCTTCTATCAAATAAACTGCGCCGCAATCAACGCAGTCAAATTTGCCTTCCAAAATTTCTTCTTTATTTTCTTCGGTCGAGTTACAGTTTAATGCGCCGTAACATTTCGGACAACATAACTTCTCGATTAACTTTTTTTGCATAACTAAATTAAAAATCAGAGGACATTTCAGTATATAATTTTTCCCATTCAGGAATGATTACTTGGCTGAAAAACCTTTTTTTTACTTTCTCAAATCCTTGCTGTCCGAGTTTTTCTCGAAAATCGGGCTGTTGATAAATTTGAATCATCGCATCAGCCAACTCCGACTCCGATTCCGGCGCAACGAACAAACCCGAAACTTTATCGTCAATAATTTCTTCCAAAACCTCAAGCCGCGTGGCGATGCACGGAAGACTTTTTGCCATTGCTTCGACTAAGGCTATTCCGAATCCCTCGAAAAGAGCCGGAAAGACGAAAACATCCGACATTTCCAAACACGCGCCGATGTCCTTTCTGTTGCCTAAAAGCAAAACGCGATGATCTATTTTCAAATTCTTCGCCAATTCCTCAAAAGAACTTTTTAAACCACCGTCGCCAACTATTACCAGATAAGCATTCGGCACGGCTTCTAAAACTTTCGGAAAGGCTTTGATTAAGTAAATCTGTCCTTTTTGCGGGTCGAGCCGCCCGACATTTGTATAAACAAATCCGTCTTTAGGAATATCGAGAGATTCCCGAAGTTTTTGCGCTTCGCCCGGTTCGCATTTTAATGACTCTAAATTGATAAAATTGTGAATCACTCTTATTTCCGACGCATCAACTCCTAGATTCTTTTTATAAGATTCAGCGACAAAATTAGAACAAGAAACAAAATACGGTTTTGTAATTTTGGCAGATATTTTATCAATCCAGCGCATCATTTCCATTTTGCGCGGCGACCAATTTCCGGCTTTAATCGTTTCCGAATCATAATCAGGGGCGTGAAGCGTGGTTACTAAAGGAATTTTTCGATTTCTCAATGCCGCCAGCCGCGACACGATTGATGCGTCGTAAAGCCAAGACAAAATCAAATCGGGCTGTTGTTGCCGGATGATCGGGATTACTTTTCGCGCCGCTGCCAGCCACGGATGCTTACCGGAAAGATTTAATTCGATAACTTCGCTTCCGCTTTCCAGAATTTTCGGCGCGAAAAAATCGGCTTTTCCGAGAACGCAAACCGTGTGTGAAAACTTTTCCCTTGAAGTATCGGAAACAACATCAGCGATCAATCGCTCCGCCCCGCCGCTCATCAATGACGGTATTATGTGAAAAATCTTTTTTTTAATCATCTAACTAAAATACAAGCGGAACTAATCTACAATCAGTTTTGCCACTTCCTCATTACAAAGCAAATAGTTATAGTAGTCGCTTTTAGTTATATGTTCAACACGCCTGATTGTTCCGAGTTTTTCGTCGAGATTAAAATAGACGTAGCCTTTTCCGCTGACGAGGGCTTCGACATTTTGCCCGACCGTATCATCCAGAATTTCGATCAGCATTGTCGGCTTAAACTCTTCCAAATATTTACCTAAACCCGCAATTACTTCGGCTTCGTGGGTTTCGACATCTATTTTAATTAAATCTAATTTAGTTAATTTTAATCGTTCGATCATCGTGTCGAGCCGAACTGTTTCGATAGTAGTCGGGATAACCGCAGTATCGGATGAATTGAGATTTTTCCCGACCGTTACCGAATATGTATGGTCAGTCGGAGTATCGTAAATTGTTGCCGTCCCATCGGTATCTGAGGCGGCGGATTCATAGCAGTTTATATCATAACCATTAAGTTTATTATTAAATTCGAGTTTTTCAAAAACTCTCTTGACAGGCTCAAAGGCAAAAACCTGTACATCTGGATTTAGTGCTTTGGCAACCAGCGAATATACTCCCGTATTTGCCCCAATGTCAAAAATAACATCTGAATTACCAACCAATTTAACCCATATTGATACAGATACCTTTTCCCAACCGTCGCTTAAGCCTTCCCAAAAAAGGATATTTTCCAGTTGGAAACCGTAATGCCGGATGTTAAAGGAATGCGATTCATCAATTTTGACGTTTATATCTCCGTGAAAGTGTAAATGCTGATAGATTCGCTCACTCGGAGTTACGAAAGTTTTAGCCACCGTAAAAATTTCTTTTTTTAATGGTATTTTATTGTATATTTTTTTTAATAAATTTTTCACTCTATTGTATTTCCACTGAAGTTATATAAGCACCCCAACAAATTTAAGTAAGGTTATCTTGACAAAAGGCAGAAACGCGACCGCGAGGGAGCGTGCCAAAAGTTCGGGGGTTGACACGCTCGTTTGCACTCGCGTTTCTGCCTTTGATTGTCAAAATAATCTAATCT
>JBBSAX010000211.1:0-8856 GCA_038251885.1 Pyrinomonadales bacterium | reverse complement strand
TTCGACGGACTTTTGAGCGATCTGCAAATGCAATATGTCACCCTAACAAAGGCGACCGAAGAACAATTAAAGAAACAAGCCGCGCAAAAATTTTCGGCAAGCGATATTCTTGGGAAAAAATAATGAATGATCGTAACAAGTTGAAGGAAAGGCTCAAAAAATTAGGACATTTAATAAGCGGTTTGGTGATTATTCTCAAAGGTTATTCCAAATTTGAAGATCAACACGCAGAGATCGGCATTGTTTTAATTTTGCTCGGAATTCTGTTTGTTTCATTTGCAGTTTTCCACGAAAAAATTTCGTGGATCAAAAAGCACGAACCGTGGCTTATGTGGCTCGAAGGTTTGGCACTTGCTTTTGTTTCCTATTCGTATTTTTCGGTGGGTAAATTTGCGATTCCTTTAATTTATGCGTTCAGTTCGGCACTTTACTTTATCGTGGGCGTATATTTTTACAAATACCGCGAGGCGCATTAGATGAAACTTACATTTTTAGGAACGGGAACTTCAACGGGCGTTCCGTCAATCGGCTGTGATTGCGAAACTTGTCTGTCGGACGATCCGAAAGATAAACGACTGCGCGTTTCTATTTTGATCGAACACGGCGGAAAAACTATTCTCGTTGACACTTCAATAGATTTTCGCCAGCAAGCCTTACGCGCAAATATAAAATATCTCGACGCAGTTTTGATAACGCATTGCCACGTTGACCACGTTTTCGGACTCGACGACATTCGTCCGCTCAATTTCCGTTACGGCGCGATGGGCGTTTACGCCAACGAAATCGCGTGGATTGATCTCAAACGCATTTTTCAATACATCTTCAAACCGACACATTTCGGCGGCGGTTTGCCGCAACTGATTCCGCACACGGTCGTCAAAAATTCGCCGTTCTGCATCGGCGAAGATTTGGAAATCATGCCGCTCGAAGTCATTCACGGCAAACTTCCCGTCATCGCTTACCGTTTTAACGATTTTGCCTATGCGACCGATCTCAAAATAATTCCGCCCGATTCGATGGACGGCTTGCGCGATCTGGACGTTCTAGTCTTAGACTGCGTGCGAATCAAACCGCATTCGACGCATCTTTGTCTGGAAGAAGCGTTGGCTTACATCGAAGACCTAAAACCGAAACGCGCGTTTTTAACGCACTTAAATCACGACATTCTGCACGAACGCGATTCAAAATTGCTTCCCGATAATGTGAAGTTGGCTTATGATGAATTGGTTGTTGAGGAATAAAATATGAGGAACATTGCATTATTTTTATTATTTACGGCTTCTCTTATCGGCTGTAAAAGCGTTGAAAGTCAACAGACACCAAACTCTAATCTTAGGACGGAAACGAATTCGGCTGAAGTTGAAATAATCCAACTTTCAAAAAATCAGCGTGAAGATTTAACAAAAGAACAAAAGCAAAAACTTGACGAAAAAATCCCTCCAAAGATTAGAGAAATTTTGGACAAGGCTAATGAAGTCACTATTTCTTACAATGTTGATAAAGATACAATGCAGTTGAAAATCTTAATGTTTGAAACAACTCCAAATGCTGAAGCGAAAGTTTCCGATCCTTCCCTTAAAAAAGAATTTCTCGACAGTTTTTATTCTGATGTTTCGTCCAATAGTAATGGAATGGCTTGTTTCAGTCCGCGTCATAAAATTAAGGCAAAATACAAAACCAAGATTGTTGAATTTGATATTTGTTATGAGTGCGATAATTTTCGCGGAAAAAGTTCATCGGGAAATTTTGGCGGTGGACTTGATGAAAAAAGCAAATCTTTAGCTATCATAGATGCAATCATCGAGAAATACGGCGCAAAAATTAAATAAATCTATGACTCTTATATTCCGCCAAGCGACACGCGAAGATTTGCCCGAAATTGTCCGAATGCTCGCCGATGATTTTCTCGGCGCGACGCGGGAACGATACGAAAATCCTTTGCCGGAAAGTTATACAAAAGCGTTTGAGGAAATCGAAGCCGATAAAAATAATGAATTGATTGTCGCGGTCGTGTCAGAACCGTCTGCGGTAGCGGGCGGTTTAACTAAAACCTTTTCAGAAGATGAAGATAAACCATTCGCTACCGCAAATGGTTCTGACCTGAAAGAAACAATCATCGGAACTCTGCAAATCACATTTACGCCTTCGCTCAGTTTTCAAGGCGGAAAACGCGCGACGGTCGAATCGGTCAGAGTTGATGAAAAATATCGCGGACAAGGAATCGGCAAAGAATTAATGCTCTGGGCAATCGAACGCGCGAAAGAAGAAAATTGCGTCGCAATGCAATTAACAACAAATGCCGAACGCACGGATGCTCATCGTTTTTATGAAAATTTAGGTTTCACGGGAACGCATTTGGGAATGAAGTTAAAATTGAAATGAATTTAGAAACCGACAGACTGATTTTAAGAAATTTGCGCGAAAGCGATTTGGCGGATTTTCTTGAATATCGTTCTGACCCGGAAGTTTGCGAATTTCAAAGCTACGAACCTTTTAGCGAAGCGGAAGCCGAAAGATATATAAAAAATTTGGAAAACGGCGAATTCGGCGAAGCGGGAAAATGGATTCAACTCGGCATCGAACTAAAAGAAGAAAACAAATTGATCGGCGACATCGGTTTAAAACCCGAAGGACACGAAACACGAATCGTCGAATTCGGAATTTCGCTTTCAAGAAAGTATCAAAAGAAAGGTTTTGCCGCAGAAGCATTGACGGAGGTTTTTAAACTTCTATTTGAAAAGATCGGAATTCACCGCATTACGGCAATCGTTGATGTTGGAAATATCGGTTGCATACGGCTTCTGGAAAACATGAAATTTCGGCGCGAAGCCGAATTTGTCAAAAGTTTCTGGCAAAGCGGAATGTGGCGCGACGAATATCTTTACGCAATTTTGGAAGAAGAATGGATAGAAGTGAAAAGTGAGAAATGATAAGTGAGAAATATTTCTCACTTATTAAAGTTTCCAAAAAATCGGAACTAAAAACATCACCGTAATAAACACGATTATTGTCAGAATCGTGCCGACTTTGACGAAATCCATAAATTTGTAGCGTCCGGGTGTGTAGATTAAAACGCAAGCCGGTTCGAGCGGCGTGATGAATGAAAAAGATGCGGCGTAAGTAATTGCAACGGCAAATGTTCGCGGATTAAGCCCAAGCGCAACGGCGGTTTTCACGGCGACGGGCAAAACGACCAGAGCGGCGGCTTGATTGGACATCGGCTGTGTCAGCGCGACCGTGAGAACGAAAAATCCGGCAAGAACGGCGGTCCCGCCGAATTGAGCAAAATATTCTTGGATCAATCCGGCAATATATATATCTGCGCCTGATTTTTCCATTGCCACGCCGAAGCTCATCATACAGGCGATCAAAACAAGAAGACGAAAATCTATTAAACTATAGACTTCTGCGTAGCGCACAGTTTTCGTCGCTAAAAGAAGCAAAACGCCAAGTAGAACTGCTATTGCCAGTGGAACTTCGAAACCCGTTACGAGTTTTGAGAGCGAAAGTGCAAGAAAAAGTCCGAAGGCGGCAATCGCCCATTTACGTTTTTCCGTCCGCGCCGCACTTGCTGAAACGTCATCTAAAAGCATCATTTCGCGCTGGACAACGAAAGGTTCGATCAAGCGGCGATTTCCCTGAACGAGCAAAACATCACCGAATTTTAAGGTCACGCCGCTCATTTTTTCCAAAAATGTTTCGCCGTGACGATTGATGGCAAGAACGGTCAGATCATAGATTTGGCGAAAGTTCAGCGTTCGCAGAGTTTGTCCGACGAGGCGTGAATCGCGCATAACCATAACTTCAAAAAGTTCGATGTCATCGCTTTCGAGATCAACATCGCTGAGTTTGAAATCGGCTTTTATTTCAAGTCCGATCTCGGCTTTAACATTCAGAATATCGGCGATCTTTCCTTCAACGATCAATAGATCTCCGCTTTCGATGCGTTCGTTGGCTTGCGGTGCGATTCTTTGCTCCTTACCGCGAATGATGCCGAGAACATTCAAATCCAGTTCGAGATTTATGTTGGCTTCGCCGAGTGTTTTGCTGATTAGATGCGACCCCGGCAAAACGAGAACTTCGGAAATGTATTCGCGCATCGAATATTGTTCGGTCAGAGAATCTTCGCCGCCGCGATTCGGCAAAAGTTTGATGCCGACAAAAAGCATATACGCCATACCGACCGCGACTGTTATGACACCGACCGAAGTTAGTTCAAACATCGAATAAGGTTCGAGTCCGTAACGCTGAATCGCACCGCTGACCGCTAAATTTGTCGAAGTTCCGATCAATGTGCAGCTTCCACCCAAAATTGCACCGAAGGCAAGCGGCATCAGCAACTTTGAAGGCGCGATTTTTGCTCGTTCTGCCAATCCCATCACAACCGGCACGAACATCGCCGTCGTTGTCGTATTTTTCATCACAGACGCGCAGACCGCCGCAACAAACATTATCAAAGCGGTTAAAACAAATTCATTATTACCCGCAATTCGATACAGTCTGCGCCCGATCAGGTCAACCAAACCCGTTTTGACAAGTCCGCCGGTTAAAACGAAAAGTCCGCCGATGGTGATAATAATAGTATCACCGAATCCCGAAACGCCTTCTTGAACCGTCAAAACTCCGGTCATCACTAAACCGATGACGAGAATAAGCCCGACAACATCTACAGGAAGTTTTTCCGTCGCAAAAAGTACAACGGCAACCAGCAATAAAATCAACGTAATAGCAATTGGTGACATTTGAGAAAGGATACAGATTTTTTGTGATTTTGGGAAGAAATATTTAAGTATTTTTTTTTCTAAGAAGTTGTTTAGAAACTCGGAGTATTGAAATTTGGATCACAAAACTATCAATTATCATCTGTTCACTTTCAACTGATTTTCAGAAAAAGCATTTTATTATCTGAAAATTAGTTGATAATTGAGAGTGAACAGTTGATAGGCAGGTTCACTCCATAATCCAACCATTCGAGTTTTCAAACGGCTTCTTAGAAAAGTTTATTGGTTTATTCTAAATAATCGCCATCCGCTTTGAGTATTTGAAAAGGTTTTTGAACCGTGTTCCTGAAATTCGATTCCCGAACCTGCAACCAAATCTTTGACCGTTCGTGATGCGAGAATTTCGCCAAGCTTGGCTTCTTCAGCGATCTCTCTTGCCAGTTCGACGGCAAAACCGCCAAGTTTATCTTCCAAAATATCGCATTCGCCCGTGTGCAATCCGGTTTTTACTTTTATGCTGAGTCGCTGTGCCGAAGTTGTGATCGCTTTTGCACAACGAATCGCGCGGGCAGGTCCGTCAAAAGTTGCGAGAACCCCGTTTTCGTCGTAGGAAATTTCTTTGCCTTTGAATAATTTCAATTGACGGCGAACGTATTCGCGTGAGCCTTCGAGCAAATTCTGCCAATCTTCTGCGCCGCGAGTTTGTGCTTCTGCCTGCGGATCAACGATTTTTATATTCATTACTGTTGCCAAAACGCGGTCGTATTCGCCGGCGTGCTTGACACCCGTTAAAAATTCTTCGATTTCGTCCAAAATCACTTCCTGATCGCCGACAAAGGGCAGATGATCTATGCCATCGAGTTCGACATATTTACAGCCCGGAATTAATGAAGCGACAAATCTTCCTTCTTCAACTTTCAAACACAGATCACCCTTTCGGTGAATAACAAGCGTCGGCACGCGAACCGTCGGTAAAACATTGCGAACATCAATTTCCGCATTCATTTTCGTCAAAGCAACTGCCGCGCCCGGACTTGCGCCCATTCGCAAGTATGTTGCCCACCAATCGCGGAAATCTTCATCATCTGCCATCGAAGGTGCGCGTTCTTCGATGCCGACGGGTTTTCCCCAATCGTGCTGCATCATTTCAAAAAATGCTTCGCGGTCTTCAAGCGATACGCCCCACGGATAATCTTCATCTTTGATCCTTTTAGCGTAAGTTCCGATCATCACGAGGGCGGTAGTGCGTTCTGGATAAGTTGCCGCAAACAGCGAACACATCGGACCGCCTTCGGAAACTCCGATCAAAACAGCGCGTTCGCTGCCAACTTTATCCATCACGGCGTGAACGTCTTCCATTCTTTGTTCAAGCGTCGGAAGTTCGGACAAAGGAACGCGGTCGGAAAGTCCCGTTCCGCGTTTATCGAATAAAATGAGGCGCGAAAACGATGCCAGCCGATTCAAAAACGCGGCAAAATGCGGTTCTTCCCAAAAATATTCGAGGTGCGAAACCCAACCCATAACAAAAACGATGTCCAAATCGCCTTCGCCAATTACCTGATATGCAATATTTACATCGCCGTTCAAAACATAATGAGTTTCGGGTTTATGTTCAGGCAAATAAGCCGAGAAAGTTTCTGTCGGCAAAAAAATCTCATTCACTTCCGTTTTCGCCTTGTAGTCATCTTCAATAGTTTCCCGAAAAGAAACTCGCGCTTGGGTTCGTTCATAAGTAACGGTTTCAACATCACTTTCGATTAATTGAACATTTGCGACAAACCGATAGCCGAACTTAGGCACGGTTTCGATAAATTTTATTTCTTTTGTTTCGCCCAGAATCCGGCGTAGATAGGAAATATTCTGCGCCAGATTGTTTTCTTCGACAAACGAATCTTCCCAGATTTCAGCCAGCATTTTTTCTTTGCTCAAAATTCGTCCGGCGTTTTCGATAAATAAAAGCAAGGTATCAAAGACTTTCGGAGCAAGCGGAATCGTTTTTTCGCCGTCGAAAAGAGTCCGCTCATCGGCATCGAGTTGAAAGCCGCCGAAACTGTAAATTTTCCCGAAAAGGTTGTTCATTTTGTGCCTTCAAGAATTTCTCATAAATTCTTCAAAAAAATTTCAGGTTTTCCTAAAGATTTGAATACGCCGATCACGGTAAAACAGATGTGCACCGAAGTTGCGGGAATTAAAAAACGATTCTAACGCAGTTTGCGGAAAACACAAATAAATTTTTAGGAGAAATAAAAATGAGCGGAATTAAATTAAAAAGAAAATTGACATTGGACGAAAAAATCTTCGCCCAGCAGGTATTTAATAACACTTTGCCATACGACGATATTTATGTTTCAAACACGATTGGCGCACAAGATCGTCAATATGTTACGCCGGAATTACGACACGACGGCGGTTGGATTATGCACCTCGGCAGAGCAATGTATGCGGGAGCGACGCTGACCAGCGAACGCGAAACTTTTATCCACGAATTAACACATGTTTGGCAAAGCTATCACAGTCCTTTCCGTTGGAGATATGCGGCAAATTCGATGTGTCAGCAAATCGTGCTTATGAAAGGTTCAAAAGCCTACGACTATGAAAACGGATTTGATTGGAAAGATTATAACGCCGAACAGCAAGCACAAATCGTGATGCACTGGTATCAACTTGGAATGTCGGAAACCGACGCGCGGTATGAATACGTCCGCGATCATATTCGCAAAGGCGAAAATTAAATATGAACATCCAAAAATCGCGGGAAATAATTATCGAATACGAACGGATTCAAATTATCCGTAAACGTGCCGCGACAAATGTGGAATTTTGCGGAAAGTGTAAAAAATTCGCCGATTTTTTAATTCTTAATGACGCGGCTGAACTTTTCACAATACCGGCTGAAAAATTATTTCGCTTTGCATTAGTTAATAACAATCATTACAAAACAGACGCAGACGGCAGAATCTTTATCTGCCTGACTTCGCTGCTCGATTTTATTAAATCATCAACAAATATAACTAAATTAGAACTAAAAGGAGAATAAAAAAATGATCGGATTTGAAATGATCGCAACCAGCAATATCGGTTTTTCAAACAATATGAGTAAAGGACAGGAAGGCGACAGTTGGCTTTTGAAAAGAATGCTTTCACCTTTTGCTCCGAAAGGAACAGCATTGTTCACGCCGGATTTATTAACTGCCGTTGACGATCAATTTATAGATTTGCGAAATATTTTGGTCAACAAAATCGGCGGTCTTGAGAACTTTTTCTATCTGCAATTGTTCGGCGATTTTCGGGCAAATATCAGATTTGATCCCGAAATGGCAGCCAGTATCAAAGTTTGGCGTTTTCTTAATCAAATTAATCTTAACGCCGAAGAAATGGGTGTTCACGTAATGAAAGCACTTTGTGAACATCTTCTCGCATTCGATGATTATGTCGGGATTAAATACGCTTTCGGCGGAATTCAAACAATTCCGATTTTAAAGATCGAAATTAATTTATAACAAAACATAAAGAATATTTGAGAAATCATTCTTTTAATTTTTTCAACAAATTTTTAGCAAAAAAGCATAAAGTCCGACAGATTTTCGGCATTGTTAAAAATTATTCTGACTTCGGTAACACAATTGTGTTCAAGCAAATTTAATAAACCAACAAAGGAAACAAAAAGTATGAAAAATTTAATTAATTTATCTACGTTGAGCATTTTAGCAATGCTTTTGGCAACTTCAATTTCAGCCGCGCCCGTTTTTCGCAGCGCAAGCGGCGCAAATGCGGCGGCGATTCAAGCAACCGTTGATCAATTCCGAACGGATTTGGGCGCGTTGAATCCCAATACGACGCAAACCTTCTCGACCGGAAGACGTGAAATAAATTGGGACGGCGTGCCGGACAGCTTTTCCGCACCGAACTTTTTTCCGGCTAATTTCTTTAATTCAAACAGTCCGCGCGGCGTAATTTTCGGCTCTCCGGCATCGAATGCGGGAAATGACACGAGTAATTTTATCGTCAGTTCGACGACCGCTTCGGGAACGCCGGTTCGCTTCGGAAATATTGATCCGAGCTATTCGACCATTTTTCAAACCTTCAGCGCACAGCGGCTTTTTACGGTCAGAAGTTCGACTGATAATTCAAATGT
>JBBSAX010000210.1:0-8935 GCA_038251885.1 Pyrinomonadales bacterium | reverse complement strand
TTTGGCAGAGTTTCCAGAACTGTTGCTGTAACTTCTATCGCTTCTTCTTTTGACATAAACTATAAAGCCCAATTTCTTTCTTGATGGACAAACCGTAAATGTTACCTTTATTTTTCCGATAAATCAAGCTAAGCCGAGGCACTTTCGATTTTTGATTGCTTAAATTTTGCTTTTTGTTTCTTTGTCAGCGTTAAAATTTCGGGACCTTCCGCCGTAATAGCAACAGTATGCTCCGCGTGTGCGCTAGCTTTTCCGTCTTTAGTAACAACTGTCCATTTATCGTCCAAAGTTTTTGTTTCGTGCGTTCCAAGGTTCAACATCGGTTCGATTGCAAAACAAAAACCGGCGCGAATTTTTTCCTTAGTTCCGCGTCTGCCGTAATTAGGAATCTGCGGAGATTCGTGCATATGCCGACCAATCCCGTGTCCTGTATAATCGCGCACGATTCCGTAACCGAATTTATCTGCGTGTTCTTGAACTGCTGCACCTAAATCGCCGACTCGTTTATTCGGATAACATTCTTGAATCGCTAAATCCAAACATTCTTCTGTTACGCTAATGAGCTGTTTTAACTCATCGCTAATTTCGCCGACCGGAATGGTTGTTGCCGTATCACCGACAAACCCGTTATAGGTCGCTGCCATATCAATCGAAATAATATCCCCTTCTTTGAGTGGAACATCATCGGAAAATCCGTGAACAACACGATCATTGACCGAAGCGCAAATTGCAAAAGGAAATGGTACCATTCCGTGCGGCTTATAACCGATAAAAGTAGGAATCGCACCGGCATCACGCATCATTTTTTCTGCCACGGCATTAAGTTCGAGCGTTGTAATTCCAGGCTCAACCAATCCTCGCAGAGTTTCACGAACTTCCGCAATTAACTCGCCGACTTCGCGCATACGATCTAAATCTTTTCTTGATTTTGCGATTATCATTTTCTTTCCCAGTAAAATTTGGCTGTGTTTTCTGACGAAGTTTCCGATTTCTAAATGTTTTAACATTTATTATTTACGATTTTTAAACTTTCCTTGATTCAAAACACTAAATAATAGTTTCAATTTGCCCGTAAATTTCTTCCAAACTTCCTTCGCCGCTGATTTTTTTCAAACGCCCCGAATTTTTATAGAACTCAATCAATGGCTTCGTTTTTTCTTCGTAAGTTGTCAGACGAGTTGCAACGCTTTCTTCATTATCGTCAGCGCGATGATTTAATTGCGCTTCTGGATGAAAATCACAAACATTCTCAACTTTCGGAGCTTTTGAATAAATGTTGTAAATCTCACCACAAACCGGACACGAACGCCGACCTGTCAGGCGTTTCATCAATTCTTCCTTTGGAACATCTACTTCAATCGCTTGAATTTCTTTTCCTTGTTCTTTGGCTAAGTTTTCAAGTTGCTCAGCTTGTACAGCAGTTCGCGGATAACCGTCTAAAATATATGCACCATTTTCCCGTGAAGTTCTTTCTTTAACGATTTTGTAAGTCAAATCGTCGGAGATTAACTTTCCTTCTGCCATTATTGCTTGAACTTCTTTTGCCAACGGCGTATCGGCTTTTTTCATCTCGCGAAACATATCGCCCGTCGAGATTTGCGGAATTCCGCGTCGTTCCTCTAAAAGCCGCGCTTGAGTCCCTTTTCCCGCCCCCGGCGCACCGATCAAAACAATAATCTTATTCATAAAAATAAATTACGAATTTCAAATCAAGAATTGCGAAGTAAATTTACAATTTGCAGTCCTTAACTTGAAATTCGTAATCAAAATTCTAATTTCTTCTACCGCGTAATCTCGAACCTGCCCCGAGAAAACCTTCATAATTTCTCATCACAAGTTGAGCTTCGATTTGAGCAATTGTATCCATCGCTACACCGACAATAATCAAGAGCGAAGTTCCTCCGAAAAAGAATTGATAACCTAAACCTGTCGGTAACCAACTCAGTCCCGGTGTTGCAGTAAAAAAATTATCCAGAGATGTTCCGACAAACGGCAAACGTGCGACCTTGAAACCGCTCAAAAGAATTTGCGGAACAAAACAAATGAAGGCTAAATAGATTGCTCCAACTGTCGTCAGGCGCGTCATAATTGTATTTAAATAATCCGCAGTCGGCGCACCCGGACGAATCCCCGGAATGAATCCGCCGTGTTTTCTCAGGTTATCTGCTACATCATCCGTATTAAAAACAATTGTGATGTAGAAAAATGTGAACAATACGATCAATGAAATAAAGACAAGTTCATAGTATGGATCGCCGCCGTGAAACTGTTGAAAAAATCCGTAGATTTTTGCCCATGTCGAATTTGGATTATTCGGATCGGGAGGCAAAGCCGTTAAGACAGTCTGCGGCATTGCTAAAACAGATGAAGCAAAAATTACGGGAATAACGCCGCTCATATTTAATTTGAGCGGAAGACTCGTTTCCTGTCCTTTGAATGTCTGATTTCCGACGCGCCGACTTGCATAACTGATCGCCACATTTCTTCGCGCCGATTCCACATAAACAATTAGCGCAATCAGTGCCACCAACACGACTACGAGAAAAATAACACCTAATGTCTGCAACGGGTCTCCGCCCTGAACTCTTTCATAAATCTGCATTACGCCGCGAGGCAATCCGATGATAATTCCGGCAAAAATCAAAAGCGAAATCCCGTTCCCCACGCCGCGTTCGGTAATTTGTTCACCGAGCCACATTACGAAAATCGTTCCGGTCGTGAGCGTTATGACGATCATAACCGAACCCCACCAGGTATTCGCCATTACGCCGTTTCTTTGCAGCCAAGTCGCCACGAAAAACGATTGAACAGCGCAAAGCGCGACGGTCAAATATCGCGTCCACTGGTTCATTTTCTGTCGTCCGACTTCGCCTTCTTCTTGAATTTTCTTGATTTGCGGCGAGAGAACCGGCATCAATTGCATAATAATCGAAGCCGTAATGTATGGCATTACGCCGAGAGCGAGAACTGAAATCGTGCGGAAATTTCCGCCTGAAAACAAATCGAGAACGCCGAGTAGCGTTCCCGCGACCTCGCTCCAAACTTGTTCAAGACGCGCGGTGTTAATTCCGGGCGCAGTAACGTGCGCTCCTAAACGATAAATTGCTAAAAGTCCGAGCGTGAAGAGAATACGTTTTCTCAACTCGGGAACTTTGAACATATTTTGGATGGCACTTAAAAACTTATCCATACTTCTCCTATCAGATTATTCCAAAATTTAATTTAGCTATCGCTTTTTTCCGCTTTTTTTCCTTTTTCAAGGACTTTGCTTTTCTTTTCAATAACAGTTGCGGTTCCGCCGGCTTTTTCAATTTTTTCTTTGGCAGATTTGGTAAAACGATGTGCGGAAATATTCAATGCTTTTGAGATTTCGCCGCTGCCTAAAATTACGAGATCGTGCTTTGCCTTTTTGATCAAGGAGCGTCCGTGCAAAACTTCCGGCGTGATTTCATCACCTGCATTGAAACTTTCTTCTAGTTTGGCAAGGCTGATTTCAATCCATTTCGTTTTGAAAATGTTTGTAAAACCGCGCTTCGGAAGCCGACGCTGCAAAGGCATCTGTCCACCTTCAAAGCCGATCTTTTGGCTGTAACCCGAACGCGATTTTTGTCCTTTATGACCGCGACCGGCGGTTTTGCCGAGTCCCGAACCGGGTCCGCGACCGACTCTTTTTTTCTTGTGCGTCGAGCCTTTTGCCGGACGCAGATTATTTAGTGCTAATGCCATTTTTCTTTCCTCTGTAAATAGTGAATCGTGAATTGCAATTCGCCTTTTAAGATTAGTTTGCTCAAATTTATTACGATAATAAATTTGCACTAAAAAATCTATTGACGATTAACGATTCACGATTAACAATTCTCTTATTCGACAATTCTCAACAGATGCGGAACTTTTTCGACAATACCGCGCATCGAAGGATTATCGGCACGTTCAACGATTTGATTCATCTTTGTAATACCGAGACTTTTAACAATCGTTTTCTGATTTTTCGGATACCCAATCATACTCTTGTAATATTGGATTTTAATCGTTCCGCCGTTTTCTTGTTTTTCTTGCTTCTTTGCCATTTCTTTTAAGTCCTTAAAGTCTCGAAAATTTAGAGAGTCTGGAGAGTCAAAAGACTCCGAACTCCCCAGACTCTCTAACTCTCGACTAGCTTAATTCTTCTACTTGTTTGCCACGCAATCGGGCTACATCCATCGGATCTTTCATACGCATCAAACCATTAAATGTTGCGCGAATGACATTGTGGGGATTGCTTGAACCGAGAATTTTCGTCCGAACGTTATGAACTCCGAGCGATTGCAAAAGCGGACGAACCGCGCCGCCGGCAATAACTCCCGTTCCTTCGGATGCGGGTTTGAGCAAAACTCTTCCTGCCCCGTATTCACCAATCATCTGATGCGGAAGCGTTCCATTTATCAATGGAACACGAATCACATTTTTCTTGGCAGCTTCAACCGCTTTTTTGATCGCATTCGGAACTTCCTTTGCTTTTCCTGTTCCAAAACCGACATGTCCCGATTCATCGCCAACTACAACGAGGGCGGCAAACGACATATTCTTTCCACCCTTTACTACTTTTGTAACACGATTGATGGAAATTAACTGGTCGGTTAAAACCAAACCATGCGGAGAAACTCTTTGTTTATTAACTTTCATTACTTTCTTGTTTTCCTTTCTCTTCGTCTTTCGCTGATTCGTTTTTGTTTAATCCGGCTTCTCTGGTCGCATCTATTAAGGCTTTGACGCGTCCGTGATAAACGTAGCCGCCACGATCAAAAACAACTTGATTCACACCTGCCGAAATTGCGCGTTCGGCGATTGCTTTGCCGACCTTTTGCGCTGCTTCGATGTTTCCGCCGGACTTCAACCCCATATCTTTTTCGGTAGTTGAAGCCGCTGCAAGCGTTTTGCCATTTTCATCATCAATGATTTGCGCGTAAATATGGTTCGTGCTGCGATAAACAGCAAGGCGCGGACGTGCCTCAGTTCCCTGCACTTTTTTGCGGATGCGGGTGTGAACGCCGCGTCGTATTTCTGCTTTAGTATTCTTTGCCATATCTTTAATTTAGTCTGGAGAGTCTTTAGAAGTTTAAGAATCTGAAGAGTCAAAATGACTCGAAACTCGCAAGACTCTACTAACTTACTTGACTTATTTACCTGTTTTACCCGGTTTTAGTTTGTATATTTTGTCGGCATAACGAACGCCTTTGCCTTTATAAGCATCGGGTTTCCGTAAACGATTAAGTTCTGCCGCGACTTGACCAAGCAATTGTTTATCAATTCCGCTCAAAGTCAAAGTCAACTGATATTGATTAATGCTCGTTTTTGTCGGCATTCTTTCAGCCTTTACTTCGATGCCGTCCGGCAAAGGATATTCAATCGGATGCGAATAACCGAGCGCAAAAACAATTTTCTTGCCTTGCACGTCGGCTTTGTAACCAACGCCGACTAAATCCATATCTTTTGTGAAGCCTTCGGTTACACCGACGACCGCATTGTTGGCTAAAGCTCTTGCTAAACCGTGCATCGCCGACAGATCATCTCCGGCACGTTCGGCAACAAGCGTATTGTCTTCAATCTTAAACTCAACCCCACTTGGAATCGGGCTTTTCAAAGTTCCTTTCGGTCCTTTTACTTCCAATTCGCTGTCTTTAATTGAAACTGTAACACCTGACGGTATCGTAATTGGTTTCTTTCCTACACGCGACATAACATTCCTCTTTCGTCCTTTGCTATTAGTCTTTTATCTTTTGCTTTATCAAAAACATTTATCTTTATTCGACATACGAATGACCAAAGACAAAGGACTGATAACAAATCTTAATAAACTTCTGCTAAAACTTCTCCACCGACGTTTTCCTGACGGGCTTTTTTGCCGCTCATCAAACCTCTCGATGTCGAAACGATATTAATTCCGTAACCGCCGAGAACTTTCGGCACTTCCTGCGAACCAACGTAAACTCTTCTACCGGGACGAGAAACTCTCGATAAATGCGTAATGGAAGAAGTTCCCTTGGCATCGTAGCGCAAAAAGATGCGGATCATATATTTGATGCCTTCGCCTTTGGTTACATAATTATTGATGTAGCCTTCTTCTTTAAGAATGCGGGCAACTTCCATTTTCAACTTTGAACCCGGAATATCTACGCGCGGGTGATTCGCCGCAATCGCGTTGCGAATTCGCGTAAGCATATCTGCAATTGGATCTGTCATTTTCTAATTTAACTCCGTCAATCTATTTTAGATTTTGGATTTACGATTTTGGATTTGCTTTAATCTAAAATCCAAGATCTAAAATCTAAAATCGAATTACCAACTTGATTTAACAACGCCCGGAATTTGTCCTTCCAAAGCCAATTCTCTTAAAGCAATGCGCGAAATACCGAACTTACGCAGATAACCGCGTGGTCTTCCGGTTTGCGAACAACGGTTGCGAACGCGCACCGGACTCGCATTACGCGGCATTTTTTGCAGTTTCAATTGTGCTGCATCAACTTCTTCAGGTGTTGATTCGGGATTGTTGATAGTTTTCTTCAACATTACCCGACGCTCTGCATATTGAGCTACTGTTTTTTTTCGCTTTTCGTTTTTTACAACTTTGCTTATCTTAGCCATAACTTTTTATAAAATCTATCTACCTTGTCTAAACGGCATTCCCATCGCTTTCAAAAGCGCACGCGACTGCTCATCATTTTCTGCGGTTGTAATGATTGAAATATTCATTCCGCGGGTTTTGTCAACTTTGTTAAAATCAATTTCCGGGAAAATCAACTGCTCTTTGATTCCCAACGTATAATTGCCGCGCCCGTCAAACGCTTTACCGGAAATTCCGCGAAAATCGCGCACACGCGGCAGAGCAACCGAAATCAAACGATCAAGAAATTCATACATTCGGTCGCCGCGCAAGGTTACCATCGTGCCGATGTTCATTCCCTGCCGCAGCTTAAATGCCGCGATTGATTTTTTCGCTTTCGTAATTACGGGCTTTTGTCCGGTAATTGTCTGTAGTTCGTCAACTGCGGTATCGAGAATTTTCGAGTTGCTAATCGCTTCTCCCATTCCCATATTGATAACAATTTTTTCAACTTTCGGAATTGCCATAACATTTCCAATCCCGAATTCTTTAGCAATTGCCGGAGCAATCTCTTTTCTGTATTTTTCTTTTAATCTAGCCATTGTTTGAGTTATCTCCTAATTTTGCGTTTGGGTCTCAGTTTATTTGCGATTTTCAATTTGCGATTGAATTTTTTGTTTCTTAATCAAACTTCTTAATATTTTAATTAATTATCTTCGATTAAAAAAACTGCAAATTGCAAATCGGCAATCGCGACTGTTTCCAAACCTCAAACTTACTCGTCTGTTTCTTCAGTTTCTTGTTTTTCCGCTCTTGGGCGACGCGATTTGTCCGGTTCGGCAATTACTTTCCCACTTTTTGCAACACGAACTTTTTCGCCGTCTTTCGTTTCATATTTGACGCGAGTCGGTTTTCCCGTTTCAGGATCAATGTGCGCGACGTTTGAAACATCAATCCACGCTTCTTGTTCAATGATTCCACCTTCGATATTCATCTGCGGAACTGCGCGTTTATGTCTTTTGACGATCATTCCGCCTTCGACTTTTACTTTTGCATTGCGCGGATCAACGGCAATTATTTTGCCGCGCAGAGGACTGCGTTTTCCGTTGCTGTCAAAGCGGTTGTATTCTTTTCCTGCAATAAAAACCACTTGATCACCGCGTTTGAATTTACTTCTGATTGTTCCTTTCTTAGCCGTTTTCATCATTAGATTACCTCCGGCGCGAGCGAAACGATTTTCATAAATCTTCTGTCGCGCAATTCACGCGCAACCGGACCAAAAACACGCGTTCCAATCGGCGTATCATCATCTTTGATAAGAACCGCCGCATTTTCGTCAAAACGAATATAAGTTCCGTCTTTGCGTCGAGTTTCTTTGCGCGTTCTAACAATCACCGCGTTGTAAACCTTACCTTTTTTCGCCGTACCACCGGGCTGTGCTTCTTTTACGGTTACTTTAATTTTATCGCCTAATCTGGCAATTTTGCTCGTCGAACCGCCGATTGGCGCAATCATTTCAACTCTTTTAGCGCCCGAATTATCCGCGACCGCTAAAGAGGTCTGCATCTGAATCATATATGTTCACTCCGTTCAGAAGTCTTGGAAGTCTTGGAAGTCTTGGAAGTCTTGGAAGAAATTGACTTCCAAGACTGTCCAGACTGTCCAGACTGTCCAGACTTATTTTTCTGCTTTCTGAATAATTTCTACTACGCGCCAACGTTTTCTTGCACTTAACGGTCGCGTTTCAACAATACGAACTCTATCGCCCACTGTCGAACCGAGTTCGTCGTGCGCCATAAATTTCTTTTTGCGCTTAATATATTTACGGTAAATCGGATGTTTTACCTGACGGTCAACACGAACTGTAACGGTTTTCGTCATTTTATCCGATGCAACGATTCCGACTCTTTCCGCACGCTTAGATTCTTTTTTCTTTGAATCTTTAGAATCTCCGATGATCGCATCAACTAATGCTGAAGCACCTTCGGCAACCGTTTCAACAACATTTTCAACTACGGAAGCGGCGGCGGCAATGACATCTTCAATAACTGAAGTTTCTTCTGCTTCTTCAGCTTTTTTCACTGGTTTTTTACCGACTTTTTTCGGTTTATCTTCGCCTTCCGCTTTATCGTCTGCTTTTGATTCTACAACCGTTGCTTCCGTTGCTTCCGTTTCGGTTACTTCTGTTTCGTCAACTGTTGTTTCCGTTTCGGTTATTTCTGTTTCGTCAACCGTTTCTTCGTTCTTCTTCTTTGCCATTTTAATATTTCAACCTTTTGGCTGCCTTTTTCTTTTTCGGTTCTCTTTCGGTAATCAGCGTATGAACTCTCGCAAGAGTTTTCTTTTCGCGCCGAA
>JBBSAX010000209.1:0-9053 GCA_038251885.1 Pyrinomonadales bacterium | reverse complement strand
GCGATAATAATAGCAACCGGACCTCCGACAGCGGTCGCGCCAATTGCACCCGATGGTGCGCTTGCCGCAGGAAGAGTGGCAACCGAAGCGAATGAAGTAATGGTTGTGAAAGTAGTTCCGGCGAAAGGCAAAACAGCGGATATGGTTCCAAATGTTGAAAAGAAGCCGAGAGTGGCTCCAAGCACGCTGGTGACCACAATAGACCCGATTGCGCCGACAGCGATTCCGGTATCTCTGGCTGTTTTGGCTGCGACATCCTGCGCCGCCGGAGTAAAAAGGTCAGCATAAGCGTGGGCGGCTCCGAATTGCTGAAACTCTTCAAATGACGGTGCTTTCGGTCCGGCGAAAAATCTGCCGAGACCCGGATAGCAGGCGCCGCCCGGATTATACGTAAACGGCGCGGGCGGCGAATAGGGAACGCAGGCATTTTGTGTCCAAATATTATATTCTTCCAGTGCTTTTTGGGCAGCGAGAACGCGCCTTGATTTGATTCTTCCTGAAAAAATATTCAGTGCCGCCTGTTCGTCGGCAGTCGGCGATTGTTTTTGAATCAAAGTGATAATTCGGGCAAACAGCATCGAGCGGATTTCGCTGCGGGCGTAACCGATGACGCGGCTTCTGTCGGTCGGCGGCAGATTATAGAAACTGATCACATCATCAATCGCGCCATTTTCAAGATCGGCTTGCACCTGACCGCAGCCGAACGCGCAATCCTGAAAAATCGAGTCCGCGCCGAGTGGAGAATTTGTCTGCTCCGATGTGTTGACGGAAAATTTATTCGTCGCCCCGTGAATGTTCAAAAGCGGCACAAAAACGAGAACGTAGATAAAAATTAAAGATAACGCTTGTTTTATATATCTGTTTAATTTACCCGAAAAAATGTTTTTATTCGAAGATTCAATTTTGGTTATTTTAGTTTTCATAATTTCTCCTACCCGAAGATTATTCGGTTGTGCGAAAGCATCAGCTCTCTCAGATCAAACAAATTTTCCTTTGAAATAAAACTGCAAATACCGGCATTGCGTGCCGCCTCCCGCAGTTCCGTCTTATCGTGCATCGTGACCATTACGACCCGCGCATCGGGGAAATTCGCTACGATTTGTTTAGTCGCCGTCAGCCCGTCCATTTCCTTCATTTCCCAATCCATCAAAACCCAATCCGGCAAAAAACCCGCGTAAGCCGACAAAGCCTTCGCGCCGTCATCGCATTGTTCGATTTCCGCCGCCAAATCACTGAGCCATAATTCAAGCATTTCGCGCATCTGTTGGTTGTCGTCCACAATCAAAACTCTCATAACTTCGGGTTTCCTGATCCGTAAAATAGATTAGTAGGTCAACTATAAATTTGATTTGTAATCTTGAACATCACGGTAGATACCTAATTTGCTATCCGTATCAACAATGATTTGAGCATCAGTATTGATACTTAGTGGAAAGAAAAAAGACTAATCAAACATATTGTTTGATTAGTCTTTCGCACTTTAAGAATTCAGTTTCGGCGGGTGGCTTAAACCTTAAAACCGGAACTGCATTTATAGTTCGGATTTATGTTCGATGGCGAATTTGACGAGCGCAAGACTGCCTTGAAGTTCGAGTTTGCGGCTGATATTAGCGCGGTGAGTTTCGACCGTCCGGCGGCTGATAAATAATAATTCGGCGATTTGGTTTGAAGTATTTCCCTCGGCAATCATTTTCAAGACGCGCTGTTCGGACGGCGACAGTTGACTCAAACCGATATGGCTTGAGTCAAGTTCGTCAGCGCGGCGGCGGCGTTTCATAAGCAGATTCGACAACGCCGGACTGATATAAGACGCGCCAGCCGCGACTGCTTTGATGCTTGCCGTGATGTCGCTGATCGCGCTGTCTTTTAAGACGTATCCATTCGCTCCGAGATCGAGCGCGGCGTAAAAAATTTCTTCCTTGCTGTGCATCGTCAGAAAAATTATTTCTACTTTAACCCGTCTTTGGTTGAGTTCGCGGACGACCTGAAAGCCGTCCATTTCCGGCATATCAACATCAATGACGGCAACCTGCGGCTGGAGTTTTTCAATTAATTCCAGTGCTTCGCGCCCGTTTCCGGCTTCACCGACGACGATGAGAGATTTATCGGTTTCGATCATCATTCGCAAACCTTGTCGCACAACCGGATGATCGTCTGCCAGAATTACACTGATTTGCTGTTCCATAAAAAATTGATAAGAGTTACGCAGTTGAAGTAAAAGATTCGGAATAGATTTTAGATGAAAGATGATAACTGATAGATTTGCTTGTCTTTATCTCGCATCTTTCATCTATTATCTATTATCTAAAATCTATTCCGAAAGTTAAAACTTTTATTTTCAGTATTTATTTTTCAACTGCTTGACTCCTAATTGAATGTAATTGAAAAAGCATTACTTTCCATCTGCGGAAAAATACGTTTTGCTCAAAACAACATTAATATTTATCTTAGTGCCACGCCCGATTTTCGATGCAATCGAGTATTTTCCGCCGAGCATTTTAATACGTTCAGACATTCCAAGCAAACCGAAACCGCCTTTATGAACGTCATCGTTTTTTGTCCGGTTAGTATCAAATCCTTTGCCATTGTCTTCGATTGAAATCGTCAGAATCTTTTCCTTTTTTTCAACCAAAACACTGACAACGCTTGCGTCGGCGTGTTTGATGACGTTGTTTAAACTTTCCTGAATGATGCGATAAACACTCATTTCTCTTTCTTTATCGAAAAGCCCGTCAATATCATTGATGCGGGTTTCGACTTTGATCTGATGAAGGTCGGCGATTTCATCGAGAAGCGATCTGATGGCTTGCGTCAGTCCGAGGCGATCAAGCAAATACGGACGCAAATTGTAGGAAATCTCGCGCACTTCGTTGATCGTCTGCGAGGTTTGCGCCGTTATATGTTCGAGATGTTCTTTTGTTTCTTCGTCGGTAACTTTCATTGTCCCGAAGATCGCCCGATTTTTGATCATTGCCAAGCTCTGTCCGATGGAATCGTGAAGTTCGGCGGCGATGCGACTGCGTTCCGATTCGTGGGCATTGATCAACCGGCGCGAAAACTCTTCCTGCTGCGCCTGCTTTTGACGAAAATTAGCCACGCGCCGCCGGTAGATTGTAAACAAAATCGCGCCGATAATAAAAATCGTGAACAGCCTAAACCACCACGTCGCGTAAAACGGCGGCAAAACTTTCAGTAAGAGAGTTTCGCCTTCTAAATTCCAAACGCCGTCGCCGTTGTCGGCAATTACGCGGAAAGTATATTCGCCCGCCGGAAGCCTTGAAAAATAAGCCGTTCGGCGCGTTCCGACATCAATCCAATCTTTGTCCAAATTTTCAAGCCGGTATTTGAATTTGATTTGCTGCGGACGCTGCCAACTAATCGCGGTAAATTTTATTTCCGTATTTTCCTGATTTGGATTAATCTCCAAAAATTCGTTTTCCGGCTGAAGTTTGCCGTCAATCTGAATCTGCTCGATCAAAACTTTCGGCGGCGCAAAATTTAGTTCTCTCGCGTCAACTTTAACTAATCCCGCAATCGTCGGAAACCAGAGATTGCCGTCGCGCGTTTTCCATCCGGCAGGGTTTGCGCCGTTGCATTCGCGCGAAAGCATTCCGTCCGCCGTGCCGTAGGAAAATGAACTGACCGCTTTGATCTTTCCATCGGCAAAATCGTTGAGTTCAGCGCGGCTGGCGCGATAAATTCCTTTGTTGCCGCTCATCCAGAAATTGCCCGAATCGTCTTCGAGAATGGCGAAGGCTAAACTATCATAAAGTCCGTCGCGGCTTGTAATCGTCGTTAGTTTTCCGTCTTTCAAACGATTCATACCGCCGCCGCTCGTGCCGATCCACATCGCGCCGTCGCGGTCTTCGTAAAACGCAAAAATACGATTGTTGGCGATTCCGTCGGCGGTCGTCCAATTAGTAAATTTTCCGTCTTTATAACGGCTGACACCTTCGCGCGTGCCGATCCAGATCGCGCCTTCACGGTCTTCAAACAGCGACAGAATATAACCGTCAACCAAGCCGTCTTTTTTCGTGAAGACGGTAAATTTCCCGCTCTTAAATAAATTCAATCCGTCGTAAGTTCCGACCCAAATATTTCCGTCGCGGTCGCCGATCATCGAAAAAACGTAATCTTTGGATAAACCGTCTTTGGAAGTAAAGTGCGTGTATTTTTCGCCGTCATATTTAAATATGCCGTTGCCGCCAACCCAAATATTTCCGTCTTTATCTTCTGCAATTGTTCCCACGCTGCCGGGAATTTTATCCGAAATCGAAACGTTTATTACCGCGCCATCCTTGATTTGATTTAATCCGTCTGGCGAACCGAACCAGAGATTTCCCGATTTGTCCTGAAAGACCGCGCTCACGTAATTTTTCGCCGCTTCGTCGGAGACGGAAAATGTCTGGATTCGCGGTGGACGAAATTTATACAAACCGTTCAAAAATGTGCCGATCCACAATTGATTTTCAGAATCCTGATAAATCGCTGACACATCTTCATCGGCTTTGCTGATTAACTTTGATGTTTTTAATTGAGTTTGATCGAGTTGATATAATCCGTTCCGGTTTGTTCCAACCCAGAGAGTTTTGTCATTATCTTCCCAAATTGACTGGACGAATTTGCCCGAAAAATCTTTCTGCGCGTCGAATTTAACAAAATTTCCAGTGCGAAAAAGATCGAGTCCGTTGGCTGTTCCGATCCAAATGTCGCCGTTTTGAGCTTTGCGAATTGCTCTGACATTATTGCTCGATAAACCGTTTGCCGATGTCAAAACCTGAAACTTTCCGTCCTTAAATTTCGACAAACAACTATCCGTTCCGATCCAGATTCCGCCGTCGCTGTCTTCCGCCAATGCCCAAATATCGTTGTCGCATAAACCGTCCGCAGTTGTAAAATTCGTGAATTTTCCGTCTCTTAAAACACTCAAACCGCTTTCTTCCGCGCCGATCCAGATACTGCCGTCGCGTGCTTCGACCAACGACGAAACATTATTGCTGAAAAATCCGTCGCTCTTTGAATAATAAAAAAAGCGATTGCCTGTGCGCCTGACAAGTCCGCCGCCGTCAATGCCGATCCACAGATCTTTGTTTCTGTCTTCGATCAAAGCGCGAACGTAATTGCTTTTGAGTTCCGGCGTGTTGACCATATCGAAAACCGTAAAATCAACCCCGTCAAAGCGAACCAATCCCTCAAAAGTTCCCATCCACAGATAACCGTCCGTCGTAGCAACAATCGCGCGAACAGAGTTTTGCGGCAATCCGTCGTTAGTCGTCCACGATTCGAAGCGATACTGCTGCGCCGCTGCCGCAACCGTAAAAAGTAAAATACAACCCGCAGATAATAATATAAATGTTGGTAATAAGATATTGCGGCAATCCGACATCGTAACATTGTGCCAAAATTAAATTATTTTTCATAGAATAAACCTCACCGTAGGGTTCATTCCCAGTGCTTATTCAAAGTAGGAATAGATATTTGAAAAATTAAAAAGACTTTCCCACAATTGGTTTTATGTCACGCTAATAACATTTTAACCAGAGGAAAGTCTTTATGAACAATAGCACAAAAAACGCAGAGAATAATAAAAGTGTTGTTTCAATTTTTGCTGAAATGACCGATGAGAGAAAGCCGAAAGGCGTTCGTCATCAATTTCAACCATTGCTTGTTTTGCTAAGTTTAGCCCGCGTTATTCACATTGGGTTTAATACCCCGTCAGCTTGCTGCCGGGTAGTTTATTTGACAAAGATCATTCCGATAACGAAATTTACAGGTCTTCAATTGAATCTGAATGGCGACACCGTGCCAAGGTAAATCAGCAATTTGGCGGACATAATGGCTGTGCAGACTACTGGAAACCGATTGGCAAACCGGACAAATACCAACCGGCTTCGATGATTGAGCCATAATTGTAATTGAATTTTGATTAGAAACAAAAGAAAGTATCTGAATGGATTCCGGGTCAGCCGATAAAGTTGAAACTTGCATTTCACAAATTTACAACTTTATATCTGTTGCCCCCAATTTGCGGAAGAACCTTTTATTAGACCATCACATAATTAGACAACATAATAAGTCGTCTAACGGTAATGGTTTAATAATTTAAAAGATCTTTGTTCAATTTCCTTCAAAATGGTTGAAAATAAGAAACTTAAAAATTTTCCTTGAAGATTTTGAAAGGATAAAATAGAATGTATCAATCAGTTTTTCAAACAAATCAATTCACTAGGAAAAAACAACAAAATGAAAATCAAGGCTCTAATTCTATCATTAGCGTTTCTTTTTAATACCTTTTGTCTGCCACTACAACAAAGTTTTGCTCAGACAAGTGCTGATTTACCTGACAGTCAAGTGTATTTTCAAAAAGCAGTTCAGCGACCGAAATTGAAAGACCGTTCACGCGAGATCGAGGTATTGCTCAAGAAAATGACCGTCGAAGAAAAAGTCGGGCAGATGACGCAATTGGAAATCGGTCAGATCACATCCGGCGGCGACTCGAATATTCAAATTGATCCGGCAAAATTGCAGAAAGCGATTGTGGATTACAAGGTCGGTTCGATTTTGAATGTCAACGGACACGCTCTGCCGGTTGATAAATGGTGGGAAATTATCGGCGCGATTCAGGATGCTTCGATGAAAACACGTTTGAAAATCCCGAACATTTACGGAATTGATTCGATTCACGGCGCAAATTATGTCAAAGGCGCGACGCTTTATCCGCAAGAGATCGGAATGGCGGCGACGTGGAATCCGGCTTTGATGCAGAAAGCGGCGGAATATACGGCGATGGAAACCCGCGCGGCGGCGATTCCGTGGAGCTTTTCGCCTGTTCTCGATGTTGGGCGACAACCACTTTGGGCGCGTTTTTGGGAAACTTTTGGTGAAGACCCGTATCTGGCTCAAGTGATGGGCGTGGCGTTTGTGCGCGGTTTGGAAGGCAATGATGTTAGCTCAAATAATCACGTCGCGTCGAGTTTGAAACATTATGTCGGTTACAGTTTTCCGCTCAACGGGCGCGACCGGACATCGGCTTGGATTCCCGAAAATCAAATGCGTGAATATTTTCTGCCGACCTTCAAAGCGGCGGTTGACGCGGGCGCAAGAACCGTCATGGTCAATTCGGCGGAAGTCAACGGCGTTCCCGGTCATATCAATAAATATCTTCTGACCGACGTTTTGAAAAACGAGATGAAATTTGACGGATTTATCGTTTCCGATTGGGAAGACATCATCAAATTAGTCACGCAGTGGAAAGTCGCCAAAGACGAAAAAGAAGCGACGATGATGGCGATCAATGCCGGTATTGATATGAGTATGGTGCCTTATAAATTCTCATTTACCGAAAATCTGATTGCACTCGTTAAAGAGAAAAAAGTTCCGATGACGCGGATTGATGACGCGGTTCGACGAATTTTACGCGTCAAATACGAACTCGGACTTTTTGATAATCCGATGCCGAATCCGTCGGTCAAAAGCAATTTCGGCAAACCCGAATACGCGCAGGCAAGTTTGGACGCGGCGCGTGAATCGCTTGTTTTATTGAAAAATGACAAAAACATCCTTCCGCTCGCGAAAAATAAAAAAGTTCTCGTAACGGGACCGACCGCCGATTCTTTAATTTCATTAAACAACGGCTGGACTTGGGTTTGGCAAGGTTCGGAAAAATCACTTTATCCAACCGATAAAATGACAATTCAGCAAGCAGTTAAAGACAAAGTCGGCGAGAAAAATTTCCAATTCGTTCAAGGAACAGAATTGATTCAGCCTCCGGGAACGCTTCCAAATGCGGTTAACACGACACCGACTATGTTTGACCGTGAAGTCAACGTCAAAAAAGCGGTTGACGAAGCAAAGGACGCAGATGTCGTCGTGCTTTGTCTCGGTGAAGGTTCTTATACGGAAACACCGGGAAATTTAACGGATTTAACTTTATCTGAAATGCAGTTAAATTTCGCCGAGCAAATTATCGCCACCGGAAAACCTGTAATTTTAGTAATGGTCGAAGGTCGTCCGCGAATTATCAGCCGAATTGCCGACAAAGTTTCGGGAATTTTACTGGCTTTGAATCCGTCGAACGAAGGCGGTCGTGCTGTTTCCGATGTGCTTTACGGTGAATATAATCCGAACGGAAAATTGCCATTTACATATCCGCGCACGCCGAATAATTATCTGACTTACGATCACAAACTTTTCGAGGTCGAAGAAACTTCGTTTGGAAATGTGGCGACAAGCCCGCAATTTTTGTTTGGACACGGTTTGAGTTACACGACTTTTGAATACAGCGATTTAAAACTGGACAAACAAATAATTCCGATGAACGGCGAAATTACAGCAACGGTAAATATTAAAAACACAGGAAACCGCGCCGGAAAAGAAACGGTAATTCTTTATCTGCGCGATGAGGTTGCAACTCTTTCGCCTTCCGGAAAGCGGGTGAAAAGATTTGCGAAAATTTCGCTGGAACCGGGACAGAGCAAAATGCTGACCTTTACGTTAAATAAAGACGATTTCTCTTTTATCGGAATGAACAATAAACCGTTAATTGAGGCGGGCGATTTTATGGTGATGGTCGGTAAATTGAAGGAAACTTTTACGGTTAAGTAAGTGAGCAAAATGAAGAAATTTTAACCACAGACAGACACGGATAAACACAGATGATTTTTTCGATAAAATATTAATTTGAGGTATCTTTTTCTTTCTCATCCGTGTTTATCTGTGAAAATCTGTGGTTAAAATTTCTTCACAAAATAATTCTAAACTCGATGAAAAAAACTTTTTATTTTGTGTTGATTTTGTTTCTTGGAGCGCAAGCTGTCGTCGCGCAAAGCGTCGCGCAAAAACGCGCTGAAACAATGAAATTGGGAATGAATCTCTCATATCTCGACAATTGGTGGCTCGGCACGAAAGAGAAAAATTACGCGGATTTTATGAAACCTGCGGACGCGGCAAAACGCGAAAAAATGTTTACTGACATTGCGAAAAATGGCTTTCAAACCGTCCGTATTCCGATAAATTTCGGTGCGTGGGCAAATTATGAGAAGCCTTATAAATGG
>JBBSAX010000208.1:0-9062 GCA_038251885.1 Pyrinomonadales bacterium | reverse complement strand
CGTGTCAAAAACCAAATCACCGACCGCGCTGTCTGTAACATTTACGACCGGATTATTGCTTGTTCCCGACGAAGAAAAAAATGTTCCGTTCGGAGTTGTTTGATCTACGCCGTTAAAGGAAACCGCGCTGGCAAAAACATAATTTGAACTTAATGCGGTTAAATTAATGACAACGGTATTCGTTCCGTTTGGCGGATTGATAAGTCTGAATATCTCAACGCCGTTATTCAAATTCGGTGAAATTTGAGAACCGATTCTCGTTAAAGCCTGACCGTTGTAGGTTACGCTTGTTACACGATTACCGGGAAATGCGCCAAGTGTTGTATTTGATGTCGAAATCCCGACGATTAAAACCTGCGATATTCCCACTCCGACCGTATGAGAAATATTAAGAGTTGTTACGCCTAAATTATCAAAAGCACCGTTACTGCTCGAATTATCAACCGAAACCGCCGCTTTAGTTATTAAGAGTCCGAAAGTTAAATAAAGAAATAAAAAGATTAAGCTACGATTTAAAGTTATCGAATTTGGAATGTTTTTCATTATTTTTTGCCCCTGTTATTGTTCTAATAAAAAACTATAGTGGCATTTACTTGAGTAATTCTTGAAATACCTTGCGGGTTTCCGGCGCGGGCGCAACGCCGAGTTCGTCTTTGAGAAGTTTCTGCAAAGTTTCAAACTGTTCTTTAACAGCGGCGCGTTTGCCTTGCGCGGCGAGAGTTTTCATCAGAAGTCTTTGCATATCTTCCCGAAAAGGATCGGCAGTTAAAATTTCGTTGGTAAATTTCAAAGCCTTTGACCAGTTTTTTTCTTTGAAAGAAATTTTCGCCAGCGCACTTAAAACCCGTGAAAATTGTTCGAGGAAATAATTGCGTTTTTCTTCCGCCCAATCTTCGTAAATTCCGCTCATAAATTCGCCGCGATAGAGTTCGTGCGCTGCTTCCAAGTTTAGTAAAAATTTTTCCGTATCACTTTCTTTTTTGGCTTTTTCGGCTTCGGCGATAAAGTTTTCAAAATCTTCCGTGTCAATCGAATAAGAAAGTTCGGGATTTAATTGATATGCGCCGTCGCGGAAAACGATAAAATTTTGTTTGAAAGTTTGACGACTGTTCAAGGCTTTGCGAATGTGTGAAATTGTCGGGTGAAAATTCTTTTCGATTGCCGATAACTCTTCATCTTTCCAAAATTCTTCGATTAACAAATCTTTGTTAACTCGTTTGTGCGGACTCGTCGCAATGTGGCAAAAAATATCTCTCGCCCGCCGCGTCGTCCAAGCGTCGGCAGCGAAAGGTTTCGTTTGATCGCGGTAAATATCTATGTGACCGAGAATTTTGATCGTCAGATCGGTTACGGATTCGGTTTTTTCAGTGATCGGAACGTAAATGGTTTTAACTTGCGGTTTGGCTTCCGCGATGCTTTCGCGCAGATCGAGCGGAAGTTTTTCGATAATATCTTCGTCTTTGAAAAGTTCGGGATTTTTCTTTATTTCGCCGCGCAGCCAATGTTCATAGTCGAACCGCGCCGTCAAATCCAAAGCTCTTTGCAGATGCGGCAGCATTTCCTTGCGATTTTTGTCGTGAAAATAAATATTTGCCAATAAAAGTGAAATCATCGCTTCGTCGTGATAGAGCGTTTGTTCACGGCAAAAATCTAGAATCAGTTGCGCTTCATTCGCCAGATTTTCAGTTTCGCCGATTGAAAGTTTGACTTCGCAAAGATGAAGTTTCGCTCTCTGCAAACCGATTTCGTTATTTAGATTTTTTCGCGTTTCGATTAGATTTTCAAAAAGTCCGCGTGCTTTGACAAAATCGCCGCGTTGAAAATAAAATTTGGCGCGTTCTTCGTCCAAATCGCGCGTGGCAATGTTTATTCCGGCATCTTCGTAGGCTTTGCTCGATCTTTCATAAAATTCGGAAGCGTGCGGCACATCGCCGGTTTCGCGGTAAAAATTGCCGTAGGTTTCAAAAATTTCGCCGCGTAAAGATTTCAAATTATAAAGCTGACAAAGTTCGAGCGAATTTTCCAGATGTTTTTCGGCTTCGTCAAATTCGCCGCGATAAAGATGCAGACGCGCAACATTTAAATGTCCGATTGCTTCTTGCGGAAGTTGTTTTTCCGTTTGATCGTCGCGGAAAATTCTTTTCAGCCAGCGCAGAGATTCGCCGAAATCGCCGCGAAATCCGGGCGGCAAGGCGAGATTGTGCGTGATAATTCTTATAAACTGTTCATTATAATTTTTTTCGGCAAGTTCGAGCGCAAAACGGAATTGCTGTTCGGCGTTTGTCCACGCGCTCTGCGCGATCAGGCAAAGTCCGCGCGTGTTGGCGCATTTTATAAAAGTTTCCGTGTTTTCGCCGACGAGCTTTTCCGCCTTTTCGAGAAACTCAAAAGCCTCGCTGCATTTTCCTTTCCTTCGGGAAAGGCTTGCCAAAGAATGAAGTGCTTCGGCTTCGCCAATTTTGTCGTTTTCTTTATGCAGAAGTTTTACGGCGCGATTTAATGTGTTTGACGATTTATTCAAATCGCCTTGCAGACGTGCAATTTCGGCTTTATGAAGCAAAGCACGCGGAAATTTTTCCAGATATTCGAGCGGAATTTGCTCGGCAAAACGGTCAAGCGTTGTAATCGCGCCGCTCGAAATCCATTCCGCACCATTTTCGGCAATGATTTTTGCCGCTTTCTCAAAATTTTCCGATTCGAGAAAAAACGGTAAGGCTTTTTCCAATTTATTATCCTTGATAAAAAACTCGGCAATTCGTGTTTTTTCTTTATTTAATTCGGTCAAGCCGATTTCCGAACGCAAACGTCGTTGCAGAAAATCCTTGAAAAGTGGATGCAGACGATATTCTTCCGCAAAATTTTCGTCGCCCGCAACCGTTAAAAAGACATTTTTTTGCAGCAATTCGGGCAAAACCGCCGCGCATCTCTCTTTCGGGAAAAGCCGACTGCAAACGTCTAACGGCAAAGATTCCAAAAGTGATAAATGAAGCAGAAGATTTTGAATCTCTTCCGGTTCGCGTGAGAAAACTTCTTCCGCAAAATAATCAAAAATATCTTTTTCCGATTGTTTCAACATTTCGTGAAGATCAAGTTTCGGTGTTTCTTTATGTGCGTAAATTTCCTGTTCGGCGACTTGTTTGATAAGTTGCAGCGCGGTGATCCAACCTTGGGTTCGTTCACGATACTCGGCGATTGCTTCGTCGTTTAATTCGACATTTAAAGTCGTGCGGAAAAGTTCGCGGACTTCTTCATCGGTAAAAAGTAAATCTTCCCGCGTGATAATCAAAGCGCGGGATTGAGTTCGCCGACGCATAATAGCCAGCGGCGGCAGATCGCGAGTCGTGATAATCAAATGCAGTATATCGGACGAATATTGCAAAAGTCTGTCAACAAGTTGATGAACAATCGTGTCGCGTCCGATGTGATGATAATCGTCTAACACGAGAATAAACGGCTGTTCGATGGTTTCAAGAATTTCATTTAAAAGCAGATCAACGGCGCGTTCGGGATGAAGCAGCAAATCGTCGTTTGCTTCGGACAAATACGGCAAAATCGTTTCGCCGAAGTCGGGCGCGAAATTTTTTATGCCTTGTGCAATATAACCGAGAAAAACAAACGGATCGGAATCGGTGTGATCGAGTTGATACCAAACCGATTCGCGCGTTTGATTACGGATAAAATCGGCGATCAAAGTCGTTTTTCCGCAACCCGCATCAGCCGCAACCATCGTTATCGGTGAATTTAAGTTTAATTGAAGTTTTTCCGTCAAACGCGGTCTGGAAAGTAATTCGACAACCGCTCTCGGTGGAAGCAATTTTGTCCTCAGGAAAAAATTAGGTTTTGGCATTTATTTCTCGCCACTAAATGGATTTGTTTTTTCAAAACATTATCGCATAGTTAAAAAAACTTTTCGAGAAAGCCGATTTGGATAAAAAAAAAGCCCGACTTAAAAAGTCAGGCTTACAATCCTCAAAAGAGGCATTTGATTAAAGGAGAGCACATTATCCGGCAGTTTTATGTATGAACTGCAAGTCGAGCCACTCCAAAATTTTTGAGATTCGACCGTAAGAATCTTTGTGAATTTGTTTTATTTTTCTTGTAGAAAATTTTTCGTTTTTTAAAAATTCTTCCAATTCGCCGCCTGTAAAAAGTAAAAGACTTTCCTCCAAAAACCCCAGTTGTTGTTTTGAACGCAAACGCCACAACGGAAACGGCGGTTTGCTACGCGACAGCAATAATATGTGAACATTCGGAAACTGATAAGAAAGCAAACCTTTAAAAAATGTTTCAAACCATTCGGCATCGAAAACATTGTGCAGATCGTCGAGAATTATCAAAAAACGATCTTTTTGCGATGCCGTTTCGAGTTTATAAAAAAGTTTTTCCAAGAATTTCAAAACTTTTGTTTCTTGGCTTTGATTTGAAGGAACATTGGAAAAACCGAAATCCAAATTCGGTAGAGCATTTTGGCAACTTGAAATAAGATATTGTGAAAAAGTTTCCCAATCGGAATCGGTTGAATCAACCCGAAACCACGCAACACTCTGGTAATCTTTGGCAAATTCGATTGCCAAAGTGCTTTTCCCCGTTCCGGCACGTCCTAAAATAAATGAATTTCCGAATTGTTCGCTCTGTTTGGAAAGCAATTCGGTCAAACGCGGACGACAAAAATTATAATCGGCTTTCGGAATGCTGATTTTTTCCGAAATTATCCGAACATCATTAAATTTCCCCTTCATATCAGTAGTTTTTGAAGAATGTGAAATGGATTCAAAAAGCATTATCGAGTCGCTTTCATCTATGTTTTCGTGGAATGTATAGTTCAACATCATAACGATTTCGATAATGATTCAACTGACTTGAGAAATTCTTGAGATTAATCGAAAGTTTATAAGTTTTTTTCGATTTCTCAAGAATTTCTCAACCTATCTTAAATATGATTGCCATAGTTGATAATTCAGTTTATTTATTTCAAAAATATATTCTGGATTTTCAAATTCAATCGAAAAATAGGCACAAAATTTGCCTTTTGTTTTTTTACAAATTGATTATTGATTAATGTAGGAATTTGTGTTTACAATTCAGACACAAACCCTACCCAAATCAAACTTATCTTATATAATTGCTGTTTTAATTTAATACATTTATTATCCCATGGTTTTAATCATTCTGAGGTTTTAGGTCAACCCTATTATGTTAAAAAGAAAACTTTTCTGCTTAATTTTACTTTTTCTATTTGCTTTAAATACGGCGCAGGCGGGGATTTTATTTTCAAAATCAAACGGCGTAAGTTTGACCGGAGCAGACGGCGTAAGTTTGACCGGAGCAGACGGCGTAAGTTTGACCGGAGCAGATAGTTTTCTTACATATAAATCAAACGGAATTACTTTAACGGGCGCAGACGGTGTAACTTTGACAGGCGCAGACGGCGTAACTTTAACCGGAGCGGATGGTTTAACCTATATTGGAGAGAATGGTGTAACTTTAACGGGCGCGGACGGTGTAACTTTGACAGGCGCAGACGGCGTAACCTTAACGGGGGCGGACGGTGTAACTTTGACAGGCGCGGACGGCACAACATATCGGGCAGATTCAATCAAAATAATACAGCCGAACGGTGTAACTTTAACGGGTGCAGATGGTGTAACTTTAACGGGTGCGGACGGTTTTGCCCGGATCGGCGAAAACGGCGTAACATTAACGGGTGCAGACGGCGTAACATTAACAGGCGCGGACGGCGTAACACTGACCGGAGCAGATTCGATCACGGGTTTCGATACGAACGGAGTTGTGTTTAACCTGATTAATCCGCAGGGAGTTACGCTGACAGGTGCGGACGGCATAGCATTTACGGCGGCGCAAGGAATCAGGATTATAGGTGCTGAAGGCGTAACTTTAACAGGTGCAGACGGTCAGATTGACAATAATACTCAACAGGGAATGAATTCAATAGACCCGGAATTAGCCATTTTGCTGAATCAGGTGACGGATGACAGCAACATTAATGCAATAATAGTTTTTCACTATTTGCCGGACGAAAATGATCTGAATTCATTGCGGCAAATCGGCATTTTGGGCGGCACACGATTTAAAGTACTGCCGATGATAATTGTAACGGCAACCCGTCAGCAACTAATTGCCGTTTCAAGACTTGCTAATGTTCGCTCAATTTACGGAAACCGAACTTTAAGTTTAAATTCCGATCCGTTTTTCAAAAATACGGGAATTCAAAAGGTCGCACCTGATCGGGATTTACAAACCAAAAACGGCGGGATGCCGGTTTCAGGTAGAAACATTACGGTTGCAGTTTTAGATACGGGCGTAAATTCCCAACATAATGATCTTGCCGGCAGAGTAATTCAAAATGTAAAACTAGCCGATACGCAAAGCGTTCCGCTCGGATTTACCAATCCGAATCCGGTTGAAAATGTCGTAAATACCGATCCGGTCAGCGGACACGGAACATTCGTTTCAGGTGTGATTGCCGCCAGCGGAGTTTCATCGGGCGGAAAATACAACGGCGTTGCTCCCGGTGCGAAAATTCTCGGTTTGAGCGCGGGAGACTTAAACCTTTTTTACATTCTGTCGGGTTTTGATTATATTTTAGAGCGCGGTGGCAATTATAATGTCCGGGTTGTTAATTGCAGTTTTTCCGCAAACACGGTTTTCGATTACAACGATCCGGTCAATGTCGCAACCAAAATGTTGACTGACCGAGGCATAAATGTCGTCGTTTCGGCAGGAAATTCAGGTTCGGGCAACGGTTCGTTAAATCCTTATGCCGCTGCACCGTGGGTAGTTTCCGTCGGTGCAACCGATGAAAAAGGGAAGTTGGCAGGTTTTTCTTCACGCGGTGTTTTCGGCTCAAATCAAAGACCGACTCTGGTTGCAACAGGCGTAAATGTCGTGAGTCTGCGAAGTTTGGGAACACAAACCGGAACCCTCGGAGTTGCCGGTGCCGATTTGCAAAGATTAACGCCGGGTGAAATTCCTTTTTACACAACAGCGAGCGGAACATCTTTTTCCGCACCGCAAGTTGCAGGCGCAATTGCTTTGATGCTCGAAGCAAACCCGAATCTGACTCCGGCAGAGGTTAAAGATATTTTACAGCGCACGGCAACGCCTTTGCCCGAAAAATTCAGCCACGAAGTCGGCGCGGGAGTTTTAAATACTTACGGCTCAGTCTTAGAATCCGCATTTCCGTCTCGCAGAATGGGACTTTATCGTTCGATTCTAGATAATAAATCAATAAAATTCACAAATTCTGTTGCATATACTTTTGAAGAAACGGCAAATCCGGGTTCGGCGCGAGTTAATCAGTTTCCGATTGCCGACGATACGATTCAAGCCGGAATAAATATCGTTTGGGGAATGAGCGTGAACGATTTGAGCTTGAAATTATATGATTCGCAAAGTAATTTGGTCGGAAACTCCAACTCGCTCAACTTGCCCGGTTTGACCGGAACAAGCGAAAAAATCAGTTTTAATAATCCGTCAGCGCAAAATTATCGGGCGGTTGTCCAACATTCAAATAACATCGGAACTTCGCAGAGATATTTCGGTAAGATAGAAACAACACAAGTCGAATTTTCAAGAATTTCGGATTTAGAAACAATTTCTCCGCAAATGCAATCGGTCGTTAAAGAAAGTTTGCGAAAATTTCTTGTTTCAACTCAAGGCTCGAAATTCCATCCTAATTCTGCCGTAACCCGCGCCGAATTAGCCGAATCATTGCTCAGAAGCGGAAGAGTTTTACAATATGTCGCGGCAAGTCCGATATTCCCGGATGTTAAAAATCTGACCGACCGAACCGCCGTTGAAAGTGTTCACTCTGACAGACTTTTTTATGATGTTTCAAATGGAAGTAACTTCAAACCGAATGATTCGGCAAGCAAATTAATTACTGCTGTTGCTTTAGTAAAAGCTGCGGGTCTTGAAGATCGGGTATCATCAACATATTTATCTTCAAACGTAACCGATGCGAGTTCAATTCCAAGCCAATATCGCGGCTATGTGGCGGTCGCACTGCAAAATGGATTTGTTACAATTGATGGCAATAAATTCAATCCGAACCGCGCTTTAACCCGCGCCGAACTTTCATTCGGAATGGTTAATTTGGTTCGATTAGTAAATCAGTAGAATTATTCCAAAATAAATTCCAGTTCTTCGGTTAAGTAATTTTTCGAAGAACTTTTTTTAATTTCAACACGATTTACCTTTGATAAAACCTCAAACAAATTTTCGACATTATCAAAAAAAAAATCAAAAGATTCGGTGTCGTCGCTTTGTATTTCTTGTTGGTGAATGATTTGCATTACCGAATTAAAAAGCGCATCGTGCTGACTTAATTGTAAATTTATCGAAGGAAGTATCTGGCTTAATTTCCACGTTTTCCGCTGGTTTGTTTTCGAGCATTGATTCTAATATTTCTTCGCTGTTAGCAAAAATTCTTTCGTTGTTTTTTTCGGCATAAAGTAACTCCCAACCAAGCATCGGCATCTTCAATTCGCGCCAATATTCACCGTTATTTCATTCAAAAATCGCGATATTTTTGCCATGATTAAATGATTCTGTGCCAGTTTTGAAATGATATTTCCAAAGCGTTTCGATCAAGACTTTTGCGTTTTGTAAGGACAAAACAAAACCGCGCCGACATTCGAAAAACAGAGGCATCGGCAAAGTTTAGGGTTTGACCAAACTCTCTGAAATGTTTGGATTTGCAATTTAAACAATCTTTCGTAATTCGCTTTTTAAGTTCTCGAATTCTTTAAAATTATTTTCTAAGCGGACGTTTTTTGTGTTTTGAATAAACGTAACAAACTGATTGAAATAATGAGGTTGGTGAGGAATTTTCTCGAAAGTAATTTCATTTTCATTTACTCGGTTAGCGCGTTCTTTTTCGATGGTGTGCTGAGTTAGTTGTTTGATGTGAAACGCGCCGGGGCAAAGGAGCAAGCCTATACAAGCAAACAGAATCGCCAAACCTTTAAACTTTCTGGAGCGGAAGATTTTTTGTCCGGCGATTCTTTTCTGAAAATTTTTCGAGAATAATTTCATAGCTT
>JBBSAX010000207.1:0-9112 GCA_038251885.1 Pyrinomonadales bacterium | reverse complement strand
TTTATTTTTAAAATTAATCTTGATTTTTAGTCATAAATATATTCACTTGTAAAAAAACGGTTGATCTGTGTCGTAATATCTGCTGCATTTTTACTGATGAGATTTAAATGACTTACAGTTTTTGTTAATTTTATGCAAACTTTTGCGTTCTATTGCCATATTTCGCACTTTTTTACGGCATTGTCTTGACATACAAGCACTTCGGCGTTAAATTTTAGTCTTATCCGGTCAAACGAGCGATTTCGGAAGTAGGGCGAAAAGTATATGTCTAATCTCACTTTTCATCAAAAAATCTATTACAAAATACCGGCAGGTTTCTACTTCCTTCCAACCGCAGTGATTAATTGATACAATTGACCATTTTGCACAATCTATTAATTTACCTGTGCAAAAATCGGATAAAAAAGCGATATTATATAAAAAAGCTACTTTTAAAAAAGGAAATTAACACAAACTTAAATGATTAACGAGGTTATTAACGAAACTGAGGAAGCGGCGAAAAACGATGAATCAGTTCCACAGGAAACAAACACGGAAAATTCTGCCGATGCACCGGCGGAGGAAATATCTGCTTCAAAGGAAGAACCGAAGACTTCTGATGAGTCAACTGCAATTACAGAACCAGTGGCTTCTGATGAGCCGAAAGTGATTGAAGAAGCAAAGGCTGTTGCCGAATCCACTATTGTCGAAGAACAAGATTCCGAAGAATCGCCAAGTATGGCGGAGATGGATTTTGGCGCGATTCTTGAAGAATTTGAGCAAGATCAGGAAGTCTATCACACCGGCAAATTGGTTGAAGGAACGGTCGTGGACATCTCAGACCGCGGAGTTCTGATTGATTTCGGTTACAAGTCCGAAGGCGTTGTTCCCAGCGATGAATTCGTTTCACTGGACGGTGAAATGACGATTAAAGCAGGAGACACGGTTGAAGTCATTATCAAGAATATTTATTCGGGCGATAATCCGCCAGTGCTTTCGTATCTGGATGCGATTCGCCGCAAATCTTGGGATGAGATTGAAACAGCCTTCAATGAGGAAAGACCGATCACGGTGCGGGTCGTTTCAAAAACCAAAGGCGGTTTGAAAATTGACATCAACGGTGTCGAGGCATTTTTGCCCGGTTCGCAGGTTGATTCGCGTCCGATTCGCAATCTCGATTCTTTTAGAGGTAAAGAAATTGAAGCGAAGATTATCAAATTCAGCCGCAAACGCAACAATATTGTTCTTTCGCGCAAAGTTTTGACCGATGAAGTTGTTAACAAACAAAAAGCTGAAACTCTGAAAAACATCGAACAGGGCTATGTTGTTGAAGGCGTTGTCAAAAACTTGACCGAATACGGTGCGTTTGTTGATCTCGGCGGAATTGACGGTTTACTGCACGTTACAGATATGTCCTGGGGCAGACTTCAAAATCCGAACGAAATGTTTAAGGTCAACGATCAGATTCAAGTTAAAATCTTGAAACTCGACCGCGAAAAAGAAAAAGTTTCTCTGGGTTACAAACAACTTCTTCCCGATCCGTGGTCAACTGTCGTTGAAGTTTATCCGGTTGATTCGACCATCAAGGGAATGATTTCGAGCGTTACCGATTACGGTGCGTTTGTAGAACTCGAACCCGGCGTTGAAGGTCTTGTTCATATTTCGGAAATGTCTTGGTCAAAACGCACGAAGAGTCCGAAAAAACTCGTCAGATCGGGCGAAGAAGTCGAAGTTCAGGTTTTGGGAATTGATACCGAAGAACGCCGCATCAGTCTCGGAATGAAGCAACTTCAAGATAATCCCTGGGACACGATTGGCGAGCGTTATCATATCGGTTCAAAAGTTACAGGTAAAGTTCGTAACTTGACTGATTTCGGAGCATTTATCGAAATCGAAGACGGCGTTGACGGACTCGTCCACGTTTCCGACATTTCGCATTCAAAGAAAATCAAGCATCCGAAAGATGTTCTGAAAAAAGATCAGGAAGTCGAAGCCGTTGTTACGAATATTGATACGCAAGGTCATCGCCTTTCGCTTTCGATCAAAGAACTTACACCAAGCACATGGGATGCCTTTGTCCAGAGTCATAGACCGGGCGATGTTGTTAAAGGAAAAGTTTCGCGCTTTGCCGGATTTGGTGTTTTCGTTGAATTAGGTAATGAACTCGAAGGGTTGTGTCATATTTCCGAACTTTCCGACGAAAGGGTTGAAAAACCGGAAGATGTCGTTTCAATCGGTCAGGAATTGGATTTCAAAATTCTGCGAATTGAAAATGACGTGCAAAAAATCGGTCTTTCACATCGCGCCGTCGGCAAGGAAGACGAACCTATTGTTGATACAAAGAGTTATTCAACCGAAGCAAAAGGCGGTATGGCTTCTCTCGGCGAATTGATGAATTTGAAGCGCAATAATCAGGACGAAGCGGAAGAAGAAACCGCCGACGAACCGAAACTTTCCAAGAAAGAAAGACGCGCTCAAAGAGCCAAAGAGCAAGCCGATGCCGGAGAAGAAGAAGATAATGAAGAGGTTTCCGTAGAACCGGAAACCTCCGAAACATCAGAAACTACTGAAGAATCCGCGAAAACAGAAACTCCCGCAGTAGAAACAACAGAAGCTGTTGAAGCTGTTGAAGCTGTTGAAGCTGTTGAAGCTAAGGAAGAAACTGCAGAAACTTCTGAAAAAACACCTGTAGAAGAAGCAGAAACTGTGGAAACTTCTGAAGCGGTCGAAGAAACTGTGGAAACTTCTGAAGCGGTCGAAGAAACTCCCGAAGCAAAAACTTCCGAAGAAACCGTAGAAGCCACAACCGAAACGGCAGAACCGGAAACAACGGAAGAAGTTAAAGAAGAAGTTGTTTCAACCGAAGAAGTTAAAGAAGAAGTTACTTCAACGGATGAAACTAAAGAAGAAAATACGGAAACAGAAGAAAAATCAGCATAATTAAGTTCTTTTAATTTAATTTACGGTGCAGGAGAGAGAAGACAGATGACAAAAGCAGATTTAGTAGAAAAAGTCGCCAAAGAAGCGGATATGACCAAAAAAGATGCCGAAAAACTGGTCGAAATCATTTTCGACAGCATAGTCAGTACCTTAAACCAAGGGGAAAAAATCGAACTACGTGGTTTCGGCAGTTTCCGCGTTCGTGAACGTAATGCACGCAAAGGTCGCAACCCGAAAACAGGAGAAGCCGTAAAAATCCCTGCTAAGCGCGTCGCCTATTTCAAGCCCGGAAAAGACTTAAAAGATTTAATCAATAAATAAGGAATTTTGAACCGTGGATGTTTTATGGAGTCCTTGGCGTTACGACTACATCAAATCCGCTGAAAATTCATCAACCGTTAAACCAAGCGGTTGTGTTTTTTGCGATATTCTAAAAAGCCCGGCGAACGATGAAGAAAATTTCATACTTCATCGCGCCGGGTTTAATTTTGTAATTTTAAATATTTATCCGTATATCAGCGGACATTTGATGATCGTTCCGTTCGCACATCTTGCCGATTTAGATAAAGCCTCAAAAGAAATAACAGACGAATTAATGGATTTAACCAAAAAATGCCAAAGTATTTTGCGTGAAGTTTATGAACCGCACGGAATGAATGTCGGGATGAATTTCGGCAAAGCAGGAGGTGCGGGCGTTGCCGAACATTTTCACTTGCACATTTTACCGCGCTGGGTTGGCGACGCAAATTTTATGACTGCTATTGGAGAAACGCGAACAATTCCCGAATCTCTCCAGACAACTTACGATAAATTGAGGGGTAAATTTTAGAGAAAATTCGAGATAAGTGAATGATTTGAAATTTAAGTGCGAAATTACGCCGATGCGCCATTGCTCACTCACGCACTCCTGACTTTTTCTTCTAATATTAAATCTGCTGTGGTTCTCGCAAAATCGAATTTTGCCACCTCTTTATTAAAAGGTGTCTGTGTACGTTTAATTTGAAACTCTCAATAGAGAAATATCGAAAATAGTATTCCAAAAAAATCAAAAAATATTTAACTTTTAAGTCTGCTTTTAGAGCAGATTAAACATCTTACCGACAAAATAAAACGCGGATGAATTCTTCAAATTCATCCGCACCAATGTAAAATTTTCAAAATCCTATTTACATCTTAAAAGTTTCGCCGTAATCCTTCATTAATGCTTGAAATTTCGATATTGCTTCCGGGTCAGAGGCTAATTTCATTGCGTTTTTCCGTGCTGTTTCGGTGAGAGCAGACGCGCTTTTCACAACTCTATCCATCATTTCCTTCTGCTTTGCTTCGCTTACCTGAAAACTTCTGGCACTTTTGATCGCATCAAATTTTGTTACTAAAGTAGATTTTTTAGCCGTAAAAGCTTTTTGTGCTTCATCAACCCCGGCGGCTGAAGGATTATCATCAATTTTTTTAGCAATATCGGCAGTTGTCGCTTCAAATTCCGTTAAAAATGCGTCAACTTCCGCATCTTTGTTGCATCCGGTAAAAGTCAGACAACAAACCAAACCCATAAATAAAATCAATTTTCTCATTTCTCATTTTTCTCCTGTTTTCTTAAATTATTTTAAATCTCTTACTTTTTGTGAACGCAACTTGATTGATATTTTGCACGAATTTTAAATAAAATATAGAGATTCAAAAGAATTTGAAAATTAATTACCGATTTAACTATTATTTCACGTTCTAAAAATTAGATTTATTAAGCGTTTAATCGTTTTTGTCAATCGCCAATGTTTTCCAACGAGGTTGTTTTAACTTGGCAAGTTCGTGGATGAAAGACAGAAGTTGGTATTGTTTTGCGGACGGCAACACTATGGCAGAAAAGATTTTTTGATTTCGTTTTGAATCTTCAGACGGTAAAATTTCGCGCCTGTAATTTCCTTCCAGCAAAGGAAAATCGGCAGAGATTGGACTATAAACTCATCGGAAGATTTTGAAATATTTGTGATTGATTTCATATTAACATTGCTTGTATTCCTTAGGTAATAAGGTAGAGTCAGCATTGGAAATCCGGCGACTGCGCCGGTTGCAATGTTTCCGTTTCCGGCATTTGAAGCGGAACTTGTCGCGTCGCTTGCTTCCATAGGAAAAAGCAAAATATACATTCCTTCGATGGATTTATCAATGCGCCAATTTTCTGATCCGGGCAAAATATATTTCCCGCATGGAGGCAGATTTACGATGAAGCTATCAAGCAAGGTATATTGTTTTTGCGAACCTCGTTTTTCGGGCGGCAGCACGGCTTCGCTCAAAAGATCGGGGTGTTCGGGTAGCGTTCCGCCGGGTTTGAATATTTCCCAAAACCCTTTCAATCTGCCTGTTCCGGTATAGCGAATTTTTGCCGTTTCTCTGTTAAACTATCTGCTTATGCAACTAGATTTCACTGAAGCGGTCAAAAAACATCAAGCCGAATTCAACTTGAACTTGCCGGAATCAAAAATTAAATCACTCGCCGATTATTACGAATTCATTCAACAAAATAATGAAATCTTACACTTGGTCGCGCCGACTTCGGCGGAAGAATTTGCCATTCGACATATTTTAGAATCGCTTACACTTTTAGAGTTTTTACCGAACGGCGCGAGCTTTGCTGACATCGGCACGGGCGCAGGTTTGCCGTCGGTTCCGTGTTTGATCGTCCGCGATGATCTAAACGGCGTTTTGATCGAATCAAAATTGAGAAAAGCAAAGTTTTTAGAAGAAGTTTTACAAAAATTTGAATTGGAAAATCGTACAATTTTTGAAAAAAAACAATTTGAAGAATTAAATCAACCCGATGTAGATTTTATAACTTGCCGTGCTTTGGATAAATTTACAAGAAAACTTCCAAAAATTCTCAAATGGTCAAAAGGCTCTAAAATTTTATTTTTCGGCGGCAATAATTTAGGCGAAGAATTGGAAAATTGTAGTGTAAAATTTGAACAAAAACTGATCCCGCAATCGGAAAAACGCTTTCTTTTTATTGCTCAAATTTAATTAATTCTGTCTTTGATTTGGTGTTTCGTTTATAATACAATGTCTTATATGAAACAATCAGCAACTGAAAAAAAGACAAATTCTGCAAAATCAAAAGCGCAAAGTAAAACTTCTGCGAATATTACCAAAAAAGCAAAATTATCGGAAAATTCTGTTGCAATAAAAAAAAATGTTTCTGCAAAAAGCGTCAAGCCGCGATTAATGGAAGGCGATGAATCTAAAAAAAATCCGCCAAAAATTCAAAAAGTGAAGCCTCCAACCTCTGTCAAAAAAATCATAGTTACCAAAACTGTATTGCCGAAAACAAACGCAAAAAAAACTCCTATAACCGCTAACACGAAATTAACTACAGCTAAAAAAACTGAAACAAATATAGTTTCTAAAAAAACTGAAAACAAAATTTCAGCGAAAACTAAAATAGTTTCCAAAACAAATTTAAAGACTCAAAATAAACCGAAAACTCAAACTGCTAAGTCCGCAGTAGCGAAAAATCAGAAAGAAAAAACTGTTAAAATTTTGGTCAAAACAGCCAAACCGAAACCTCGGACAACAAAAAAGATCGAACCGAAAACGAGTGCGATTAAATCGAAAAGTTTAAAGAGCAAAACTGAAAAACCTAAAGTCGTTAAAGTTCCGACGACGAAAACCGAAACTTCTAAAAGTAAATCAACTGTTGCCAAAAAATCCACACCGAAAAATACTAAACCAAGCGTTGCGAAAAAGAAGATTTTGACACCAAACATTGTCAAAAACGTCAAGCAAATTTCAAAATCGAAAGCAAAGAAATCGGTCGAAAAAACTCCGATAAATAAGGCGAAAACTAATATTACGGCTGCAAAAAAATCAGTTAAAACGGTCAAAGCAAAAGCTCTCTTAGTTAAACCGAAAACGCCAATTAAAACTACTAAAACTGTTGCCAAAAAATCTTCTGCAAAATCCGTCTCAAAGCCAAAGGTTGTAAAAGCAGAAACAAAAGGCAAGTCCGTCAAAAAAACTGTGAAACCGAAAAAGGCGGTGATAAAAGCCTCAGCAAACTCTAAAAGAAAAAACATCTTGGCTTTTGCAAAGCCCGCAATTACGGGGAAAATACGATCAGAGCGAAAAGTTTCTGCAAAAAAAGAAATTGTATTGCCGAAAATCGAACCGAAAATTGAAAAGATCGAAAAACCGAAAAGAAAATCGGTCAGAGCAATCAGTCAGGCAGTTTTTCGCGGCGAGAAAGATTTTTATCAATTTAAAGTTTACGAGATTAACGAAAACTTCAAAGAAATTCCGGCGGTTTACGTAATTTCAAAACGCTTTACGGATAGAAGGAATCGCGGACATCACAAGTTGATCTGTATCGGAGAAACCGATTCAGTAATTAAAGATTTGAAAAATCATCGCAAAAATAAATGTCTGCGGACAAATAAAGCAAATGTAATCAGTATTTTGCAGGAAGAAGACAAGGAAAAGCGGCTTCAAATCGAAACAGATCTAAAAGCCGCTCACTCAATTGTTTGTAATCTTCAGCAATAAGTTTCAGTTAATATTCAAAGCCAGAGAAAATTTTCCTGCGCGAACTTTTTCCGTCGGTCGCAAATTTACAAAAATCAAATAATCGCCCGTTTCCGGCGCGGTAAATTCGAGATCGTAATTATTGTCATATTCGGATGTAAAATCAATTTCGTCCGCGCCTAAAACTTTGAAAGCGTGAAATTTTCCTTTTGGAGCAGTTGAAACGATTTTGATTTTTACTTTTTGTCCCGCGTTTGCGCCGAAAATATACTCATATTGTTCGTCGCCTTTCAAACTGCCGGAAACCGTTTTTTGGGATTTTCCTTTGTCAAAATTTATTCTGAGCGGTTCGGCTTTGCCGCCGTTTTGGGTAAAAACGTTGACCGCGCAAAAAAGAAATACGCTGATTATGATTGATAATTTGAATTTCATATTTTTCTGTCCAAAGCAAGGCAAATATAAACTAATTTTGGTAAAATAACCAATAAAGTTTGAGGTAAAACAATGAATAATTTAACATTTTCGCGTCCCGAACAAAATGAATATGCAGAATATTACGAAAAATATGTTTCGTTAGTAAAAGAAGACAATATTTTGGCGGTTTTGAAAAATAACAAAAGCGAAACGCAAAATCTTTTAGTAGAAATTTCCGAAGAAAAAGCACTTTTCAGATATGCGCCGGGGAAATGGAGCATCAAGGAACTTTTAGGGCATATTATTGATACGGAAAGGATTTTCGCTTATCGTGCGCTGCGCTTTGCGCGAAACGATCAAGTGAAAATCGAGGGTTTTGAACAAGACGCTTACATCGAAAATGCAAGTTTTGATGACTGTAAATTCACCGAGTTGACCGCCGAATTTGCTTTTGTCAGAGATGCGAACATTTTAATGTTTCAAAATTTATCAAACGAAGCCTGGCAGCGTTCGGGCATTGCAAGCGAAAATTCGGTGAGCGTCAGAGCTTTAGCTTATTTGATCGCCGGACACGAAATTCATCACATAAATATTTTGAAGGAAAGATATTTAGATTGATGAAATTTGATGCAATTATTATCGGCGGCGGTGCGGCGGGACTTTTTTGTGCGATTGAAGCCGGAAAACGCGGACGGAAAGTTTTGGTTATTGAACATAATCCGAGAGTCGCTCGCAAAATTATCATTTCCGGCGGCGGTCGCTGTAATTTTACGAATATTCACACGCGGGCTGAAAATTTTATTTCCGAAAACCCACATTTTTGTAAATCTGCGCTTGCCGGTTACACTCCGCAGGATTTTGTCGAACTTGTCAAAAAACACGATATTACATTTTACGAAAAAAAACTCGGACAGCTTTTTTGCCGCGAGAGTTCATTGAAAATCATCGAAATGCTTTTGACCGAATGCCGAAAAGCAATTGTTGATATTCGCTTAAATTGTTCAGTTAAAAGCGTTTCTAAAAATGTATTGTTTGAAATTGAAACCAATCAAGGAAAATTCACGAGCGAAAATCTTGTTGTTGCGACGGGCGGACTTTCGATTCCGAAAATCGGAGCGACAGATTTTGGCTATCGCGTTGCAAGGCAATTCAGGTTGAAAATTGTCGAAACTCGCCCCGCACTCGTGCCTTTTATTTTTCAAGAAAATTTTCCGGCAAATTTCAAAAAACTTGCCGGAGTTTCTTTAGATGCAAATGTTTCTTCTGG
>JBBSAX010000206.1:0-9154 GCA_038251885.1 Pyrinomonadales bacterium | reverse complement strand
CTCTCATTATTTTAAGGCTAGAAACACTTTTTCAAAAAGCTGTGACTTTGGTGTCGAGTTTTTTGAAAATCAACACTTTATCACAATAAATTTGAAGTTACGATTTATGTGTAAAATGCCAGAAAGTTTCAGCATTACTGAAACTTTCTAAAAGTAATTCTGTTGAATTACTTTTTCTAAACAAAAACACCCTTGTGTTCGAGTTTTTTAACCAACATTCACAACCAAATCTGGCTTAGATTTACTTCTTAGCCACCTATAATTAGGAGATAATTACAATGAAAAACAGAAGATTTCTAATATTACTTACTAAAGCTGCAATGGTGTTTGTATTTGCAGTAATAATCGGCGCAACTCATACATTTGCTCAAGGTATGCCGATCTATAACAACATTCCGAGTCCGTTTCCGGGAAATGTGCCGAGTCTGGGATTTGAGGCAACTTCCTCTCGCGAGTTTGGGGATCGGGTTCAATTTTCTGCGGGCAGCGGACGACATCTTTTAACCGTTACGCAGACAATGAGTAGTTGGGGCTGCGAGAGTGGACGTTGGAATACTGGGGACTGTGCTACAACTCCGGGAACAACTTTCTCACATCCGATTACACTTAATATTTACAATGTCGGTGTGGGTAACGAGCCGGGAACATTAATCGGTTCGGTCACGCAAACCTTTACGATTCCGTATCGTCCGTCGGCTGATAATGTTAACTGCACGGGCGGAAGATGGTTTGACGGAACAACTTGCTTTAACGGCTTCGCAACGAATATCGCTTTCGATTTAAGCGGTTTGATCGTTCCTAATGAAGTGATTTATGGAATCGCTTACAACACATCAAACTACGGATATGCGCCGATTGGGACGACGACCGCGTGTTATGCAGGTTTAGGCGGCTGTGGATATGATTCACTAAATGTCGGAACCACCGGAGATGCTCCGACAGTTGGTGTGAACCCAGCACCGGATGATGCTTATTTGAATACTCTTCATGCCCCCTTTTACTGCGATAGTGGTGCTGGTGGTGTCGGGACATTTCGGCTTGATGCCGGTTGCTGGACGGGCTTTAAGCCAGCCGCTAAATTTAACGCTGCAAATCCGCCGGCTACTGCGAATGAATGTAAGAAAGACGGATGGAGAACGCGGACACGCCTCGATGGTTCTGCCTTCAGAAACCAAGGCGATTGTATTCAATATGTCAATACAGGCAAATAACTTATACTGATTTGTCTGAATTTTTTTAGAAAAACGAATCACTGATTTTATTCAAATCAGTGATTCGTTTTTCTGTTCGTATGACAAAGTTATACCAAGTTGCGTGAAAAGAATGATTAAAATGGCGGAAACGCGACTGCAAAGGAGCGTGCTGTTAGTGTTATTGAACACGCTCCTTTGCAAGTTGCGTTTCCGCCTCGCATCTCGTTTTCTACATCATCCTATTTTCGCAGCTTGGTATTAGTATAAAATTTCCGAAAGAAAATCCCTTAACCGAATTTATAAGAAATACCTTTCCTTTATAAAAAAGCCCGAAAAACAGAAAATTAATTTTTCATAGATATTGAATAACTTTTATAAATCGTTTCGATCCAAGCGTCGGTATTGATAAAGCCCGAACCGGCATCTTTATACTGCGCGGGAAAACCCGTCTTTTTGATTTCGTCGAGCGATTTTCCTTCCTTCATAGATTTTCTAACAATCAAGGTCGTTTCGATCAGCATTTGATGATAATCCTTCAAATCGTCAATCGTCGAAACCGCGCCGTGTCCGGGAATCAATTTTGCATCGGACGGAATCATCTGAATCAATTCGCCGATATTTTTAACCAAACCTTCGACACTGCCGCCGCTTCCAAGATCAACAAAAGGAAAACGTCCGACAAAGAAATCGTCGCCCAAGTGAACGACATTCGAACCCGTAAAGAAAATCACGGTGTCGCCGTCGGTATGACCTTTCGGAAAATGAACGGCTTTTATTTCTTCGCCGTTAAAATAAATTGATATACCTTGATCGTAAGTAATCATCGGCAAACCGATTTTCGGTGTCGGCGTGCGTTTTTCTCCGCGAAACTCGGTTGTATTCAGAAGCCGATTACGGACATTTGTATGGGCGATTATTATTCCGTCTTTTCCGAAAATAATATTTCCGCCTGTGTGGTCACCGTGCCAGTGCGTGTTGAAAATATATTTCGGCGTGTCGCTGCCGAGTTTTTTCAGTTCGGCTTTGATCTTGTCGGCAATGTTTTCAAACTGCGTATCAATCGTCAAAAGCCCGTCCGCGCCGTAAGATACACCGATGTTTCCACCCTGACCGAACAAGGCATAAACATTTCCGCCAACCTTTTCTACTCTGATGGTAACTTCTTGCTGTTGATTTTCGTGATGTCCCTTGATCAAAGATATATGAGCAAAGGTTGTTGACACAAAAAGACTTACAAACACAGTTATAGATAAAATTTTTCGCATAGTTTCTCCTCTCATTATTGTTTTTTTAATAAGCATATCACGTTAGAAAAATTTAAACATTGATAATGAGAAAAAATCTTTCCAAAATATTGGAAAAGTAGTAAAATTTTAGACCTTATTTCAGTCTTTTTAAACGTAAAAAGAATAATCTTCCACATAACGAAGTTAAGAAAATTAATAATAAGGAGATTGTTAAAATGAGAAAAATTTTGTTTGTTGCGTTTTTAATTTTGATGGCTCTGACTGCTACAAATACGGTCTCGGCGCAAATGACTGATAAAAAAGAAAAGTCTTTGTATGAAAGGCTCGGCGGTTATAACGCTGTGGCGGCGGTAACGGACGATTTTGCCGAACGCCTTATCAAAGACAAGAAATTAGGAAAATACTTTGTCGGCATGAGTGACGATTCGGTCAAAAAACTTCGTCAGCACGTCGTAGATTTTCTTTGCAGCGCAACCGGCGGTCCTTGTATATACACCGGACGCGATATGAAACTTGTTCATACAGGCTTGGAAATTACTAAAGAGGAATGGGGCATTAGCGTCAATCTTCTAATCGAAACGCTTGATAAATTTAAAGTTCCTGAAAAGGAAAAAAAGGAAGTTCTGGCGGCGGTCGGCTCGTTGGAAAAAGATATTGTCGAGAAAAAATAAGTTTCTCCGGGCTTTTTTAACAGCTCGAAATTTGATTTTAAGATAATCCGGGTTCGGGATAAGGATTTTGTCCGCGAGTAAGTGTGAATTTTCTGAAAACTATTCACACTTACTCGCGGACAATTTTTTTTATTTTCATTCAAAATAAATTAAAATTCATTCAATCTGACCGATTCCAACATTCGCAGTGATTTACTGCAATACCTTAGAGATCAGCCTTACAGTCAATAAATAACGCTATTTTATTGAGGTTTTCTATTTGGCACACGCTTTGCACTAAGTGTATTGTGCCTGACGGCAATTTTTTCAAAAGGGAGAGAAATTTATGAAACCAATTGCAAGAAAAAGTGATTTATTAATAGAGGAAGATACCGGCGAACTTTTCATCCACGATTTGCGAAATGCCAATGCGATCTGTCTTAATCCAACCTCGGCGTATGTCTGGCAAAAATGCGACGGCAAAAAAGAATCGAGCGAAATTGCGCTTGAAATGCAAAAAGAACTCGGAGTTCCCGTAAGCGAAAGATTAGTTTCTTATGCCATTGACCGTTTATTTTCAGAATGCCTTTTGGAGTTCAACCCACAGTTTGCCTAATTTGCCCGGGCAAAACTAAACAAAGCAATTTGTCTGTTTTCTATTGCTCCAAAGCAGACAAATTGCTTATTTAAAGTTTGTCCTCACCCATTTTTACTTCATTTTTCACCCCGCGTGAATAAACTCCCACATTTAATTTCGCTTCGTATTTCTTTGACTTTCGTTAAACGTCCATTTATTCTTCTAGCTTTGCGTTTGATGAATTAATGTTTAAAGAAACCGAAATAACAAAAGAAAATTCAATTTTACCAATCGGCATTTTTGACAGCGGCGTTGGCGGTTTGACCGTTTATCGTGCGCTGCATAACCGTTTGCCGAACGAGCGATTTATTTATCTTGGCGACACGGCGCGTGTGCCTTATGGCACGAAATCGCTGGCGACGGTCGAACGCTACGCAATTGAAAACTCACAGTTTTTGGCTTCGCGCGGCATTAAACTTCTGGTCGTCGCTTGCAACACGGCTTCCGCACTTGCGCTTCCGGCAATTAGAAAAGCGGTCGGTTTGGATGTCATGGGCGTAATCGGTCCGGGCGCGAGAAAAGCAGTTAAACTCACCGAAAGTAAAAAAAAGCCAAGAATCGGCGTGATCGCTACTGAAGCAACCATTCAAAGCAAAGCATATTCGCAATCAATCAGAAACGCCTCCGAAACAGCAGAAATCATTGAATCTTCTTGCGCTTTATTTGTTCCTTTAGCAGAAGAAAATTGGACGAGTGAACCCGAAACTTTTTCGATTGCCAAAAAATATCTGCAAAAAATCGTTGATAAAAATGTGGACGCGCTCGTTTTGGGATGCACGCATTATCCGATCTTACGAGATGTGATTCAGCAAACGGTCGGCGAAAATGTTATTCTTATTGATTCCGGCGAAGCGTGCGCCGAAGAAGTCGAAATACTTTTAAATGAAAAAGGTTTGGCAAATAAAAATGCGCCGAAACGCGCAACGCAAAGAAGTTTGTGCGATGATCTAGACCATTTTTACGTAACGGACGCGGCGGACAGATTCGCCCGCGTTGCGACACGATTTTTGGGCAGCAAGCCCGCAAAACTCGAAGCTGTAGAGGTTTATGAAATGGTGAATTATTAATGATTAATTATTAATTAAAGAAAATCTTACTTTCACCATTTACCATTTACCATTCACAATTAAAAATAATGAGCTATACAAGAATTGACAACAGAAATCACGATCAAATCAGACCGACGAAAATCACACCGAATTATTCGCCTTACGCGGAAGGTTCGGCGTTTATCGAAGTCGGCAATACAAAGGTTTTATGCAACGCGACGGTCGAAGAAAAAGTACCGTTTTTCCTGCGAAACAAAGGACAAGGTTGGGTAACTGCCGAATATGCGATGCTTCCGCGTGCGACGCACACTCGCTCAAACCGCGAAACTATGCGACCTTCCGGGCGAACGATGGAAATTCAACGCCTGATCGGACGAAGTTTGCGAACGGTTATTGATCTTAAAGTTTTGGGCGAACGCCAGATTTTTATTGACTGCGACGTAATTCAAGCCGACGGCGGAACGCGAACCGCTTCGATCACGGGTGCGTATGTCGCGCTTGCGCTTGCGGTCAGAAAATTGATGGAAAAAGGAACGCTGAAAAAATCGCCGATATTGACGGAAGTTGCAGCGATCAGCGTCGGAATGATCGCCAAAAATCCGCTTCTCGATTTGTGTTACGAAGAAGATTCAGAAGCCGATGTTGATATGAATATCGTCTGTACCGGCAGCGGAAAATTTATCGAAATCCAAGGGACTGCCGAACAAGAACCTTTCGACCGTGAGCAAATGAATGCGATGCTCGACCTCGCCGAAAAAGGAATCAGTCAACTTTTTACAGTCCAACGCCATGCAATAAATAGTTGATTTTTCACTACTTTCCGCAAATCAAAAACTATAAAGCCGTCAAAAAGACAACTTTGACGGCTTATTTTGGCACAAAATAAGTGTGAGTTAAAAAATTAATTTATGATCTGGAGAAATTATGAAATCAAACAAAATAGCGTTGATAATTTGCATTTTGATACTTTTTAGTTCAGCGGTTTTCGCCGATTCACCTCTGACTTCGACAAATTTTGCCGCTGCTTACATGGATCAGCCGATGGTCGTTGCCGCTTCGAAAACAAGCGGATATATCAATAATTACATAATGGATTACATCACTGAAGAGAAAAATCCGGTAGATGTAAAGATGGCGATTATCAATGAATTTGGCTGGAAGATCAGCGGTAAAAATAATTCTGAGGCTTACTGGAAATATTTAAAAGAAAAGCGCGGTTACGACGACCAAAAAGATTTTCTTAAAAACGGCAAAGCCGATGAAATTCTCTCAATGGCTTATATTACGGCACTTGACGACTATTTTGAGGTTGATGACGCGATAATTTTAGCCGAAAAAGCACTTGAGAAAAACCCTAAAAGCCGCTCATTTCAATTGATTGCCGGAATGATCAAAGCGCAAAAAGCAATGGACGGCAATTGGTGCGAAGTTTTTCAAATAACCGACCGCGTTCGCAAAAATGACAAGCTACAAGACGATATAAAACCGGAAGCAGTAAAAATTATTTACGATTATATGGATATTTATGGAGAAAACTGTAAATAAAAAGTAGTGGGTAGCTCATACTTTTAAAATTATTCTTAAAAATGAAACGCGAATTTCAGTTTGCCGGATATATTTTATTCAAAATGAATTTATCGGGCGAACTGAAGTTCGCGTTTCGTTCTTGATTAAATTTCCGGTTATTGATTCTCAACTCATCTGCTAAAATGAATTCTACGAGCATCAATAAATTTGGAAAAGTGGGTAGAAGATTATGAGAAAAATGGGAAGAAATTTGGTTATTTTGATTTCCGTAAAATTCGTCTTTCTTTTTCTAGCCGGAGCGATTTTTATTTCGAGTTGGGAAAGTTTTTCTGTCAATTCTCAAACCAAACCGAAAGTTTCGCCTGCGGCTGAAACACAAAATAAAATGGATAAAAGATTAAAGAATTTAGAAGATTTAAAGTGGGGAAATAGAATTATTCTCGTTCAAGAAAGCGACGAAAGCAGCTTAGGTCGGTTACGCGATGCCGCTGATTCTATTAATGAAAGAGATATTGTTTGGTTCAGATTGAGCGGCGGACAAATCGAAACAAACTATCGCGGGAAATTACCGGAAGATTTTGCCGCGCAGTTGGAAAAAGAATATTTTGAGAAATTCAAGTCGAAGGCTCTGCTCATCGGCAAAGACGGGAGCGTAAAGTCCGAAGATAAAACATTGGATTTGGAATATTATTTTAAATTGATAGATTCAATGCCGATGCGCCGGCAAGAGATCAGACAAAATTAGTGTCAGGCAGAATAGAAATTTTTTTCGTTTGTTAAAAACAAGCTTTTTGTTTTATTGATTATCAAACCATTTGCCGACATAAATCGTATAAAGTTCAAAAACCAAAACTTATGGATATTGTAAACAGCAGCACCAACGCCGATCAAACGACGGAAATATATATTAAAAAGGTTTTAGCGGGTAATATCGAAAGCGTGCGGCGGCGAATCGTCGGTTCGATGGAATCGCTCGGTTACGACATTATCGAAGACGAACCGAACATCATCGGACGACGCGGCGCAAAAGGCTGGGCAACTTGGTATGGTTCGGCTGATGTCCTCGAATATGCGGCGACGCTAACGGTTCGTTTGAAACCCGTCAGCGAAAGTTCTACGCGCGTAACTTTTGATTATTTGATAAAACATCCGATGCTCAACAAAGGCGAAAAAGCGGTCGTTTTACAGGAAGCGAAAACCATCGCCGCGATCTCGAAAATTCAGGCAGTTGAAAAAATGTGTTCGGTTTGCGAAACAGAATCAACCGATGATTCGAGATTTTGCCGGAAATGCGGCGCACCTTTGACTTCGGAACAATCGGAAATGGAAGTTCTGCGAATGATGGCGGAAATTCGCGCGGGCAAAACTTCCGTTGTTGCCGCCTCGCTTTCTATGCTGATTTCGACGATTTTAGTTATTGTCGTTTTTATTTTAAATAGTGCCGAATTAATTAAACCGAAATTAGTTCCGGTGCTTTTGATTCTCGGCGGTTTGGGAATTTTGTTTGCCATAATTTCATCGTTTTTCGGTTGGAATCGTTTAAAACGCACTTTGGAAAAACCTGATGCTCAACATCAGCATATTCCGAGGTATATTCCCGAATCAATCGAAGCGGGCGAATTTCAAGAATTGCCACCGCGCAAAGCTCCGGCTTCGATCACGGAAGGGACGACAAATCTGCTCGATGAAGAATGGACTAACCGACGCGAAAGAGAAAAAGTTCCCGTTTCAAATCGCCGCGACACTAATGAATTTGATTGAAATTAATCTCACAGACAAAATTTATGAGCAAATGGAAATCAAAGGTTCAAAACATTTTCGAGCGCGTAGATGATATTTCGAGCAATGCCAGATACCGTATTAAAAGAAAAAAAGGCTTTGATGAACCGCTTTTGATAATGCCTTATCTCGGTTTCGGGAATGAAGAAAAGATCATCTTGAAAGGTCGCGTTTTGCAGGATAAAGGCTACAAAACCTCAAACGAAACTGACAGCATCTGGCGCAATCTGGCGAATATGTATCGGCGTTTTGAAACTGATGAAATTCCATACGCGCAGGTTCGTGCAGTTTTTCAAAATGCGGAAAAAGATGTCATTGCCGACGGCGAAGGTTATTTTGATGTTGAATTAAATTCGGCAACAATCTCGACTTCAAAAATTTGGCAGGAGATCGAACTCGAACTGCTCGAACCAATCGGCAAAAACGGTGCGGAAGTTCGGACAAAAGGCGAAGTTTTGATTCCGCCCGAAACGGCAAAATTCGGCGTGATCAGCGATATTGACGATACGATTATGACCACGAATGTCGCCAGCAAAATGAAAATGCTCCTGACGACTTTTCTCTCAAACGAACATACAAGAACTCCGTTCAAAGGTGTTGCAGGATTTTACCGCGCACTGCAAAGAGGAATTTCGGGTGTTGAAAACAATCCGTTTTTTTATGTTTCGAGCAGCCCTTGGAATTTATACACTTTGCTCATCGAATTTTTCAAAAAACAGGAAATTCCGCTCGGTCCGATTTTTCTCAAAGACTTCGGCGCACACACGATCTTTAACGCGAGCGATCACCAGAGCCACAAGCTCTTTAATATCAAACGCATTTTGGAAACTTATCCGAAAATGCAATTCATTCTGATCGGCGACGACGGCGAACAAGACCCCGAAATTTATCGAAAAGTCGTCCGCGAATATCCCGAAAAGATTCGCACGATTTATATCCGAAAAGTGAACAAAGAATTTGAAAATGAAAATGATGTAGAAAAGCTCATCGAAGAAGTTCAAAACAGCGGAAGTCAGCTTGTTTTCGCACCTGACAGTGAATTCGCCGCCGTTCACGCCGCCGGAGAAGGTTT
>JBBSAX010000205.1:0-9158 GCA_038251885.1 Pyrinomonadales bacterium | reverse complement strand
ACCGCCGACGCACAGGCGAAGCCGAAGCAACCATCGTCCGCGAGATCGGCGATCTGTCAATCTACGGCGGTTTTCAAGAATTTGATGTCAGCAAATATTATCTAATCCCAAAAAGCGGCGAACTCCGCTTGGGTTCGAGAGATGAATTATTTTTCTACAAAAAAACGCGCAAAATAAACTGGAAAAATACAAACTTAACCGAAAAATACAAACCCGACGCAGTTTTCTCAAATGGAAAATGGACAAAACCTTTGAAATAAAAACTATTGCTCAATCGAATTTACAGAAAACGAAGCTTTTGATGCCGAACCGTTTTTGCGATAAATTTCTTGCGTGGACAAATTAACCAAAGAACAACGGCGAAAGAATATGCAAGCCGTAAACACTCAAAGTCTTCTAATTTCTGCATTAATTTGTTTAAAAATAGGATATATTCTTTCTATTTGTCCTTTTACTGTAGAAGGCGATGGATAACTAGTTGTCGCCCTAATATAAGTATGAGAAGCATCATTTCTATGAATTTTTAATGCCTCAAGTTCAGCGAATAAAATAGCTATCAACCCTCTTTTATTCAGTTTGACTTCAAGTTTTTCTACTTGTTTCACTCCGATGATGGGAAGGAGCATTTTCTTAAAATTATCTTCGTAATGAAACCCATAATTTCTTTTGACAATTGAATTACAGATTTTGGTAAATTTAGGGGTTCTTATTTTTCTATCAAAATAGGATTTAACAATATAATCCATTGTAAGTTCAATCCACCCACATCCTTCAATTATTGCTAATTTTGAATAATATGTAGCTTCAAAATTAGAGGGTGAAGCATTAAATCTTTTATCTAAATCCTTAAGTGTTTTTAATATGTGTGTTTTGACAATCACTTTTAATTACCCGCGAAAATTTCAATTGATCTTTTAATACGGTTCTTAACCTTACTTGTTTGGGCAATTCCTTCTTTTAGATTTTCGATACTAAATAACTCGTCACTTCTCAAGTTGTCATACAAAGTTAAAGCCTCTTCAAGTTCAAGGGCTTCAATAAAATCAAGGTTCTTTGCAATCCCAACAAATAAGGCATCAATAACGGCTTTACTTACTCCCTTTAAGTTCTTTTTACCTAAGATTTTTTCATATGTTAAATCGACTGTTTTCTCAAAGATTTGTTTCTTAGCTTCTATCTCTTCATCGCTAATTTTATTTTTTGTATTTTCTTTATCAAACATATAATCATTGAGAAATTTTGCAAACTTGCCATTATATTTGTCCAAATTCTCATAAAAAGCAAAAAACCTAAGATTTTGTTCTTCAAAAGCAAATCTATAGATTTTCTCCTCTTCAATATCCATCAAAGTACGATAGTTTTCGTATTTGACGCTGTTCTTCAAAAGAGTATTAAATTTTCCATTATAAATGCAGTTTCTAATTTCTTGGTTATTGAGTTTTGCTCCACCTGAATTAAGTCTATGAAAAATAGTAAAGAGGTAATCCATATGAGATCGCTTTTTCGTATCACATCTAATAACCGTTATTGGAATGACTAAATTTTCTACTCGTTCATATAATGCTTTATGTTTTACCTTTATTTCATAAACAGTTTTACCTGCTAAGTTAGAATCAATGTCTTCCAACTTTGAAAGCTTATACTCGTCGTTTGTGAGAAAAGAAATAATTGTGCTAATTCTTTGTAAACCGTCAATAACCAACCTCTCGTCAGTATTATAGTCATAGCTAATACACATGCTTGGTATTGGCAGTTGTTTTATTAAAGAGTCAATAAATCTTGTTTGGTCAGGTCTTTTCCAAACGAATTCCCTTTGAAAATCAGGATTAATTTTAAGTTGCTTTTTTTCGTGCATTCGTATTAAATCGGCACAAGACCTCAGTTCGTTAAATGCAACTATATCGCTTGGAGGTAGTTCCTCAGAATCATCTTCTAAAGACGAGGGTAATTCTTCATCAATAAGTTCTTTATCAAAAGGGTATTCAATTTCTTCTTGCATACAATAATAAATAGCATCAATACAATAAGTTGTAAATAATCACTATAAATCATGAATGATTATCTTTAAAAATAAATATAATCCGACCGGACATTTCAAAAATCTTATGCTAAAAATATCTCACTATGTCAAAAAATTGGACACGAGAAGAATTGATTATAACTTTCAATCTTTACTGCAAAATTCCTTTCAGCAAAACAGTTAAGACAAATCCGAAAGTTATAGAAGTTGCGAATTTAATCGGTCGAACGTCTTCGGCGGTAGCCTTTAAATTGGGTAATTTCGGAAGTTTTGACGAAGAACTTCAAAAACGCGGAATCAAGGGATTACCGAACACGAGCCGATTGGATAAAGAGATTTGGGATGAATTTAATAATAATTGGGAAGAACTCGCATTTCAAAGTGAATTACTCATTGCCAAATTAGAAAATAGACCGATAGAACAAACTTCCGAAATTGATTTGTTGAATTTACCAATTGGAAAAGAAAGAGAAAGAATAGTAAAGGTTCGCGTCAATCAAAGTTTCTTTCGTAGTGCAATTTTGTCTTCGTATAATTCAAAGTGTTGCATTACAGGGTTAAATATTCCCGAAGTATTAGTTGCAAGTCATATTAAACCTTGGAAAGATGATTTGGAAAACAGAACAAATCCGCAAAACGGTTTATGCCTGAATGCACTTCACGATAAAGCCTTCGACAAAGGTTTTATTACTGTAACTGCCGACTATAAAGTTAAGACCTCAAAATATTTTGATGAATTCAAAGAACAAAACAACATTCAAGATTTTTTTCTAAAATACGAAGATTTTCCCATTACTTTGCCAGAAAAGTTTTTTCCGAAAAAAGAGTTTTTGGAGTATCACTATGAGGAGGTTTTCAAGAAATGAATGTAGTAGTTATTCAAGGTGAAGATTTAGTCAAAGAATACGAAAACGCAGTTGATAAAATCCAATTCGTCTTAAAAAATCATAACCTTGCTGAAATTGGAAATATTATAGTCAAAGAATTTGAAACTGAACGAGAAAAACAAGCCTATTTACAAGGATTTGAAGATGGCGATGGTTGGAACAAAAATCATTTTATTGAAAATGAAAGAGCTAAAGAAATTTCTGACTTAATAAAAACTTCAAGAATCTACATTGTTCGCGAAGATTTTTATCAGGAAAATATGTCCCCCAATTGTGAATTCAAAGTATTTGCTGGCGAAAATGCCTATGAAAGAGCTATTTCCTTTTTAACGGAATCTGCTAATGCGAGAAATACATTTACAGAGTTTCTCAAAGAAGAAGGCGATTTTCGCACGAAAAATCTTTATTGGGCAATTGAAGAACAAACTTTGGAAATGTGGTCAGCAGAATCAATAAACATTTTGGAAAATGTTCAAGAACTTGGCAGATATGCTGAAAAATATAGCGAACTTGATTATAAAGAATGTGAAGTAGATTACGGAGTAAAAGGTTATTATTTCGAGCTGAATCAATTCAAATAAAAAACAATCTATTGTTGTTCCGTAGGAACATTCGTTAATAGACCAACGATTTATCGTTGGGAATGATGCGAACAGATGTTGGAGTTCCGTAGGAACGGCTGAATCTGATATTTGGAATTTCATTCGTCCCTTGCGGGACTCAAATAATTTGGTTGATTTGTTCCCAACGATAAATCGTTGGACTATTAACATTTGTTCCTACGGAACATTTATGAATAATCTATCAACATCTGTTTCTTCGGAACATTTGTAATTCTTAATTTTCAAATTCCGAATCAGAGGAGAAAAAAAATGTCGCATTCGATTGTCAGTCAATTAATGCACTGCGTTTTCAGCACGAAAGAACGTCGTCCGATAATTACTCCGACTCTTCAACCGCGTCTTTTTCAGTATATGGGCGGCATTGCGCGGGAAAACAAAATGAAATTATTGGCAGCGGGAGGCGTTGACGACCACGTTCATTTGCTTATTTCTTTGCACTCGACAATTCACATTTCAAAAGCGATGCAATTAATAAAAGGCGGTTCGTCGAAATGGATTCATGAAACATTTCCCGAACATCGTCTATTTCAATGGCAGCAAGGTTACGGCGCATTTTCGATCAGCGTTAGTGATATTGAAAGAACGGTTAAATATATCAACGAGCAAGCGGAGCATCACAAGAAAATGGATTTCAAGACGGAATTTCTGGCTTTTATGAAAAAACACGGAATTGAATATGACGAACGATATATTTTTGATTGAGGATTTTTGGAATTGAGAATTTGAGCGATTTTTAATAAAAACAATTTATCGGCGGATTTGAAAAACGTATGTGAAAGTTCTGTAGGAATATTTGTCAATAGCCCAACGATTTATCGTTGGGAACGAATCAACCAAATTATTTAAGTCACGCAAGAGACGAATGAAATTGTCATTTTTATTCAGCCGTTCCTACGGAACTCTAACGATTTTTCGCTTTATTCCCAACGATGAATCGTTGGGTTATTATCAATCGTTCCTACGGAACAGTTTATTAATACTTAAAATTTCAATTTACATAATTTCATTTCAAACTTTCTTTCTGCAAACTTTACAATCCAAACGCAAAAGTCGAAAATCTAAAGTTCGAGATGCTGACATTACTCAAAATCAAAAACATTGCGCTGATTGACGAACTTCAGCTTGAATTCGCTAAAGGTTTGAATCTTTTGACGGGCGAAACGGGTTCGGGGAAATCTATTATTGTTGATAGTTTGGGCGCACTCACGGGAGAGCGCGTTTCTTCGGATTTGATAAAGGAAGGCGCGGAAACGGCGCAGATCGAAGGTCTTTTTAATGTATTTTCGAGTAGCGAATTGCGCGAAACTTTTGATGAAAGCGGAATCGAACTCGATGAAGAAAATGAAATTGATCTGATCGTCCGGCGCGAACTCACGGTTAATGGTCGTAATCGTATCTTTGTTAATAATCAACTGGTTACGCAAGCGTTTTTGAAAAAGATCGGCGCGTTTTTGGTTGATATTCACGGGCAGGGCGAACAGGCGACGCTTTTTAATCCGGCGACGCATCTGGAAATGCTCGACGAATATGCGAATTTGGAAAATTTACGCGGAAATGTGACGGCAAAATATCGCGCGATGAATTCCGTTCAAAAAGAGATCGAAAATTTACAGGCGGACGAAGCGCAGAAATTACAGCTTTTGGATATTTTGCAGTTTCAGGTTGATGAAATCGGCAAGGTAAATTTGCAGATTGGCGAGGACGACGCGCTCGAAGAAGAAAAACGGCGTTTGAACAACGTCGAAAAACTCTCGACTCTGAGCGACGAAGCGTATCTTTTGCTTTACGAAAACGAAGAAGCGACCGTTTCGACACTTGAAAAAGCGGTGCGGCGCGTTACCGAACTTGCCGAATATGAATCGAGTTTTCGTGAATATCTGGAAGGCTTGCAAACCGCGCAAGCCGTTTTGGAAGATCTGGCGTTTTCAGTCAGAAGTTTCAGCAGCGGTCTGGAATTTTCACCTGAAAGATTGGAAGAAATCGAAGCTCGTCTGGCGGGAATTGCGGGTTTGAAACGAAAATACGGCGGCACGATTGAAAGTGCGTTGGAACATTTTAAGGAATCGGAAGAACGTCTGAAAAATATCGAAACTGCCGAATTGCGCGAAAAGGAATTAAAGAAAAAATTATCAAAAGCACGGACGGAATATGTCGAAGTCGCTTTGGAACTTCACGAAAGGCGCGAGAAAGCGGCGCGGAAATTTGAAAAGGAAATCGAAGCAAACTTAAAAGCGGTTGCGTTAGAAAAAGCGCGTTTTGAAGTTCGCATAGAACCGCCGGAAAAAGCAATTTTATTAGACGAAACCAACATTAAACCTTTTACCACGAAAGGCTTTGACAAAATCGAATTTTATTTTTCGGCAAATGTCGGCGAATCTGTCAAACCGATTGCAAAAGTCGCTTCGGGCGGCGAAGCGTCGCGTTTAATGCTAATCTTGAAAACGACTGCAAAACTTTCCGAATACGAAAAAGCGATGGTTTTCGACGAAATTGACACGGGAATCGGCGGACGAGTTGCGGAAGCGGTCGGTTTGAAATTAAAAGAACTGGCGAAAACTCAGCAAGTTTTATGTGTTACGCATCAACCGCAAGTCGCGTCTTTGGCAGATCAACATTATCTCGTTGAAAAACAAGAAGTCGGTAAAAAAACCGTTGTCGGAGTTCGTAAATTGATCGAAAAAGAACAAATCGAAGAAATCGCCAGAATGCTCGCGGGAGAGAAAATTACCGAAACGGCGCGTCAACACGCACGAGAAATGTTATCGGCGAATAATTAGAGGCGGAAAAAGAATATTTTATCCACAGATGAACACAGATAGACACAGATAAAGAATGATTTATAGTTGTTTATCTGTTCTTAAAAATCTGTGTTCATCTGTATTATCTGTGGATAATTTATATTCTGCATTTCTAAAAAGTAAAATATGTCGGAAATTTTAGCCAAAGTAATTCGCGGCGAAACGCTTGAATCAATTCATCGAGGGCATTTGATCGTTGTTGAAGGCGATGGAAATATCGTAAAAAGTATTGGAAATCCCGAAATGGTGACGTTTTTTCGTTCGTCAGCGAAGGCTTTTCAGGCGATTCCGTTTATTGCGAGCGGCGCGGCGGAAAGATTCGGATTTTTGGAAAATGAGATCGCTTTGGCGGTCGCATCCCATTCGGGCGAAAAATTTCACACCGAACTAGCCGCGAAGATGCTGAAAAAAATCGGTTTGAGCGAAGTTGATCTAAGATGCGGCGCACATCTTCCCTTTCACGAAGAAACTGCCGAAGCGATGATTCGCGCGTTTGAAAAACCGACACAGATTCATAATAATTGTTCGGGAAAACACGCCGCGATGCTCGCTTTTGCCAAACATCTTGGCGCAGATATTGAAACTTATGATCTTTTAGAAAATCCTGTTCAGCAGGCGATTTTGGAATGCATTGCGGAATTTACCGAAGTTCCGAAAAACGAAATCGAGATCGGAATTGACGGCTGCGCCGCGCCGAATTTTGCTCTGCCGATTTCCGCAATGGCGAAATCTTTTGCGAAACTAGTTTTTCCGCCAAAATCATTGGACACGGATACGCGCGAAGCCGTTCGAAGAATCGTTTCGGCAATGATGAACTATCCCGAACTCATCGGCGGAACGAAAAGATTGGACACCGAAATTATGCAAGCCGCTCGCGGGAAGATCATTTCCAAAGTCGGCGCGGAAGGCGTTTATGTCGCGGGAGTTTTGCCGTCGGAAAGATGGAAAACAGGTTTAGGCATCGCTTTCAAGATCGAAGACGGCGAAGACAAACGCGCTCGTCCCGTCCTTGCGGTCGAACTTCTCAGGCAATTAGGAATTTTGAGTGAAAATGATTTGACCGACATTTCACCGATATTGATTTATAATCGGCGCGGCGATTCGGTCGGCAAAGTAGTGGCGAATTTCGATGTTCAGAAAAATAATTAACTTCGAAAGAATAATTGATAATGGATAGTTGATAGTTGATAATTAAAGAAAAATTATCCGTTATCAGTTATTCATTATCAATTAGAAATATTATGGCACAAACACAACAACAAAATATTCCGCCGAAGTTGGAAAAAACCGCAAACGGCGAAATTAATGCGAATTCTCTGGCGGATTTGCTCGAATGGTTTTTAAATAATGATGAAAGAGTCGCGCTTGTACGGCACAAAAACGTCGAAGAACTTTTTCAATGGAAACAAGCGGACGACGCGGAACACGGCACACAACCTTACCCGTTTGAAAATGCCGAAGCGCGTTTTGCTATCGGAGTGTTTCAGGCGTTGGCGGAAAATAATTCGCAGACTGAATTAAATTCGTGGATTACTGATGTTATTCAAGCTCTGGGCGAAGCGAAAGAGACCAATCAACAAATCACCGAAAGTTACAAATTAAAAACTCGCGAAGGCGAATCGCATATCGAAGAAGCCGAAAAAATTCCTTCAAAAACCGAACGCAGACTTTATCTTTCAAGCTGCTGGCTCGAAGCATTATGCACAGGGGAAGCGAGATTTTTGGGTTGGGTTTATCAGGAAATTTACGGAACGCCATTTCAACCTTTGTAAATTTTACTTAATTTGATCTAGTTTTCCGTGCAATCGCCGAAATCATTGAATTCGCAGACAAATAATTCGGGGGCGTATTCTTTAGTTTGTTTTCTGATACTTTTCCAAATCCCCGAATTACTGTAATTTTCTTTTGTCCAACCGAGTTTTTTGCGATTTTCCCAGACAAATTTATAGGCTTCTTTTTCGTCCTTGCCTTCGAGATGTTTTGATTCGTGCAAAAGAATAGCGGCGCGTTCGATGTCGTCAGTTGAAAATTGAAAAAAGTCGGGATAGATCGTCATTATCTCGAACGGAAAATTCGTCGCCGCATACGCACTTTCTTTGGCGACCGAAGCATTCAGCCAATGGTCATTACCGCGAAAACTCGTTAAATAATTGAGCAGAAAAACTTCTCCGAAAAATCCTTTTTCATCCAAAATTGCAATTGCTTTTCCAATGCTTTGTTTTTCATCAAAACTCAAAGGCTTTGACGTAAAAACCATCGAAAGATAAAACCCCAAAATCGAAAGAAAACAGACAATTACAAAAATCGTTGCCCGTTTCAAGATTATAGAAAACAGCGATCTTTTTTTATTTGGTAAGGTCAAAACCTCAACCAGTTCAGATTGGCATCGAACGCATTCTACTGAATCAGCAAAATTCACTAATTTGCAGTTTGGACATTTTTTGTTCATTGATTTTGGGAAAATGGTTTGCGGGGAAAACCGACTAATATTAAAAAAATATCAATCGGTTGAAAATACCAGAAAAATTTCAAGGGAACGCAAACTTTAGTTCGCAAGTTTCTAAGTTCTCCAACTTTTTAAAAGTTAATCTTCAATATTTGACTGGCGAACTGAAGTTCGCATTCCGTTTTTTCAGACAACGAGCGTTTGAATCGAATGCGGCGGACTTTTTGTTTCGGCGGCTTTTCCGTCAATCCACAAGAAATACGGAATTTCTTTGTCGCCGCGGTTCATCACAACGACCGAAATTTTTCCGTCCGGGTTAATAAACGCCGTCGAAATAAGCGCACTTCGGCTCGGCGAAGCGGCGATTCTTTTTGCTCCGGGTTT
>JBBSAX010000204.1:0-9253 GCA_038251885.1 Pyrinomonadales bacterium | reverse complement strand
CTTTCTCATTTCGCTTGCCGAGTTAAAACGATTTTCGCGCCGAATTTCCATTGATTTAAGTATAAAATCGGAAAATTCTTTTGATATTTCGGGATTTAATTTTACCGGATTTTCGAGCGGATCGGGTTTTCCGTCCCAAACATCAATGGCGCGTTTAACAGCCTCAGCCGGAGAAACATTTGTGACAAGATGATACATCGTCGCGCCGAGCGCAAATAAATCGGTTCGCGCATCGGCATTTTGTTCCAAAAGAGGTTCGATGTTCGCGCCGTATTTGTGCGTAATGACCGCCAGAAAAGTCGGATCAAGAACGCGAAGCATTTGTTCCACAGGCGAATAATTGAGTGTGGCGGCGATGAATGTCTGATTTGTCACCGTATTGGCGGCGGTTGATTCCGTGCCTTTGGCGATGCCGAAATCAAGTAATTTAATCTTTTTCCGCGTGGTCAATTTCAGATTTTGCGGTTTGATGTCGCGGTGAATTACCGGAGGATTTTGCGAGTGAAGATATTCAAGCGCGTCGAGTATCCGATCTGTCCATTCGATGATCGTAGGAAGCGGAAAAAACGATTTTCTCTGCATCAAAAGTTTGCCTAAATCATCACCGTCAACAAGTTCCATCACTAGAAACTGCGCGTCTTCTTCGGTAAAATAATCTTTTACGTGCGGAACATTTTCGTGATTGACTCTGGCTAAAATTTTGGCTTCGCGCTCAAACGCAATCTTTGCCATTTCTTGCGCTTTCGTATCATAAGCAGAAGTCATATTAATCATAACTTCTTTCAGCGCAACAGATGTGTCAAACACATTGTCGTGCGCTTCATAAACCGCACCCATTCCGCCCTGTCCTAACTGACGGATTACTTTATATCTATTTCGTAAAATTTCGCCTTGTGTCAACATTTTTGCTTCACAATTATTAAATAAAATTCGCTAAAAGAAAAGTGTAGAAGTTTTACTAATCAATATAGCGAACGATATGAGCAAGTTTAGCAAGAAAAAAATACTTTTGTTAAAGTATAAGTTTTGAATTCTAATATTTTTATTAGAAGATTATGTTGCTCATTACCGTTCCCTACACTAATTTACTATAACAGTCCGAATTAATATTCAAAATAAATAGTTTCTCCACCAGCACCGTCTCCTTTTCCGTCTTTTTTATCTTCTCTGAGAAAACCTTGTGCAACAAAAAGTTTGACAATTGAACGCGCGTCGGTTCGCTGAAATTTGTCTGAAAGTGTATTCATCCGGTTTAAATCGGCTTTGCCGAGTAATTGAATTTGGTCAATATAGCGGAAAACGAGAAGTCCGTTCCAAGAAGGGTTGGTTTTCATTAAAAGCTCGCCTTTTTTGAAGTTTCTATCGCGTTTATTATATTTACTCAAAATCGCCGAAGCCTGCACATAATCATTGAGTTGGTCAACAATCGGCTCGAAAATTCGGAATCCTTCCTTTTGGTCAACGACGGCATAACCGCGCACGATTTCCATTAAATCATTTAATTCATCTTCATCTTCGGGATATTCGTTTGCCAGTTTTTTCGCATCTTTCATCAAGTTCGCAGCAGTTCCTTGATCTTCTTTAGTTCCTTTTTTGTAAAATTCCGTTGCCAGCGAAACGAGTTTTTGAATTTGCGTTTTCTTTTTGCTCAAATTTCCGATTAATTTTTTCGCTTCGTCGAGTTTTCCATCTCTCGCCGCACGGCTTATTTTTGCTGATTCATATTGTTCTCTGGCATTTTCACGCGCTTTTTCATCAGGAATTTGCTCGATTAATTTCTTCGCCCGCACTTCGTCGTCAATCTGCGCGATTTTATAAGATAAAGAATTATAAGCTGATGCTTTTTCATATTCATTGCTCATTTTCGGCAATTCGGCAAGAATGTCTTCCGGCGTTGAATTCGGATTCCATATTTTTTGCTGTTTTTCAAAGTTTTTTAATTCCGGCGGCAGATTTTTCAAGGCTTCAGTTTGTTTCTGTTTGAGCGCGGGCATTCTCTGCGGAACGATTTTTTCCAAACTCGGCATTGCCTGACTTATTGCTCTTGTTATATCGAACGAATTTGTCGGTTGAAGAAAAGTATCAATAAGTTTCTCGGCAATTATTTTTAATTGAGCATCGCTGAACTTAAATATTTTTTTCTTAGTGTTTTTTGCCGCATTCGGATTGGTCGCGTATTGCAAAAAACTGATTGCCGCATATAAATCATCCTGCTTTTTGGTTAAATCGGTGTCAGTAATTTTGCTGATCACATCATTGGCTAACTGTTCGGCTTTTTTCTCGTCTTTCGAATTGAGTTTTTGCAAAAGCGGCATAACATTCCAGGAGATTCCTTTTGCCAGACTCTCTTTGATCAATTTGATTGCTTTATCGGGATTTTGTTCGGCGGCGAGAACGGCAAATTGCTGTTCGAGCGCGATTTCCTGCTTAACGCGATATTGCATCGGATCAAAATTCATAAAACCGTTTTCTTGTTTCGCGTTCGGTTGTAAAGCCTTTGTTAATGCTTCGCTAAGTTGTGCGGGACGCGTTTGATCAAGTAACTCCAAAGCCAAATCAGCATCGTGTTTAGCGATCATCGGTAAAATATCATTGCGAACATCATTTTCCCAATCGAACATACCGGAATACGGGTCGTCGCCTTCCTTTTTCTCTTTTTCGGCTTCAACATTGACGATAATGATTTCATTTGCCGAATTGCGGAAAAGTTCGCGTGCGCGTTTTTCGTCAAATTTCCAATATAAATCTCCGGCAATCGCATTAACAATCGCTCTGTTTTGTGCCAATTTAAGATAAGCCGCATCACCGACCGCTTGCTCGATCATTATCAAAACACGCTTTTCGAGTTCCTTTTGAACTTTTTCTTTCTCAGTTTGCGAATCGGTCGGTGAAACTTCTTGAGCAAACGTAAAGTGAAGAGAAAAAAGAATTAAGCAAAATAAAAAAGAGAGACGGAATAACTTCATGATTTAACTCCATTTAATTAAAGATGCAGATTTTCAAAGGCATCATAGCTTAAAAATATAATAATTTGAAGGTTTTTCGGGAATTTTTTGCGGTATTTCAGGATTTATTTTAACGAAACCATTTTAGGAGTTTTAACGAATAAAACTATATGTCAGATAAAAGACCGAACGATATAAAATCAAGCGAGATCACGCCCGAAAATATTTATGTGAATCGGCGGAATTTTATTCGCGCCGGTTTGCTTGCGGGAACGACTCTGGCGACCGCCGGAATTTATAAATTCATCAATCCGCCGCCGCCGAAGGAAGTCGAAACGGCAGCAATCGCCGATGTCGTAAAGGAAACGGAAACAAAATTAGGCGATGAATTAACATCTCTCGAAAACATCACGAATTATAATAATTATTACGAATTTTCGACGAGCAAAACCGCCGTTGCGCGTGCGGCAGAAGATTTTGTAACAACACCTTGGACGGTTTCGGTTGAAGGTTTGGTTCAGAAACCGAAGGTTTTCGGCATCGAAGAACTTTTGAAATTTACGCAGGAAGAACGGATTTATCGTTTTCGCTGCGTCGAAGGCTGGTCAATGGTTATTCCCTGGATCGGTTTTCCGATAAAAACTCTGCTCGAAAAGGTCGAACCGCTCGGAAATGCAAAATATGTCGCGTTTCAAACATTTTATAATGGCGCGAATCCGAAAGGCGAAAACGTGAAATTACCCGAAGGAAAAAACGGAATGCAATCGAGTCTTTTTGCCGGGATCGAATTTCCTTACGTCGAAGGTTTGCGCCTCGATGAAGCAATGCATCCGTTAGCTATTTTAGCGACAGGAATTTATAGCAAACAATTGCCGAATCAAAATGGCGCACCGATTCGGCTTATAGTTCCCTGGAAATACGGTTTTAAAAGCATCAAATCGGTTGTCAGAATCATTTTGACCGACAAAGAACCGCCGACAACCTGGAATTTGAGTGCGTCGAACGAATACGGATTTTACTCAAACGTAAATCCCGAAGTTAACCATCCGCGCTGGTCGCAAGCGACGGAAAGACGCATCGGCGAACTCGGACAGCGAAAAACTTTGATGTTCAATGGCTACGCTGACGAGGTTGCGAAACTTTATGAAGGAATGGATTTGAGAAAGAATTTTTAATTTTAGAATGAACGACACAAAATTTAACAAAATAGTCATTTTTATCAATAGTTTAGTGCCGCTTGTTCTACTTGCGTGGGACGCGTATTTTGGAAACTTGGGCGCAAATCCAATTGAATATTTCCTTCGTACGACCGGAGTTTTAACTTTAGTCTTTCTTTTAATAACACTTTTAATTACGCCGCTTCGAAAGATTTACGCCTTGAATCAATTGGTAAAATTCCGCCGAATGCTCGGACTTTACGCATTTTTCTACGGCTTTTTACATCTGATTACTTACAGCATTTTTGATAAAAGTTTAGACATTCCCGCGATCATCGGCGACATCTGGCAGCGACCGTTTATTGCCGTCGGAATGGCGGCTTTTACTTTATTAATTCCGTTGGCAATTACCTCGACCAACGGAATGATTAAACGGCTCGGCGGAAAAAACTGGCAAAAACTTCATCGCCTGATATATTTCGCTGCAATCGGCGGAATTATACATTTTTATATGATTCAAAAATCCGATTATTTTTACCCGATCTTGTTCGGTTTGATTTTGGCGGTTTTGCTCGGTTACAGAGTTTACAAATCAAAATTTGTAATGGAAAAATCAGCGGAACGCGAACTTTAGTTCGCTGGTAAGAGTTGAAAAAAGTTTCTTGATTTTGATGAATTATTTAAGCTGGAGTTTACAATTGGCGAAATGAAGTTCGCGTTCCGCTTTTTTTATCGCGGACTTTTTCTGATCGGCGAAACTTTATCGAAATTTTTGCGATAATCTTCGCCCGTTATTGAAACGCTTCGGCACATTTCGTGAAGTCTGGAACGTAGGCGAACGCCGATTCTTTCTTCCAGAGTTTCCTCGCGTTCAGAGTTTCTTTCGTCGTGATAATTTGTTGTAAAGATCGTTAATTTTCTGTCGTTATAACGCGAATTGATGATATGCGCCATCGTGTCGCGAACCCAATCAGTCGATTTTGCCGCACCTATTTCGTCTAAAACTAAAATTTCCGCATCAAAGACAGGCGCGAGAATTTTCAGCTCAGAAGTTTTTGAAACGCTGTTGTAAGAATCTTGTATGCTTTTAAGAAGCGAACCGAATTCGTAGAAAAGACAAGAAAAACCGCGTTCGGTCAAACTTTTAAGAATCGAAACTGCCAAGTGGGTTTTGCCGACTCCGACCGTTCCCGTGAAAAGAAGTCCGCGTTCGACCGCCGGATATTCCATCGCAAGGCGGGAAGCATAGCGAAAAGCTCGTTCCTGTGATGCGTTAAAAACTTTGTAGCTGTGAAAATGACAATCTGTATAACGCTTCGGAATTCGCGCTTTTTCGATTAAATTTGAATGCTTATTTTGCTTGCGGCATTCGCAAGTTCGCGCACCTTTTCCGGCGACGACTTCCATTCCTGAGCCGTAGCAAATCGAACAAATCTCTTCATCTTCGCCCGGTTCAGGTGAATCGAAATATTCCGGTTCGGGAAGTTCCTGCGCTTTGTTCGGAACGGCAAACAGCGGATAAATTGTCGCTTTTTCTTGTGGCATCTAAGCTATTAAAATTGAATTCTTTTCAGGTAAAAAGTTAAAGTGTTTTAGCAATAAATCATTTTGAAGCTGTTTTGGATTATAACATCCTATGGCGCGATTTCAAGTTTTAATTTGATTTTAAAAACCCAGTAAATATCGGGCTGAAAAGAACTTTAAAAAAGGCGAAAAAGTGAAGTTTTTGAAAACACAAGACTTACGATTTAACAAAAAATTCATATTCTTGCAAAAAAATAATTCTTTCGTTCTTACTCTTTCAAGCCTGTGTTATATTAAAACTTTTGAGAAGGAAAGACTTTCAAGAATTATGAGTATTATTCGAAGCGTTATGATAAAACTCGGGTTGGCAAATCTAAGTGCCGAACGAAGCCCGATCTCGGTTTTTTTACTTGATGATGACCGCCGCCGCCATCGCTGGTTCCAAAAAAGATTCGAAGGCGACGATTTAGACATTGCCGAAACGGTTGATGAAGCCAAAGAATTTTTGCAGCAATATACTTACGACGCGATTTTTCTTGACCACGATTTGTTACCGCATCATTACGAATCAAACACGCACAGCGATTTTGAAAATACGGGTTACGAAATTGCCCGGTGGCTCAATGAAAATAAAGAATTGCAGCGAGCCGCAACCATTGTCGTTCACACGCGCAACGCCGATGCCGCTATTGGAATGGTCGAAACTCTGCGCGAATCCGGCAGGACGGTCGAATATTGTGCTTTCCCGATGCTTGATCTAAAGATCAAAAATTACTGGAAAAGATAATTTAATTCCGGTTTTCAATTGAAAAATCAGATTTTATAAAAGACTGCTTTCACGGCAGTCTTTTTTTGTCGGGTAAATTGTGTTCTTATAATAGAAATTTGTAAAATTTTCAAAAATCAGGAGAAAAAAATGAAAGGAATATTAGTATTAATGGTTTTTCTATGCGTGTTTTCAGCCGCTGTTTATTCACAATCAGACGTGGTTTCGACGCGGGAAATGGACAGAATTAATTGGATGGAATTTAAGGAAACTGTGCCGTCGAAAATCAAAACCGTGATCTTGCCGACCGGAACGCTCGAACCACACGGCGTGATTAATAACGGCGCGGACAATACTGCACCGACAGCGATGGCGCAGACTATTGCCAAGCGCGTAAACGCAATGATCGCACCCACTCTGCCATATGGAATCACGGGAAGTATGGAAGCATATCCGGGCGCATTTCAGATCAGCGAAGCGGCGTATCGTCCGTTTGTTAAAGAGATTTTAGAAGGTCTGGCGAAAAATGGTTTTAAAAACATCATCATAATGAACGGACACGGCGGCGGACAAACTGCCGTTTTGCAAGCGGTCGCGGCTGAAGTTTCAAAGGAGCAAAAGGTCCGAACACTGGTAATAAATTGGTGGTCGTTTGCGTCTGATGAAACAAAAGAAGTTTTCGGTGAAGACGGCGGACACGCCGGACTTAATGAAACGGCTTTTATTCAAGCGATTGACCCGACGCTCGTTCATAAAGACAAGTATAAAGATGATTTAGCAACCGCTTATCCAAAACCGGGAACTTGGTCTGCAACGCCTTTCCCGTCTTCGATCGGACTCTATCAGGAAGGTCAGGGTTATCCGAAATTCGATCAGAAGAAGGCGGATGAATACTACAAAAAAGTTACAGACAAGGTTGCGAATCTGATAAATGAAGTCGTTCGCAAATGGGATATGGCAGGTTTGTAAAAAAAGTTGAAACATTCATAAAAAGACTGTCGTTTCTAGGTTTGACTGAATTTAAAATTCGGTCAAAAATAAATAAGTATGAAAAATGGAGTTCAAAGCAGGGAAGTTAGAGAAGCCCTTTTAGATGCAACCGACAGATTGCTGGCGCGTTCAGGTTATCAAAAGATGACGATTGACGAACTCGCAAACGAAGTCGGAATTGGAAAAGGCAGTGTTTATCTGCATTTTACGAGCAAGGAAGAAATCGCGCTTTCGCACATTGACCGCATCATCGAGCGTTTAAAAGGAGAGCTGGAAATTATTGCGAATTGCAAAATGTCCGGTGCGGAAAAGTTGCGGCAGATGTTAATCAAGAGAGTTTTGTTTCGTTTTGACAGCGTTCAGCATTATACGCAAAGCATCAACGATTTATTGTCTGCTTTGCGTCCGAATCTTCTGGCGCGGCGCAAAAGTTATTTTGAGGAAGAATCGAAAATATTTGCACGAGTCATCGAAGAAGGAATTTCCCAAAATACTTTTGCCGCCGGAAATTCGCGGGAAATCGCAGAAATACTGCTTTTAGCGACAAATTCTCTGCTTCCATTCAGTTTAACGACCAAAGAACTCGGCGAACGCGCGGATATTGAAGCGAAAACACTTCGTTTGGCAAATTTGCTACTTAATGGCTCGTTAAAACGCTGAAAATAAAAGAATATTAAGGAGTTAAAATTATGAAGAAACGATTGTCTTTATTGGCACTTATAATGATCTTTATGTCGGGTTCGACGGACGCATTTGCTCAACAAAAAGATATAACCATTGAAGCGAAAGTTCGTGCCGAAGTAATTGAAGTAATGTTGAAAAATCTAAATGATTCTTACGTTTTTCCCGATGTTGCAAAAAAAATGGAGACTGACATTCGCGCACGTTTAAAGAATAAGAAATACGATAATTCAACAAGTGCAAAAGAATTTGCCGAAAAATTAACAAATGATTTGCAATCGGTCAGCCACGATAAACATATGCGCGTGCGTTTTTCGGAAAAACCGATTCCGGTCAGAGAAAAGCAGAGCGAACCGACCGAAGTGGAAAAGGCTGAATTTTCCGAAATGATGAAGATAAATAATTACGGCTTTGAACAAGCCGAATGGATGCCGGGAAACATCGGTTATATAAAGTTTCGCGGATTTTTTGATCCTGAAATGGGCGCGGAAACGGTCGCAACGGCGATGAATTTTGTTCATAATACGGACGCTTTGATCTTTGATCTGCGTCAAAACGGCGGCGGCGATCCGGCGATGGTCGCTTTGATTTGTTCATATCTTTTCGGCGAAAAACCTGTTCATCTAAACGATCTTTACTGGCGCGAGGGCAATAAAACCGAAGAATTTTGGACTAATCCAAAAGTTTCGGGCAAAAAATACGGCGACAAAGACATTTATGTGCTAACGAGCAACCGGACATTTTCCGGCGCGGAAGAATTTTCAAATAATTTGAAAGTCTTAAAAAGAGGAACGATAGTCGGCGAAACGACGGGCGGCGGAGCGAATCCGGGCGGAATGTTTCGTTTGAATGACCATTTCGGCATTTTCATTCCGACCGGACGTGCGATAAATCCGATTACAAAAACGAATTGGGAAGGCACGGGCGTTGAACCGGACGTGAAAGTTCCGCAAGAAATTGCGCTGAAAACGGCATATTTGCTCGCTTTGAACAAATCTCTGGAAAAAGCCAAAGACGACGGAATGAGAAACGCGCTTAAACAGATCATCGAAAAGACGCAGAAGGAACTAGATGAAATGAAGAAAGACGTTGCTAAGAAATAACGAAGTTAAATTAACAAAATGCAAAACAGTCGCCGATTTATAAATAATTGGCGACTGTTTTGCATTTGATTATCGGTCTAAATTATT